>JBKJPE010000086.1:0-8361 GCA_046595185.1 Nocardioides sp.
CACCCCGCGGACGAGGTCGCCCGCACAGCCCCCGCGCGGCTCAAGTCGGGCCGGCCCGCGACCGATGCTCCAGGCATCACAGCAGGGGGGTGCCTGGTGCATCGGTCGCGGGCCGGCCCGACTTGAGCCGCGCGGGGGCTGTGCGGGCGACCTCGTCCGCGGGGTGCGCGGGTCGCACGCCGGGGGCCGGGACCGGGGGCCGGGCGGGCGGGGCGTACCAAGGGCAGGCTAACCTCACTCACAGACCCTCCTGACCCGACGAAGGACCCTGAGAATGCGCCGTCTGCTGATCGCGATCGCCGCCCTGCCGCTCCTGCCGCTCTCGGCGTGCGGCCTGGTCGGCGAGGAGGCCGACCTGCAGGTCTACTCCGCCCGGCACTACGACCTCGAGGCCGCCTTCGCGGACTTCACCGAGGACACCGGCCTGACGGTGGAGTTCCTGGACGGCGACGACGCCGAGCTGCTCGAGCGGTTGAAGGCCGAGGGCGACGACACCCCCGCGGACGTGTTCATGACCGTCGACGCGGGGATGCTGTGGAACGCCGCCGAGCAGGACCAGCTCGCCGTGATGGACTCCGCCGTGCTCGAGGAGGCCGTGCCGCGGGACCTCCGCGACCCCGAGGGTCGGTGGGCCGGTCTGTCGATGCGTGCCCGGACCGTCGTCTACGACCCCGACGCGGTCGACCCGGCGGAGTTCGACGCCGCCGACACCTACGCCGGGCTCGGCGACCCGCAGTGGCGGGGCCGGATCTGCATGCGCGACGAGACCTCCTCCTACACCCAGTCGCTGGTGGCGAGCCTGATCGACCTGCACGGCCGCGAGCGGGCCCAGGATATCGTCGAGAGCTGGGTGGCCAACGACGTCGAGGTGATGAGCAACGACATCGAGCTGCTCGAGGCCATCGACGCCGGTGGGTGCGAGGTCGGGATCACCAACCACTACTACCTCGCACGAATGCTGGAGGAGGACCCCGACCTCGGCGTCGAGATCTACTGGGCCAGCCAGGAGGGCGACGGGGTGCACGTCAACATCTCCGGCGCCGGCGTCGTCGCCGAGTCCGACTCCCCGGCCGAGGCCCAGCAGCTCATCGAGTGGCTGGCCACCGACGGCCAGAGCCAGTTCGTCGACGACAACCACGAGTTCCCGGTCAACTCAGACGTCGAGCCCGAGGAGCTGATCGCGGGCTTCGGCGACTTCGAGCGGATGCCGGTCGACGCCGCCGCCTACGGCTCGCTGAACGCGGAGGCGGTCGAGGTTCTCGACGCGGCCGGTTACCAGTGACGCATCCCCTGGCCCGCCTTCCCGGCGGGGTAGGCAGGCCCGGCTGGTCGCTGCTCGTCCTCCTGGTCGCGGCGGTGGTCGCCAGCCCCGTGGTCGGGGTCGCCACCGTCGCCGTGGCCGGAGGCGGGCTCGAGGCGCCCGGCGGCACTGCCGAGATGGTGGCGACCACCGCCCTGCTGCTCGGGCTGGTGGCCGTGGGCACGGGCGTGCTCGGCACCGGGCTGGCCTGGCTGGTCACCGCCTACGACTTCCCGTTGCGCCGCACCCTGTCCTGGCTGCTGGTGCTGCCGCTGGCGATGCCGGCCTACATCCTGGGCTTCGTGTTCCTCTCCACCTTCGACTACGCCGGGCCCGTGCAGACGGTGCTGCGCTCGGTGCTCGGCGAGGACCTCGGCGTCGGCTCCGACGGCCTGCCGGTCCGCTCGGTGGCCGGCGCCGCGGTCGTGCTGGTGCTGACGCTCTACCCCTACGTCTACCTCACGACGCGGGCGGCGTTCCTCGAGCTGGCGCCGACGGCGTACGACGCGGCCCGCAGCCTGGGCGCCGGACGGGCGCGCGCGTTCCGCGTGGTGCTGCTGCCGCTGGCGCGCCCGTCGTTGGCCGCCGGCCTGGCCCTGGTGATGATGGAGACGCTGACCGACTTCGCGACCGTGCAGTACTTCGGCGTGCGGACCCTCTCCGTGGGCGTCTACCTGGCCTGGAAGGGGTCCTTCAACCTCGGGGTCGCGGTCGCGGTGGCCGTGCTGGTGCTGCTGGCGGCGGTCGTGGTCCTCGCGCTCGAGCGGGCGCTGCGCGGCCGGGCCAGCTACGCCCAGCGTGGCGGGCGCGGGCGCGGCCTGGCCCGACGCCGCCTCAGCGGAGCCCGGGCCTGGGCGGCGAGCGGGGCGGCGGCCTCGGTGGTGGCCCTGGCCTTCGCGCTGCCGGTCGCGCGCCTGGTGACCTGGGCGCTGACCGCCCTGGGCGACGACGCCGGGGCGGGGGTCGACGACCGGTTCGCCGACCGGCTCGTCAGCAGCGCGCTGCTCGCGGTGGTCGTGGCCACCACGTGCGTGACCGTCTCGCTGCTCGTGGCGCA
Organism: Nocardioides sp.; assembly: GCA_046595185.1. GTDB lineage: Bacteria > Actinomycetota > Actinomycetes > Propionibacteriales > Nocardioidaceae > Nocardioides. The sequence continues at coordinate 2,358 of JBKJPE010000086.1, forward strand.
CGCGCTGCGCCTGGGTGGTGGCCGGGTCGTGCGCGGGGCGGCGCAGGTCACGACGTTCGGGTACGCCGTCCCGGGCGCGGTCGTGGGGATCGGCGTCCTCGTGGTGTTCAAGGGCGCCGACGACGCCCTGGTCGCGCTCGGCGTCGAGGGCGGCACCGGCCTCCTGGCCACCGGGTCCGTGCTGGGGGTGCTGGTGGCCTACGTCGTCCGGTTCACCGGCCCGGCGTACCAGGCCGTCGACGCTAGCTTCTCGCGCGTGCCGCCACCACTGACGCAGTCCGCGCTGAGCCTCGGTGCGGGGCCCGGCCGCCTGCTGACCCGGGTGCACCTGCCGCTGGTGCGCCCCGGGGTCGCCGTGGCGCTGACGCTGGTCCTGGTCGACGCCGTCAAGGAGCTGCCGCTCGTCCTGCTGCTGCGCCCCTTCGGCTTCACCACGCTGTCGGTCTGGGTCTACGAGCTGGCCTCGGAGAACTTCTGGGAGCGCGCCGCGCTGCCCGCGCTGCTCATCGTCGCGCTCGCCGTCCTCCCGGTCGCGCTGCTCAACCACTCCTCGCGGGCGGTCGACCCGTCGGCCCGGGTGGGCCGGTGACCGGGGCGCAGGCCCTGGCGCTGGAGGAGGTCGACAAGCGCTACGGCACGGTGCACGCGGTACGTCGGCTCAGCCTGCGCCTCGACGCCGGAGAGGTGCTGACCGTCATCGGGCCGTCGGGCTGCGGCAAGTCGACGCTGCTGCGCCTCGTCGCGGGCCTCGAGCGCCCGGACGCCGGACGGGTCCTGATCGACGGCGAGGTCGCCGCGACGGATCGGCGCTCGGTCCCGCCCGAGGGTCGCCACGTCGGTCTGGTCTTCCAGGACCACGCGCTGTTCCCGCACCTCGACGTCGGCCGCAACGTCGCCTTCGGGCTGGCCTCCCTGCCACGCTCGGAGCGTGCCGGGCGGGTGGGTGAGGTGCTCGACCTCGTCGGCCTCGCCCACCTCGGCGGCCGGCACCCGCACGAGCTCTCCGGGGGCGGGCAGCAGCGGGTCGCGCTGGCTCGCGCGATCGCGCCCCGGCCGGCCGTCGTGCTGCTCGACGAGCCGTTCTCCAGCCTGGATGAGAACCTCCGCGCCCAGGTGCGCGCCGACACGCTCGCGGCGCTGCGCGAGACCGGGAGCGCGGCCGTCGTGGTCACCCACGACCAGGACGAGGCGCTGTCCCTGGGCGACCGGCTGGCCGTCCTGCGCGACGGGCGGGTCGAGCAGGTCGGGTCGCCCAGCGAGGTCTACGAGAGCCCGGTGAACCGGTTCGTGGCGACCTTCATGGGGGAGGCCGACTTCCTGCCCGCGCACGTGCACGACGCCCTGCTGACCTCCGAGATCGGCGTGGTGTCCACCGTCCCGGGGTGGGGGCGCACCGACCACGACGTCGAGGTGGTGCTGCGACCGCACCAGGTGGCCCTGCGTACCGACCCGGACTCCCCGGCGCGGGTGGAGCGTGTCGAGTACCACGGGGCCTTCGTGCTCCACCACGTGCGGCTGTCCTCGGGCCGTGCGGTGCGCTCGTGGCAGCAGCACGGCGTACGTCACGACCCGGGTACGCCCGTCGCCGTGGGCGTGGTGCCCGGTTCGCGGCCTGTGCTGCTGTCGGGCGACACCGCGCTGACGGGCCCGCCGCCGGAGGCGCGTCGCTGAGGTGCGGGCGACGAGCCCCTCCTGCCGAGGCGCTCCACCAGCCGCCGGGTCGCCGACCGTGCCGCCGTCCAGGCGCGCCAGGCGGCGACGCCCACGACGATCGAGCTCACGACCGCGGCCCACGGCCACCGGTCCTCGAGGTGCGGGTAGACCTGCCAGTGGGTGAGGTAGATCCACAGCGAGGCGGCGGCCAGCGTGGCGACGACGCGCAACGCCGGTGCCGGCAGCCGGACGGTCGGGACCCAGACCAGCGCGAGCAGGCCGAGGACGACCACCGCCTCCCGGCCGGGGTCGGCGAAGAACCCCGGCACGGTCAGCGCGAGCAGGACGCTGACCACGGCGCGGTGCCACCACGAGGTGGCCCGCGCCGCGGCCCAGCCGAGCGCGACCAACCAGAACACGACGTGCGCGCGGTGGATGTCGTCGCCGCCGCGCAGCTCGACGAGGCCGTAGCGGGTGCTCAGCGCGACCACCGCCAGCGCCACCGGGAACCAGAACGGCCACCGACGCTCGGCCCGGTCGACCACCGGCAGGGCGACCAGCACCGCGAGGCCGGCCAGCGTGAGGACCGTGGCCTCGGCGAACCAGAGGTACCAGGCCGGCTCCGCCCACGCTCGGGGTCCGGCGACGCCGTTGAGCAGCAGGACGGTGCGCCAGGGGTAGGCGCCGCTCAGCAGGGTGACCCCGCCGGCCCACACCACGGTGGGCACGGCGACCCGGAGCGCGCTCCGCACCAGCCGTCGACACCGCTCGGCGGCAGGGGCGCCGGTGAGGTGGAAGCGCGCGACGTTGAAGCCGACGACGCCCAGGAGGACGTGCGCACCGCCGGTGAGGTTGATCAGGTTGCCGTGGGTCGCCACGACGGCGAGGATCGCGAGCGCCCGGACCAGCACGCTCGTCTCGACGGTGCGGCCGCGGCGCCGCCGCGCGGCGGGTCGGCGCCCCGCCTCCAGGTCGCCGACCGGGCGCTCGTGCCAGCCGGCCGGCAGGGCACCCAGCAGCTCCTCGAGGCGCACCGACATCTCGACGTAGGACAGGGAGTCGCCCCCCAGGGAGGTGAACGTGTCGCTGTCGGCCACCTGGTCGCGGCCGAGGACGAGCGCGAACGTGCCGCGCACGTCGACGGGTCCGGGCCGCGTCGCCCGAGCCGTCCCGCCTCCCTCGTCGATCAGGGCGAGGACGGCCCGGGTGTCCGGCTTGCCGCTGGGCAGACGGGGCAGGTCGTCGACCAGCACGACCTGGATCGCCGAGGACGGCAGGGACGTGGCCGCCCGCACCCGCGCCTGCGTCCGCGCGGCCAGGACCCTGCGGTCGAGCCGGTGGCGGTCGACGACCGCGACGACCAGGCGTTCGTCGTCCGAGCCGCAGGCCGCGGCCAGGCCGTCGTCACCGAGGAGGTGCTCGACGTGGTCGAGGTCGACGCGCAGGCCGTACGGCTTGGCGAAGCGCGACGTGCGGCCGACGACCTCGACGAGGCCTGCCGGGTCGCGTCGTGCGAGGTCGCCGGTGCGCAGCTCGGTCACCTCCCGCGGGCGCCCCAGGTCGGCAGGCGACGAGGCGTACCCGAGCATCACGTTGGGCCCGGAGTAGACCAGCTCCCCGACGCCCGTGGCCGGGTCGGGACCCTCGATGCGCAAGGTGCCGCCGGGCACCGGGACGCCCACCGCGCCGGGGTGCTCGCGAGCGAGGTCGGGTGGCAGGTACGCCATCCGGGCCGTCGCCTCCGTCTGGCCGTACATCACGAACAGGTCGAAGCCCTCGCGCTGGCCGAGCTCGGCCCAGCGGCGCACCAGGTGGGGCGCCATCCGGCCGCCGGCCTGGGTCAGGTAGCGCAGCGAGGGCGCCCGCGCGGAGTCGAGGCCGACCCGGTCGAGGAGGTCGAAGGTGTGCGGCACGCCCGAGAGCGAGGTGACCTCGCGGTGGCGGACGAGGTCCCAGAAGCAGGGGTCGACCACCGACAGCGTCGTCAGCACGACGGTGGCGCCCTGCAGGAGGTGGCTGTGCAGCACCGACAACCCGTAGCAGTAGTGCAGCGGCAGGGTGGTGACGGCGACGTCGGTGTCCCGCACCGAGAGGTAGTCCGCGATCGCCTCGGCGTTGGCCTGGACGCCCGCGCCGCCGAGGCGCACCAGGCGGGGTGACCCGGTGGTGCCCGAGGTGGACAGCAGCAGCGCGAGATCGGGGTGGAGGTCGTGCGCGCTGCCGTCCCTGATCTCCTCCAGGACGCCGTGGCGGACCACGACGTCCGGGGCGTAGGCCGAGACGAAGCGCTCGACGGTCCCGGGCGCGTCCTGGGCCAGCAGGACGACGTGCCCGGCGGCCAGCGCACCGAGGTAGGCGACCACCGAGGCGACGTCGTGGGACACGGCGACCAGCACCAGTCGTCGCACCGGCCCGAGACGCCGCCCCACGTCGGCGACCCGGTCGGCCAGCTCGGCGTAGGTGACCTGCTCGTCGCCGGCGCCCGCGCCGGTACCGGTGACGAGCGCCGGTCGGCTGCCGAACCGTGCGAGGTCGACGGCCAACGACACGGGTGCCCCGGTCCGCCGCTGGTCCATGAGGCAAGGATAGGTGAGGCTAACCTCACTTGGCACGGACCCCCGTTCTGCGGTGTCGCGCGGTCAGTCGGTGCGCGAGCGCGACCGGTTGCGGCGGTTGCGCCGACGACGGCGGCGCCGACGACGACCGTCGCGGCCGTCGGTGTCGTCGCCGCGGGCGGCGACGGCGGGGGTGAGGGCGGTGAAGATGCCGGACCTGGCCACGATGGTGCTCCTTCGGATGGACTGCCCCCGGTGGTCCGGGGCTGATGTCGAGAAGAGTCGCTGCTCTCGGTGAGGTGGTCGTGGGACGCCGATGAGGGGTTCCTCATCCGGGCCGGGCCGCCTCGGGGACCTCCTTCTCTTGACTCGTTCAAGAAAGCGGGGCACAGTCGCAGTGTGGAGAACAGCGCTGACATCGAGCTCGCCCTGCGGCGCGCCGACCTGCGCGTGACGCGACAGCGCACCGCCGTGCTCGCCGCGGTCGCAGCCCGGCCGCACGCCGACACCGACACGGTGCTGCGGGCGGTGCGCGACGAGCTGCCGGGCGTGTCCCACCAGGCCGTCTACGACTCGTTGCACACGCTGACCGGGGCGGGCCTGGTGCGCCGCATCCAGCCCGCCGGTTCGGTGGCCCGCTACGAGGCGCGCACCGGCGACAACCACCACCACGTCGTCTGCCGCAGCTGCGGCACCGTCGCCGACGTCGACTGCGCCGTCGGTGCGGCGCCCTGCCTGGTCCCCTCGGACGACCACGGCTTCGTCATCGACGAGGCCGAGGTCGTGTTCTGGGGGACCTGCGGCACCTGCGGCGCCGACCGCCACGCCTGATCCTTCCCGTCCCCGAGGTGCTGCAGACCCGTTGCACCGCGCGACCGCACACCAGCACGAGAGGAACCCCGTGACCCAGCAGAGCCACGAGACCCGCGAAGCCGAGATGAACACCCAGGACGCCGGCGGTTGCCCGGTAGCCCACGGGCGGATGAGCCACCCCACCGAGGGGTCCAGCAACGAGCGCTGGTGGCCCGAGACGCTGAACGTCAAGATCCTGCGCAAGTACCACCCGTCGGCCGACCCGATGGACGACGACTTCGACTACGCGGCCGCGTTCCAGACCGTCGACCTCGGCGAGCTCCGCGCCGACGTCGTCTCCGTGATGACCACCTCCCAGGACTGGTGGCCCGCCGACTACGGCCACTACGGCCCCTTCTTCATCCGGATGGCGTGGCACAGCGCGGGGACCTACCGCGTGGCCGACGGCCGTGGCGGCGCCGGCGCGGGCATGCAGCGCTTCGCCCCGCTCAACAGCTGGCCCGACAACGCCAACCTCGACAAGGCGCGCCGGATCCTCTGGCCGCTCAAAAAGAAGTACGGGCAGAAGATCTCGTGGGCTGATCTCCTCGTGCTCGCCGGCAACGTTGCCATGGAGTCAATGGGATTCAAGACCTTCGGCTTCGGCTTCGGCCGGCCCGATGTCTGGGAGCCGGAGGAAATGTTCTGGGGACCAGAAGACAGCTGGCTGGGCGATCAGCGCTACAGCGGCGACCGTAAGCTTTCCGGGCCGCTCGGCGCAGTGCAGATGGGATTGATCTACGTTAACCCCGAGGGGCCGGGTGGAGTCCCCGATCCTGCCGCTGCGGCACACGACATCCGCGATACCTTCGCCCGCATGGCGATGAACGACGAGGAGACGGTTGCTCTGATCGTAGGCGGACACTCCTTCGGCAAGAACCATGGTGCTGCTCCCGCTACCGGTAAAGTTGGTCCGGAACCGGAAGCCGGCAAGCTCGAAGATC
>JBKJPE010000232.1:0-2889 GCA_046595185.1 Nocardioides sp.
GTCTGGCCGCGGGCGTAGAACGTGCGGGAGACCTGGACGCCACCGAAGGAACGGTTGTCCAGCAGCCCGCCGTACTCCCGGGCGAAGGGCACGCCCTGTGCGACGCACTGGTCGATGATGCTGGCGCTGACCTCGGCCAGGCGGTAGACGTTCGACTCGCGCGAGCGGTAGTCGCCGCCCTTGACGGTGTCGTAGAACAGCCGGAAGACGGAGTCGCCGTCCTCCTTGTAGTTCTTCGCGCCGTTGATCCCACCCTGGGCGGCGATGGAGTGCGCGCGACGGGGGGAGTCCTGGTAGCAGAAGGACTTGACGTTGTAGCCGGCCTCGCCGAGCGTGGCGGCGGCGGCGCCCCCGGCCAGGCCGGTGCCGACGATGATCACGTCGAGCTTGCGGCGGTTGGCCGGGTTGACCAGGCGGTTCTCGAAGATGTGGTTGGTCCAGCGGTCCTTGATCGGGCCGGTGGGGGCGGCGCCGTCGACGATGTTCTCGCCGCGGGTGTAGTAGCCGTGCGCGTCGTCTGACTGCTGCTCGGCGGGCTTGTTGAGCGCGACGGTGCCGCTCTGGTCGGTCATGGCCATGACGGGTGCTCCCTGTCTGGGACTTCGGCTGGGCTGGCTGGCAGGGCGTGGGGGGGTGCTACTCGATCAGGCCGAGCAGCACGCCGAGGGGGACCAGCGAGTAGCCACCGGCCACGACGACGGCGAGGACCCAGCCGGCCGTACGGGCCCGGGTGCGGGCCTTGGCCGTGCCGGTCAGGCCGAGCGTCTGCATCGAGCTGAAGGTCCCGTGGTGCAGGTGCAGGGCGAGGGCGGCCATCGCCACGAGGTAGATCACCGTCATCCACCAGACGCTGAAGGTGTCGACGAGCAGGGCGTAGGGGTTGTTGGTCGCCCCGCCGGTCGGGTTGATCTTGACGATGCTGAAGTTCAGCAGGTGCCAGACCAGGAACGCCAGGATCGTGACACCGCCCCAGCGCATGGTGCGCGAGGAGATCGACGAGCTGGCGCGGCGGACCATCTCGTACTGCACCGGGCGGGCCTTGGCGGCCCGGCGCCACAGCAGCACGGCGGCGGTCACGTGGACCACCAGCGCGGCGATCAGGCCCAGGCGCAGGATCCACAGCAGGCCGCTGTAGGGCAGGATCGGCTCCCCGATCTCGCGCAGGTGCTCGGCGTACACGTTGAAGGAGATCTCGCCGGCGAAGGCCTTGAGGTTGCCGTACATGTGCGCCAGCACGAAGCCGATGAAGATCAGGCCCGAGACGGCCATGGTCAGCTTGAGGGCGATCGTGGAGCGCGTCCCACGGGCGCTCCGGACCAGCGGTCGCGTCGTTGTTGCCACAGGACCAAAGGTACCCCCGGCAGGGTGTCCCCGCGGGGGTGGGTGGGGAGCGTCACGTCCCGGATCGGGAACCCGTCGCGGCGCGCACCAGCGGCAGCAGGTGGGTCTCGAGCAGCTCGTCGACCGCGTCGGTCCAGGTGCGGGCCAGGGCCAGCTCGCGGGCGCGGCTGCCCAGCAGGGCCCGTCGGCGGTCGCGCACGACGGCGTCGACGGCGTCGAGCAGGCCGCGGCGCGAGCGCGGGTCGTAGAGCAGACCGCTCTCGAGGTGGCGCACCGCCTCGGGCGCACCGCCGCTCCGTGGCGCGACCACGGGGACCCCGCTCGCGGCTGCCTCGCGCAGGACGTGGGCGCAGGTCTGGTGCTCACCGGGGTGCACCAGCACGTCGAGCGAGGGCAGGGCGACGGTGAGGTCACCGGTCTGCAGGGTGCCGAGCAGCTTGGCCCCGGGCAGGTGGGCCTCCAGCCAGCCGCGCTCTGGTCCGTCGCCGATCACGACGGGACGTGCGCTCGGGAGGTCGGCCAGGGCGGCGAGGCGGCGCACGCCGTGGCGCTTGTCGAGCCCGCCGACGTAACCCACCACGACCTGCTCGCCGGTGCGCGAGCCGACCCGGGCCCAGGAGTCGTGCAGCCACTGGTCGCGGAGGCCGGGGGTGAAGGCGGCCGTGTCGACCCCCGGTGTCCAGACCGGGGCGTCCACGTCGAGCTCGGCGACGCGCTCGTGCATCCAGCGGCTGGTCACCACCACGCGCGTCGCGCGGCTCGCGACCTTGCGGCGCCAGTAGTCGGCGGAGGTGTCCAGCAGGGGCGAGTGCTCGACCACCAGGGTCGCCAGGCCGGCGTCGCGGGCGTGCTTCAGGGCCTTGCGACCGAGCCGGCCGGGGGAAGAGAGGTGCACGACGTCGGGGGCGAAGGCGGCGATCGCCTCGCGGACCTGGGTGCCGACCTTCTCCAGCGTGCTGACGCGGTGCACCCGCACCCCGCGGTACGACGCCAGCCCCGGCCCGGGCGCTATCACCAGGAGCTCGTGGCCGAGGTCGACGAGACGGTCGACCGTGGCCCGGAGCGTGGTCGTGGTGGTGTCCACGGCGGGGTAGAAGGACTCGGTGACGATCACGACGCGCGCCAGGCTCATGCGCCCACTGTGCCCGCCCGCGTCGACCGGCCCGCGGACACGAGGTGGCCGGGGGGTGAAGAGGAGGCCGGGCTGGGGCCGGCCCGGTGGTCGAGGTGGGAGGGCCGGCCCGGTGGTCGAGGTGGGAGGGTCGGAGGCCCGACGCTCGAGACCTAGTGACCGGTGACCGGTGCCGGTCCTGGTCTCGAGACGCTCGCTGCGCTCGCTCCTCGACCACCGGGGCCAGCTCGTTGGTCGAGGTGGGAGGGCCGCCAGGCCCGACCCTCGAGACCCGGCGACCGGGAGCCGGGGGTCTCGAGACGCTCGCTGGCGCTCGCTCCTCGACCACCGGGCCGCGCTGCGCTCGCTCCTCGACCACCGGGGGCAGCTCGTTGGTCGAGGTGGGAGGGCCGCCAGGCCCGACCCTCGAGACCCGG
>JBKJPE010000007.1:0-5343 GCA_046595185.1 Nocardioides sp.
CTCGAGACGCTCGCTGCGCTCGCTCCTCGACCACCGCGGGCCTGCCTGCGCTCGCACCTCGACCACCGCGGGCGCGCTGCGCTCGCACCTCGACCACCGCGGGCGCGCTGCGCTCGCACCTCGACGACCGCGTCGGGCCACCGCGTTGGGCCGGCGCGAACTACTGGCCGAACACCAGCCGGAACCGTTCGAGCACGACCGGCATGTCCGGCTCGAAGCCGCCCGCGGAGCCGGCGAAGAAGTCGGCGTGGACACGGCGCCAGTGGTCGAGGGACCGGTCGCCCTCGCCCTCTTCCCGGGCGTGCCCCTCCCCGACTCCGGAGAACGGGACCACGTCGACGGCGATCGTCTCGACCAGCGCGCGTGGGTGGCCGGCGCCGTCGAGCACGATGCCCATCTCACCGACGCGCGGCAGGGCCGCACCATCGGCCTCGTAGTCGGCGTGCGCGCTGGCCGTCGCGGTCTTCACCCCGTCGAGCACGAGCCCGACCAGCTCGTCAGCCTGGGTGGGCGTACGCCCGAAGGACCACGTCGGCGGGGGCACGGCCTCCAGGGTGCTGGAGGGGAGGTAGCCCGGCAGCGTGGTCAGCTTGCCGCGATGACAGGCCAGGCCCCAGAACCGCTCGACCTCGCCCTCGTCGGGCGCGACCGGCTCGGCGGCGTCCGGCGCCTGTGTCACGCGGGCACGCTCAGACGTTGAAGCCGAGGGCGCGCAGCTGCTCGCGGCCGTCGGGCGTGATCTTGTCCGGGCCCCACGGCGGCATCCAGACCCAGTTGATCGCGACGTCGTTGACCAGGCCTTCGAGCGCGGCGTGCGTCTGGTCCTGGATGACGTCGGTCAACGGGCAGGCCGCCGAGGTCAGGGTCATGTCGATGACGCAGTTGCTGCCCTCGTCGACGTGCACACCGTAGACGAGCCCGAGGTCGACGACGTTGATGCCGAGCTCAGGGTCGACGACGTCCTTCATCGCCTCGGTGACGTCGTCCTGGCTGGGCGCGGCACTGCCGGCCGGCTGGGCGGTCGCCGCCTCCGGCACCGTCGGCAGGTCGCTGTGGTCGGGGACGACCGTGGTCGCCCCGTCGGTCTTCTGCTCGGTCATGCTGACTCCTCCATCACGTTTGCGGTCGCGTCCTTCCAGGCCATCCAGGACAGCAGCGCACACTTCACGCGTGCCGGGAACCTCGCCACGCCGGCGAAGGCGATCCCGTCCTCGAGGACGTCCTCGTCGGGCTCCACCTGGCCCTTGCCCTGCATCAGCGCCAGGAAGTCCCCGTGGATGCGCAGGGCCTCCACGACGGGCTTTCCGATGACCAGGTCGGCCATCACCGAGGTCGACGCCTGGGAGATCGAGCACCCCACCGCGTCGTACGACACGTCCTGCACCACGGGGCCGTCTGGCCCGTCGGCGAGGTGCACCCGCAGGGTCACCTCGTCACCGCAGGTCGGGTTGACGTGGTGCACCTCGGCCTCGTAGGGGTCGCGCAGACCCGCGTGGTGCGGGTTCTTGTAGTGGTCCAGGATGATCTCCTGGTAGAGCGCGTCCAGGTCCTGCCCGCCGGTGTTCGTCGTCATCGTGCTCAGCCCAACCGGAAGTAGGAGCGGGTGTATTCCAGGGCCTCGACCAGCGCGTCGATCTCCTGGGGCGTCGTGTAGAGGTACGACGACATCCGTGTCGAGCTCTGCACGCCGAAGCGCGCGTGCGCCGGGCGGGCGCAGTGGTGGCCGGCCCGGACGGCGACGCCGCGCGAGTCGAGCACCTGCGCCACGTCGTGCGGGTGCACCCCGTCGATCTCGAAGCTGATCGCTCCCCCGCGCTCGACGGCGGGGTCGGTCGGACCCATCACCCGCAGACCCGGCACGGTCGCGAGGCCGTCCAGCGCGTACCGCGTGATCGCCTGCTCGTGCGCGGCCACCCGGTCCATCCCGAGGTCGCGGAGGTACTCCAGCGCGGCACCGAGGCCGACGGCCTCGACGATCGGCGGGGTGCCGGCCTCGAACTTGTGGGGGATGCCGGCGTAGGTCGAGACCTCCATGCGTACGGTCTCGATCATCTCGCCGCCGCCGAGGAACGGCGGCAGCTGGTCGAGCACCTCGCGGCGGCCCCACAGCACGCCGATCCCGGTCGGACCGACGCACTTGTGACCGGTGAACACCAGCACGTCCGCGCCGGACTCGACCACGTCGACCGGCATCTGCGGCACGGCCTGCGAGGCGTCGACGACCACGAGCGCGCCGACCTCGTGGGCGCGCCGGGCGATCTCGGCGACCGGGTTGACGGTGCCGAGCATGTTGGAGACCCAGGTCAGCGAGACCACGCGGGTGCGTTCGGTGATCAGGCTGTCGAGGTCGGACAGGTCCAACCGGCCGTCGTCGGTCAGGCCGAACCACCGCAGCGTCGCGCCCGTGCGTTGCGTCAGCAGCTGCCACGGCACGATGTTGGAGTGGTGCTCCATCTCGGTGACGACGACCTCGTCGCCGGCGCCGAGCGCCCCGACCCGCGCCGACCAGTCCCCCTGCGCCCAGGCCAGCGTGTTGGCGACCAGGTTGAGCGCCTCGGAGGCGTTCTTGGTGAAGATCACCTCGTCGCGCGAGGGCGCCCCGATGAACTCGGCGACCGTGTCACGCGACGCCTCGAACGCCTCGGACGCCTCGGCCCCGAGCTGATGCATCGCACGGGCCACGTTGGCGTTGTGGTGCTCGAGGTGGTCGACCATCCGGTCGATCACGCACTGCGGCTTCTGCGAGGTGTTGGCGCTGTCGAGGTAGATCAGCGGCTGGCCGCCCGCGAGGGTGCGCGAGAGGATCGGGAAGTCCTTGCGGACCACCTCGAGATCGGGGAGCAGGCCTTCCATCAGGTGTCCTCTCGGTTCGGGTGCGGGGGGCGTGCGCGCGGGCGGCGCGGCCGGGCTCAGCCGTGCGCGGCCGCGCTGGCCTTGATGTAGCGGTCGTAGCCCTCGGCCTCGAGCTGCTCGGCGAGCTCGGGACCGCCCTGCTCGGCGATCCGGCCGTCGACGAAGACGTGCACCTGGTCGGGCTGGATGTAGCGCAGGATCCGGGTGTAGTGCGTGATCAGCAGCACGCCCTTGCCGGGCTGGCTGCGGAAGCGGTTCACGCCCTCGGCCACGATCTTGAGCGCGTCGATGTCGAGGCCGGAGTCGGTCTCGTCGAGGATCGCCACCTGGGGGTTGAGCAGCTCGAGCTGGGCGATCTCGTGGCGCTTCTTCTCGCCGCCGGAGAAGCCCTCGTTGACCGAGCGGGTGCCGAAGGTGGGGTCGAGGTTGAGCTGCTCGAGGGCGGCGTTGACGTCCTTGACCCAGGTGCGCAGCTTGGGGGCCTCGCCGTCGAGCGCGGTCTTCGCCGTGCGCAGGAAGTTGGAGACCGACACCCCGGGAACCTCGACGGGGTACTGCATGGCCAGGAACATCCCGGCCCGCGCCCGCTCGTCGACGGTCATCGCGAGGACGTCCTCACCGTCGAGGGTCACCTCGCCGCCGGTGATGTCGTACTTGGGGTGGCCGGCGATGGAGTAGGCCAGCGTCGACTTGCCGGAGCCGTTGGGGCCCATGATCGCGTGCGTCTCACCGTCGCCGATGGTCAGCGTGACGCCCTTGAGGATCTCCTTGGGTCCGTCCTCGGTGGCGACGGAGACCTGCAGGTCCTTGATCTCGAGGGTGCTCATCTGGTGGTTCTCTCTTCCGGTCGGTGCGTGAGGGTCAGCTGGGGCGGACGCCGTTGAGCGTCCTGGAGGTGTCGACGTAGACGTCGCCGTCGCGGACCTCGGTGGGGAACGTCGCGACCGGCTCGGTCGCGGGGAAGCCGGTCGGCCTGCCGGTACGCAGGTCGAACTTCGAGCCATGCAGCCAGCACTCGATCTGGCAGTCCGCGACCTCGCCCTCCGACAGCGCCACGGAGGCGTGGGTGCAGAGGTCCTGGAGGGCGTAGACGTCGTCGCCGTCGCGGGCCACCGCGACCGTCAGGTCGCCGATGTCCACGGCCAGGCCCTCGTCGGCCTTGACGTCGCCGAGCGCGCAGGCGTGCACGAACCGGTCGGCGCTCACGTCGGCGCTCACGTCGGGACCGCCTCGTAGCCCTTGAGCACGTTCTTGGCGAGCTCCTCCTCGACCGTGGCGGTCAGGCGGGCCTCGATCTCGGGTACGCCGACCTTGCGGATCAGGTCCTGGAAGAAGCCGTGCAGCACCAGGCGGCGCGCCTCCTTGTCGGAGACGCCGCGCGAGCGCAGGTAGAACAGCTGCTCGTCGTCGAAGCGCGCGGTGGCCGAGGCGTGCCCGGCCCCCTCGATCTCGCCGGTCTCGATCTCCAGGTTGGGCACGGAGTCGGCCTGGCAGCCCTCGGTGAGGACCAGGTTGCGGTTCTCCTCGTAGGTCTCGATGCCCTCGGCGACCTGGCGGATCAGGACGTTGCCGATCCACACGGTGTGGGCCCCCTGGCCCTGCAGCGCACCCTTGTAGAGGACGTTGCTCCTCGTCTTCGGGGCGTTGTGATCGACGAACAACCGGTGCTCGATGTGCTGGGCCTCGTCGGCGAAGTAGAGGCCGAGCAACTCGGCCTCGCCACCGGGGCCGGCGTACTCGACGTTGGCGTGCATCCGGACGAGGTCACCGCCGAAGGAGACGCTGGTGTGACGCACCGAGGCGTCGCGGCCGACCTGGATCGCGTCGCGGCCCAGGTGCACGGCGTCGTCGGCCCAGTCCTGCAGGCTCAGCACGTTGACCTGGGACCCCTCGCCGGCGAGCACCGAGGTGATCGCGCTGTAGCGCGCCGAGCCGGTGTGCACCAGCACGACGGTGGCCTTGCTGTGGTGCCCGAAGCGCAGGACCAGGTGGCCCCACACGAGGTCGTCGACCGACTCCCCGTGCAGCCGGAGGATGACCGGCTCGTCGATCTCGGCCTCGGCCGACACGTCGACGAGGGTGACCCCGCGGGAGTTGGCCGCGGCCAGCGCAGCGGGACGGTCGCTGGGGGCGATCTCCCCCAGCGCGCGCGCCTCGGCCTGGCTGATGGTGCTGACCGTGACCCCCGCGGGGACGCTCTGCTCCCAGGTCAGGGTGGCCTCGGAGGCCTCGCCGTCCAGGACGCCGCGAAGCCGCTTCAACGGCGTGAAGCGCCAGGTCTCCTCCCGCCCGGTCGGCAGCGGGTGGTCGCCCAGGTCGTACGACGGCGGGGGGTTCAGGTGCGAGACGATCCGCGGACGGTCGTCCTGCTCCAGGGCGGCCTGCACGCTCTCGCGGGCAGCATCGGTCACGGTCACAAGCCTTCGGTGTCCTTCTCGTTCGGGGGTGTGCGGGGCGGGGCGGGCGGCGTCAGCCGACCGCGCCCTCCAT
>JBKJPE010000139.1:0-8573 GCA_046595185.1 Nocardioides sp.
GCGCAGCGAGCGTCTCGAGACCAGCCCGACCACCCGGTGGTCGAGGAGCGAGCGCAGCGAGCGTCTCGAGACCAGCCCGACCACCACGAGCGGCACCTCGACCGCCCACGAGCGGCACTTCGGCTCAGGAGGCGAGACGCCCCAGGACCGCCGCGGCGCGCTGGACCTGCTCGCGGGTGGCGTCGAGGTGGGTCACGGCGCGGACCGTGGTGGGTCCGACCGCCGACACCAGCACGCCCTGCTCCCGGGCGGCGACCACGAAGTGCGCGGCGTCGGAGCGCGGGATCACCACGATGTTGGTGTCGACCCCGGCGGGGTCCACACCGACGGCCTCGGCCAGCAGGCGGGCGTGCTCGTGGTCGTCGGCCAACCGCTCCACGTGGTGCTCGAGCGCGTGCAGGCCGGCCGCGGCGAGGATGCCGACCTGCCGCATCCCGCCCCCCATCCGCTTGCGCCAGACGCGCGCCTCGTCGGCGACCGAGCGGCTGCCGACCAGCACCGAGCCGACCGGGGCGCCGAGACCCTTGGACAGGCACACGCTCAGGGTGTCGACCACCGCGCCGTACTCGCGCAGCGGCGTGCCCGTGGCGACGTGGGCGTTCCAGATCCGGGCGCCGTCGAGGTGCACCGCCACCCCGACCCCGGTGGCCCACTCCCGCAGTTCACGCAGGGCCTCGAGGGGGTTCACGGTGCCGCCGGCGAAGTTGTGGGTGTTCTCGACCGCCACCGCCGCGGTCGGCACGAAGTACGGCCCCAGGTCGGGGGCGAACAGGCCGCGGACGGCGTCGAGGTCGACCAGACCGCGCGGGTGGGTCCAGGTCCGGGTGGTCAGGCCGGAGTACGCCGCATGGGCGCCCAGCTCGGCCCGCACCACGTGGGAGGACGACTCGCAGAGCAGCTCGCGCCCGACCGGCACCAGCGCACGGACGGCCAGCACGTTGCCCATCGACCCGGTCGGCACGAAGAGCGCCGCCTCGTGGCCGAAGAGGTCCGCGACGCGCTCCTCCAGCGCGAGCACCGTCGGGTCCTCGCCGTAGACGTCGTCGCCGACCTCGGCCTCGGCCATGGCCGTGCGCATCGCCCGGGTCGGGCGGGTCACGGTGTCCGAGCGCAGGTCGACCGGTCCGTCGTGGGTGTCGCTCATGCCTGGCGCAGCATCTCCGCGACCACGAACGCCAGCTCGAGCGACTGCACGCGGTTCAGGCGCGGGTCGACCACCGACTCGTAGCGGTGGGCCAGCCCGGCCTCGTCGATCTCCTCACCGCCACCGATGCACTCGGTGACGTCGTCGCCGGTCATCTCGACCAGGATGCCGCCCGGCCAGGTGCCCAGCGACCGGTGGACGTCGAAGAAGCCCTGCACCTCGTCGACCACGTCGTCGAATCGGCGGGTCTTGTAGCCGGTGCTCGACTCGAAGGTGTTGCCGTGCATCGGGTCGCAGACCCAGGCCACGTCGACGCCCTCGGCGGTGACCTTCTCCACCAGGTGCGGCAGCCCGTCACGGATCTTGGAGGCGCCGAAGCGGGTGATGAAGGTGAGCCGCCCCGGGGTGTTGTCCGGGTTCAGCGTGGCGGCCAGGTCCAGCGCGTCGTCGGCCGTGGCCGTGGGACCGAGCTTGCACCCGATCGGGTTCTGGATGTGGCGGAAGTACTCCACGTGGGCGCCGTCGAGCTGACGGGTGCGCTCGCCGATCCACACGAAGTGCCCGGACACGTTGTACGGCAGGTCCGTGCGCGAGTCGATCCTCGTCATCGCGTGCTCGTACTCCAGGAGCAGCGCCTCGTGGCTGGAGTGGAAGTCGACGCGGCGCAGCTCCTCGGGGTCGGCCCCGATCGCGCGCATGAAGGACATGGCGCGGTCGATCTCGGCCGCGACCTGCTCGTAGCGCTGACCGGCGGCCGAGGTGCGCACGAAGTCGGTGTTCCACTCGTGGACCTGGCGCAGGTCGGCGTACCCGCCGGTGACGAACGCCCGGACCAGGTTGAGCGTGGCTGCGGAGGCGTTGTAGACGTCGAGCAGACGCTGCGGGTCGGGGATCCGGGAGGCCTCGGTGAAGTCGAAGCCGTTGACGGCGTCGCCGCGGTACGCCGGCAGCGTCACGCTGGTCCCGTCGACGACCCGGGTCTCGAGGTCGGAGGAGCGCGGCTTGGCGTACTGCCCGGCCAGGCGACCGAGCTTGACCACCGGCACCGAGCCGGCGTAGGTCAGCACCACGGCCATCTGCAGCAGGACCCGCAGCTTGTTGCGCACGTTCTCGGCCGTGACGCCCTCGAAGGTCTCGGCGCAGTCGCCACCCTGGAGCAGGAACGCCTCGCCCCGGCTGACCGCGGCCATCTTGGCGGTCAGGTCGTCGCACTCGCCGGCGAAGACCAGCGGCGGCATCCGGCGCAGGCGCGCGACGGCGGCGTCGACGGCCGCCGCGTCGGGGTAGGTCGGCTGCTGGGCCGCACCGAGGGCGTGCAGGCTCGCGAGGTCGGGGAAGCTGCTCACACCGGCCAGGGTACGCGGGCGCGGACCCGCTCCCCGACCACGATCCCCGGCGTGGACGCCGGGCCGGACGCCCCCCTTGGACGCCGCCCCGGACGCGCGAAAAGCAGGTGAGGGGCGTCGGCGAGGTGGCGTAGCGTCGCTCCACGCCATGACCACCACCCGCACCGCCCCCGACCACCTCGACGAGAGCGCCCCTGCGGCACCCGTCGGCCGGCCCGAGCGGCGTCTCGACCTCGCCCGGCTGCGCGGGCCCGCGAGCATGCTCGCGGTCGGCGTCGCGGCCGTCGCCGCGCTCGGTCAGGCCCTGGGCACGGTCGTGGCGGGCCAGGTCGCCGAGCAGCCCTCGGGCCTGCTCGTGGGTGCCCTCGCGCTGTGCCTGGTCGGCGGGGCGCTGCTCGACACCGTCGGACGCACGGTCTGGGCGGCGGTGGTCGACCGCGCCGAGGGCCGCCTGCGCGCCGACCTGCTCGCCGCCGCGCTGCACCAGCCGTTGGAGGTCCTCTCCGACCAGGCGGTGGGCGAAGTCCTGGACCGCGTCGACGACGACACCTACGAGGTCGGGTCCCTGCTGCGCCAGTCCGCGTGGGACGCCCTGCGCACCGCCCTGGTCACCGTGCCGATGTGGGTCGTGGCCGGCCTGACCTGGTGGCCGGCGTGGGCGCTCTTCCCGCTCTTCACCGTGGCCGCGCTGGCACTCGTGCGCCCGCTGCTCGGCGAGGTGGCACGCCGCAAGGTCCTCGAGGAGATGGCGTGGACCGACCACGCCGCGGTGATGGAGGAGGGCATCGCCGGTCGCGACGACCTGCGCACCAGCCTGGGTCAGCCGTTCCTGATGCGCCGCTCCGCCGAGCTGACCGCGCTGGTCCACCGCCGCTTCGACGACGTGCTGCGGCTCGAGACCCAGATGACGCGCCGCACCGGCGTGCTGCTGCACGCGCTGCTGGCCGGCATCGCCGTCTCCGGGGTCGCGCTGGCCACCGCCGACCGCCTCTCGGTGGCCGAGCTGGTCACGCTGTTCCTGGTCACCTCGACCTTCGTGGGCCAGATCGACCAGCTGGCCCGGCACCTGCCCGACCTCCAGGCCGGGCTGGGTGCGGTGATCCGGCTGCGGCAGCTGCTCGCGTCCCCCGAGGAGCCGGCAGGCGGGCGCGACCTGCCCACCGGTCCCCTCGACCTCGAGCTGCGCGGGCTGGGCTACACCTACCCCGGGGCCGGCGGTCCGGTGCTCACCGACGTCGACGTCCACCTGCCCGCCGGGCGCACCTGCGCCCTGGTCGGTCGCACGGGCTCGGGCAAGTCGACCCTGGTCTCGCTGGTCTCCCGGGCCGCCGACCCGCCCCCGGGCACGGTGCTGCTCGGCGGGCGCGACGTCCTCGACGTCGACCTGCAGCACCTCCGGCGGGCCGTGGGCGTGGTCAGCCAACGCACCGAGATCCTGGCCGGAACGCTCGCCGAGAACGTCGCCCTCTTCGGCGAGGTCCCCCGCGAGCGGGTCGAGGCCGCCGTCGTCGAGCTCGGGCTCGATGAGTGGGTGGCCGGCCTCCCGGACGGCCTGGACACCCCGCTGGGCCCCGGTGGGACGACGCTGTCGGCCGGCGAGGAGCAGCTGGTCGCCTTCGCCCGGCTGCTGGTCCGCGACGTCAGCGTCGTCGTGCTGGACGAGGCCACCGCGCGGATGGACCCGCACACCGAGGCCCAGGTCGTACGCGCCGCCGACCGGCTGCTGGCCGGCCGCACCGGCCTGCTGGTGGCCCACCGGCTGGCCACCATCCAGCGAGCGGACCACGTCGTCGTGCTCGAGTCCGGCCGGGTGGTGCAGCAGGGGCCGCGCACGCTCCTGGCCGGCCAGGACGGCGCGCTGCGCCGGTTGATGCAGGCCTCGGCCACGCCGACCGACCCCGCGCCGACCCACCCCGCCCCGACCGCCGGTCGGGCGACCCGGGACGCCGGCGGCGCGGCGCCTGCCGTCCCGGCCGCGGCCGCCGCGATCGGCGGCGTCCGGCGCACCGGCCCCCCGCCGCCGCTGCGCGACCCCGGCCACGGTCCCAGCCTCTCCCGCACGGTGGTGCGGGCCCTGTCGATCCACCCGACCTGGGGACTCTTCCCCGCCGGGCTCTTCCTGCTGACGTCGGTGGTCGGCTCCTTCGGCGCCCTGACCGGCCTGGCCTGGGGACAGCTGGTCCAGGGCCTGCAGGAGGGTCGCGCCACCGGTCCCACCACCGTGGCGCTGTCCCTGGCGGTGGTGGTCTCCCTGATGGCCGCCCCGCTGCTGCTGGCCTCGGCCATCCGTCGCTACCCGCGCTGGTGGATCGCGGTGATGCTGCGCGTGCGCCAGTCGGTGCTGGTCGCCCAGACCCGCCAGCACCGTCTGCGCCGCACCCCGCCGGGCGAGGCCGTGGCCCGGGCCATGGACGCCGACCGACTGGCGCGTTACGCCGACCGGTGGGTCGACGTGCTCAACGGGCTCGGCGTCGTCGTGATCACCACGCTGCTGAGCAGGAGCCTGCTGGCCGGCGGGGTGCTGATGACCGTGATGGGGGTCTCCGCGGCCGCCTCGGCGCTCGGCTCCCCCGTCGCCGGCCGCTCCGCCGCCGCGGCCTCGACCTCGCGCGCCGAGTTCGGGCGCTCCCTGGTCTCGGCGCTGGAGTCCGCCCGCACCGTCAAGCTCGCGGCCGCCACCCCGGCCGTCCACGCCCACCTGCTGCGCGTCGACGGCGGCCGGGTCGACGCCGCGGTCAAGGAGCACCGGGTGCAGGCGCTGCTGGCCGGGGTGCCGGTGCTCATGGTGCAGGCCGGGGTGGTGTCCGCGTGGGCCGTGCTGCTGCTCGACGGGTGGGACCTCGCCACGGCCCTGCTGGTGGCCGGCGCCGTCACCGGCTTCGACTGGTTCGGCCGCGTCGCCGGCGCGGTGATCACCGAGGCGCCGGGCGTGCGCGCCTGGGGCCGGGCCACGTCCCGGCTGGCCGGGGGCGACGAGATGATGGTGGTGCCGGCCGGCGTCGACCTGGTCTCGGGCGTCGCCCCCGCCCCCGAGCCGGCCGGCGAGCCGGTACGCCTGCGTGAGCTGCGGGTCAGCGGTCTCGGCGCCATCCACGACGACGGCACGATCGGCGTCTCGGGGGTCGACCTGCACGTCGGACCCGGCGAGCTGGTGCTCCTGCTGGGCCAGGTCGGCTCCGGCAAGTCCAGCCTGCTCTCGGCCCTGGCCGGCCTGGTCGAGCACACCGGGAGCATCCGGTGGAACGGCCACGAGGTCGAGGACGCGGAGACCTTCCTGCGCCCGGGCCAGGTCGCGCACGTCTCCCAGGTGCCGCGGGTGCTCTCGGGCACCTTCGCCGACAACGTCGCCCTCGACCACGCCGACCGGGCACTGCACCCCGCGGTCGACGACGCCCGGCTCGGCCGTGACCTCGAGGAGGCCGGCGGGCCGGACGCCGTGGTCGGCCACCGGGGCGTACGCCTGTCCGGCGGGCAGGTGCAGCGCCTGGCGCTGGCCCGCGCGCTGGCGGCCGAGACCGAGCTGCTGCTCGCCGACGACGTCTCCAGCGCCCTGGACGCCACCACGGAGGTCGAGCTGTGGGCCGCGCTCCGGGCGCGCGGGACCGCCGTGCTCGGCTCGACCTCGAAGTGGGCCGCGCTGACCCAGGCCGACCGGGTCGTGGTTTTGGTCGACGGCGAGGTCGCCGCCACCGGGCCCTGGAACGAGCTGGCCGCGCGCTGGGGCCACCTCGCCGGCTGACCGCCCCCTGACGTCATCCGGATGGTGCAGGCGTCTCCACTGTCCGCATGACGTCGCGCGGCCTCAGCCCGGGGGCTCCACGGTCGTCAGCTCGTCACCGACGCGCACCGTGCCGGGGACGCTGACCGAGCCACCGACCGCCAGGTTGCCGCCGTGCTCACGGTGGATCCGTCGCAGCACCTCGCGGTCGACCACGATGCCGTCGGGCTGGGCACGGGTGACCATCACGCACCGGGGGACCAGGGCGGTCACCGCGACGGTGGCGGCGCCGATGCGCACCGACCGGCCGACCAGGTCGTCCTCGCCGGGCTCGTCGACGACCACGTTGGCGCGGAACCTGCGCAGGGGCTCGCCGGCCGCGCTGGCGGTGGACAGCACCGTGACCGTGGCGCCCGCGCTGTCGTGGAACGCGCCGCCGGCCCCGGTGAACGGCCCCCAGGACGCGGCGGCCTCGGTCTCGAGGTCGTCGGGATTCTCGTACCTCCGCTCCTCGACCTCGTCGAGCGACCGCAGCGCGACCGGGCGTCCCAACCACGCCGACAACGCGTCGTCGTCGGCCGCGACCGTGCCGTCGGGCAGGACGATCTCGACCCCGTCGGTCGTCGTACGGGCCCAGGCGAACAGCATCCGCGGCTCGCGCCGTGCGGTGAGGCCGAACCCGGTCCCGAGGTCGAAGATCGCCCAGCGGCGGTCCCCCTCGATGCCCAGCTCCCCGAGCTCGGCCTCGTCGAGCCGCTCCCCCTGCAGGGACTTCACCGGGAACCGCCACAGCTCCGTCACGCGCATGCCTGCTCCCGTCGTCCCGGTGCACGGCCGGCCGCCGGCCCCGGTCCTGCGCACGCTAGCTGCGCCCGCGAACCCCGCGAGCCACCCGATCGGACAGGGCAGGGCCGCCCACCGCCGGGACGTCGTACGGACGGTGCCGACGTCACCACCCTTCGTCTGACGTCGCCGTCGGCCGGTCAGCCGACGGCGGTGACGATCTCGTCGACGCTCAGCCGTCGCTCCGCGACGTAGTAGAGGACCGCGCCGCCCGACAGGGCCGTGTCCCAGCGGGGGTCGATGATCACCCCGTCACGACGGACCGCGATCACCGTGGCCGCGTGGGTGCGGCCGAGCCGCTCCTGGACCTGGCCGAACGACACCTCCCCCAGGGCCGGCGGCAGCGGGGCGCTGTAGGTGTTGCGTCCCCCGTAGGTCATCAGGTCGGCGTACACCTGCGAGATCCCGGGGTCCTCGAGCTCCTCGGTGACCAGCCGCGGGGAGTGCCACTGGACGCAGCTGACGTCCGGGTCGACGTACGACAGGTTGCGGGCGGCGCTCATGTCGCGCAACGTCACGACGGCGTGCACGTCGGGGTTGACGTGCATCGCCGCGACGGTCAGGGCCAGCGCCTCGTTGTCGTCCCGGGCGTCGACCAGGATCCGGCCGGCCCGCTCGACCCCGGCCCGTCGCAGCACGGCCTCGTCGGTGAGGTCGCCCCGGACGAACTCCACCTCGTCGCGTTCGGGCATCGGGTTCTCGCGCACGTCGTCCCACGCGCACAGCACGACCTGGGTCCGCCCCTCGGCGGTGTACTCGTCGACGAGCCGCTCGGTGCGCCCCGGGGTGTACCCGATGATCACCAGGTGCCCGGTCCTGCTGGTCTCCAGCTGCCCCTTCATCCGTCGTCCCTTCGCGTTGTCGAGCACCTGGGCGACCCGGGTGAACAAGGTGGTGAGCGTGACGATCCCGCCGAGGATGACGTACACGCCGACGACGTGCCCGGCCGCAGAGACCGGGAAGTAGTCGCCGTAGCCGACGGTCGCCGCGGTGACCACGAAGTACCACCAGTAGTTCCCGGGTGCGGTGATCGTGTTGCTCGCCGGCTCCGCGAGCACCATCAGCGGCCAGCTGGTGAGGAACACCACCGTGATGATCAGGGCGGGCAGCGCCCAGGTGCGGACCTTGCCGAGTCGGCGGAGGGCCTGCGTGAGCAGCAAGGTCACGAAACGACCTCCTTCGCGCTGTCGCTGACCGGTCACGTGGCTGGACGAGCAGGCTAGGGCACAGGGCCCCCGCCCCGGGTCAGCCGAAGAAGACCTCGGCCTCGGCGTACTCCGCCGGGCTGACCAGCTTCAGCTCCGCGGTGCCCTCACTGAGTGGCACACGCTCGATGCGGGTGCCGCGCAGCGCCACCATCGTGCCGAAGTCGCCGGCGGCGACCGCGTCGGCGGCCTGGAGCCCGAAGCGGGTGGCCAGCCACCGGTCGAAGGCGGTGGGGGTGCCGCCGCGCTGCACGTGACCGAGCGTGTGCCACTCAGTGAGGGCACCGCGGAGCTGAAGCTGGTCAGCCCGGCGGAGT
>JBKJPE010000077.1:0-9019 GCA_046595185.1 Nocardioides sp.
CCTCCTCGATCGCGAGGATCGCGGCCTTCGCGTTGAGGGTGTCGAAGATCGTCTCGACGAACACGACGTCGGACCCGCCGTCGATCAGCCCGTGCACCGCGGTGGTGTAGGCCGCGACGAGGTCGTCGAACTGGACGTTGCGTGCGCCGGGGTCGTTGACGTCGGGGCTGATCGAGGCGGTACGGGTGGTGGGGCCCAGCGCACCGGCGACGTAGCGGGGGCGCGCCGGATCGGTCGCGGTCACCTCGTCGCAGATCCGCCTGGCCAGGCGGGCGGACTCCAGGTTGAGCTCGTAGGCCAGGTCCTCCATGCCGTAGTCGGCCAGCGAGACCGCGTTGGCGTTGAAGGTGTTGGTCTCGACGAGGTCGGCACCGGCCTCGAGGTACTCGCGGTGGATCTCGCCGACGATGTCGGGCTGGGTCAGCGTGAGCAGGTCGTTGTTGCCCTGCAGGTCGCGGTGCCAGTCGGCGAAGCGGTCGCCGCGGTAGCCGGCCTCGTCGGGGCGGTCGCGCTGGATCGCGGTGCCCATGGCGCCGTCGACCACCAGGATCCGCTCGCGGAGCACCGCCTCGAGGGCTGCGGACGCGTCCGGCCGGTGGTCCGGCCGCTCGACGCGCCCGGCGCGCTGGGCGGTGACGCTCGCCGTGTCGCTGGAAGGCACCCGGGCTCCTCTCGTGCGGTCTCACGTGGTGGACCTGCGTCTCACCAGAGGTCCATGGTGTCACCAGGGGTGGCGCCCGCCGCAATCGTGGAGCTCAGTCTCCTAGGCTGTGCCGGTGATCGAGATGGTGGAGACCGCGGAGCTGGTGGACCCCGTGGTGATCGCGGCCTTCGAGGGCTGGAACGACGCGGCCGAGTCCGCCTCCTCGGTGGTCGACCACCTGATGCACGTGTGGGGGGCCCGGGTGGTCGGGGCCATCGACCCGGAGGAGTTCTACGACTTCCAGGTCAACCGCCCCTACGTCGGCAGCGACGAGACGGGCTTCCGCCGGTTGACGTGGCCGACCACGCAGATCGCGGTGGCCTCCCCGCCGGACCTCGACCGCGACGTCATCCTGATCCGCGGGATCGAGCCCAACATGCGCTGGCGGCAGTTCTGCGCCGAGCTGCTGGCCGCGGTCGACGACCTCGGCGGTGAGCTGGTGGTCACCCTGGGGGCGCTGCTCGCGGACACCCCGCACACCCGCCCCGTCCCGGTCAGCGGCACCGCGAGCGAGCCCGAGCTCGTGGACCGGCTGCGCCTGGAGCAGTCGACCTACGAGGGCCCGACCGGGATCGTCGGCGTCTTCCAGGACTCCTGCGTGAGGCTGGACATGCCGTCGGTGTCCTACTGGGCCGCGGTTCCCCACTACGTCGCGCAGCCGCCCTGCCCCAAGGCCACCCTGGCTCTGATCGGGCAGCTCGAGGAGCTGCTGGAGGTCTCGATCCCGCTGGAGGACCTCGCCGAGGAGGCCCGGGCGTGGGAGCGGGGCGTCGACGAGCTGGCCGAGGACGACGAGGAGGTGGCCGACTACGTGCGCAGCCTCGAGGAGACGCGCGACACGACCGACCTGCCTGAGGCCTCCGGCGAGGCCATCGCCCGCGAGTTCGAGCGCTACCTCAAGCGGCGCCGCGAGGACGGCTGAGCCTCCGGGCTCAGAGGTCGAGGCCGAGCGCGGCGTCGAGCAGCGCGTGCATGGTCGACGAGGCCTGCGCGTCGGCGGTGTCGGCGAGGCCCTCGGTGCCGAGGGTCGCGTCGACCCAGCGCTGCACGGCCGCTACGGCGCCCGGGGCGTCGAGGTCGCGGGCCAGCGACGCCAGCACCTCCTCGACGACGGGCAGCGCCGGGGCACCCGCACCGAGGGCCAGCGCCCGGCGCCAGGAGACGAGGGTGTCGACGGCGTCGAACAGCGCTGCGTCGGTCCACTCCCAGTCGCTGCGGTAGTGGTGGCGCAGCAGGGTCAGCCGGATCGCCATCGGGTCGACGTCGCTGTTGCGCAGCGCGGAGACGAAGACCAGGTTGCCCCGCGACTTCGACATCTTCGCGCCGTCGTAGCCGACCATGCCGGAGTGGACGTAGGTCTGCGCGAAGGGGGTGCCGGGGTGGACGACCTGGGCGTGCCCCGCGCACATCTCGTGGTGGGGGAAGATCAGGTCGCTGCCGCCACCCTGGACCTCGATCGCGCCGCCGAGGTGCTCGGTGGCGATGGCGGCACACTCGACGTGCCACCCGGGGCGCCCGGGGCCGTACGGGCTCGGCCACGACGGCTCCCCCGGCCGCTCGGCGCGCCAGACGACGGGGTCCAGCGGGTCCTCCTTGCCGGGGCGCCCGGGGTCCCCGCCCCGCTCGCCGAAGAGGCCCAGCATGGTGGCGCGGTCCAGTCCGGACTCCTCGCCGAAGGCCGGGTCGGAGCCCACGCGGTGGTAGAGGTCGCCGTCGACGGCGTAGACCGCCCCGGCTTCCTCCAGCCGCCCGATCATCGCGAGCACCAGCGGGATCGACTCCACCGCGCCCACGTAGGCGTCCGGGGGCAGCACCCGCAGCGCGCTCATGTCGTCGCGGAAGAGCTGCGTCTCACGCTCGGCCAGCGCGCGCCAGTCGGTGCCGACCTTGGTCGCCCGCTCCAGCAGGGGGTCGTCGACGTCGGTGACGTTCTGCACGAAGCGGACCTCGTGCCCGGCGCTGCGCCAGGCCCGGTGGAGCAGGTCGAAGCCGACGTAGGTGGCCGCGTGGCCGAGGTGCGTCGCGTCGTACGGCGTGATGCCGCAGACGTAGAGGCGGGCGGGACCCTCCTGGGGGGCCGGGGTCTGCAGGCGGCCCGTCGTGGAGTCGTGCACGGCGACCGGCGGGCCGGCGGCGGGCAGGGCGGGCACCGCGGGGGCAGACCAGGAACGCATGGGCGCAGCCTAGGAGGTCGGCGGACCTGCTCAGAACGGCGGCCACGGGACGGCGGGGTACTCGCCGCGCGGCGTCGGGAAGCACCCCCGGTCCAGCAGGCGGCGGGCACGCTGGTCGACGCAGGCGATCTCGAGGTCGGTGAGGTGGTCGGCCAGGGCCGCCCCGAGCCATCCGCCGAGCGCCTCGCGCACGCGAAGCACGCCGGAGACCTCCTCGTCGCCCAGCGCGTCACCGCGCCAGCCCCACAGCACCGTGCGCAGCTTGTGCTCGTGGTGAAGGGCGACCCCGTGGTCCACGCCGTAGCGGTGCCCCCCGGTCATCTCGAGCACGTGGCCGCCCTTGCGGTCGGCGTTGTTGACGAGCACGTCGAAGACGGCCATCCGCCGCAACGCGGCGGTGTCCTCGTGGACCAGGGTGACCGCGCGGTCCATCTCGTCGAGTCCGTCGAAGACGGAGAGGTAGCCCTCGGGGAGCTCGCCCTCGGTGACGATGGTGACGGCGTCCTGCTCCGGGTCCGGCTCCTGCCAGCGCTGCATCATGCCCAGGCCGTGCGGGCCGTCGGCCAGCCAGGTCTGCGGGACGACGTCCCACCCGGTCGCACGCGAGACGAGGTAGGCCGCGACCTCGCGGTCGGCCAGGGTGCCGTCGGGGAAGTCCCACAGGGGCCTCTCGCCGGCGGCCGGCTTGTAGACCACCCGGACCCCGTCGACCTCGCCGAGGAAGGTGGCGTTGGAGGCCGGCATGATCCGCCCGCGCAGCTCTACGACGCCGGTCGGGACGGCCTCCTCCACGGCGCCGGTCACGCCGGGTCGCGGCGCTTGAACCCGTTCGCGCGCACGCACAGGTGGCCGTCGGGGTCCACCGGGATGCCGCAGAACGGGCAGGACGGGCGGCCGGCCTCGAGGACCTGCTCGGTGCGCTTGACGAAGGCCCGGGCGGTGCCCGGCTCGAGGCGGACCAGCATCATCTCGTCGGGCTCGGCGTCCTCGGTGTCCTCCTCGGCCCGCTCCGGACCGACCACCGTGGCCTCGGCGTAGGGGAAGACCTCGATCACGACCCGCTCGTCGTCCGGGTCCCAGGACAGGGTCATCGTGCCGGCACGGAACTCCTCCTCGATCGGCTGCTCGAGGGGGGCCTTGTCCTCGAGGCCGACCGGCGCGACGGCGGGCACCAGGCCCTCGGTGCTCTCGCTGGCCATGACCTCGTCGAGCAGCTCGTCCACCCGTTCGACGAGGGCGGCGACCTGCTGCTTCTCCAGCGCGACGCTGACGATGCGTGGGCCGGAGCGGGCCTGGAGGAAGAACGTGCGCGAGCCCGGCTCCCCGACGGTGCCGGCGACGAAGCGCTCCGGGGGGTCGAAGCCGTGGACGATGGGCATGCCGCTCACCCTATGACGTTCCCGAAGGGTGGTCGCCCCGGTCCGGATCAGCCCGGGGGTGAGCCCGGGCCGGCTCCCCCGCCGACCGCGGCGTCGTCCGTCGGCGCGGCGTCCTCACCCTCCTGCTGGGGGCGCGGTGCCATCCAGGACAGGTCGCCGGCGTGGGTGTTGGAGGCCACGACGTACGGCCGGCTGCCCGTGTAGCGCACGATCGAGACCGAGGCCGGGTCGACCGTGATCCGCTGGAAGAGGTCGAGGTGCATCCCGAGCGCGTCGGCCAGCACGGCCTTGATCAGGTCGCCGTGGCTGACCGCCACCCACACGCCGCCGTCGCCGTGGCTGGCCGTCACCGCGGCGTCGTGGCGGCGTACGGCGCCCACCACCCGTGACTGCATCGTGGCCATGGACTCCCCGCCCGGGAAGGTGACCGCCGACGGCTGCGACTGCACCGTCGACCACAGCGCCTCCTGGGCGAGGTCCTTGAGCAGCCGACCCTGCCAGTCGCCGTAGTCGCACTCCACCAGGCCCTTGTCGGTGCTGAGCGGCACCTCGGGCGCGTCCGCGGGCCTGGCGCGCAGGATCTCGCGGGCGGTCTGCTTGCACCGCTCGAGCGGGCTGCTCACCACGCCCGCCAGCGGGACCGGGGCGAGCCGCTCGGCCGTGCGGCGGGCCTGTCCGACACCGGTCTCGTCGAGGCGGACCCCCGGGGTGCGCCCGGCCAGGGTGCCGCTGGCGTTGGCGCTGGTGCGGCCGTGACGGACGAGGATGACGGTGGCCATGCCAGCGAGCCTAGGACGTCGCTGCGCGGCTGCTGGCCTACCGTGGTCCGGTGATCGTCGACAGCGCCGTCTACCGGGACGGGTGCCGCCAGGAGCTCGACGTCGAGCCCCATGACTACGCCGCCCTCCGCTCGGTGGTCGAGGGCGCCCACGACTTCGTCTGGATCGGGCTGCACGAGCCGACGGCGGCCGAGCTCGCCCACGTCGCCGGGGCCTTCGACCTGCACCCCCTCGCGGTCGAGGACGCGGTCAAGGCCCACCAGCGGCCCAAGCTCGAGCGCTACGGCGACAGCCTGTTCCTGGTGCTCAAGACGCTCTGGTACGTCGACGCGGACGACGCGGTGGAGACCGGGGAGATCAACCTGTTCGTGGGCGCGCACTTCGTGGTGACCGTGCGGCACGGCGACGGCTCGGGGCTCAAGACGGCGCGCTCCTACCTCGAGGGCGACGAGCAGGTGCTCACCCACGGGCCCTCCGCGGTGGTCTACGCGGTCTGCGACCAGGTCGTCGACGACTACGTGGCCGTCGTCGACGCGCTGCAGGTCGACGTGGACGAGGTCGAGGCGTCGGTCTTCTCCCCCGCCCGCACCGACGACTCCACCCGGATCTACGTGCTCAAGCGCGAGATCAGCGAGGTGCGCCGCGCGGTGCTGCCGTTGCGCGAGCCGATGCGCCGCTTCGCCTCCGGCGAGGTCCGCGGGATCACCCAGGACGCCTCGCCGTTCTTCCGTGACGTCTCCGACCACCTCGCGCAGGCCGCCGAGGCCGTCGACGGCCTCGACTCGCTGCTCTCCACCGCCTTCGACGCCTCCCTGGCCCGGATCTCGGTGCAGCAGAACGACGACATGCGCAAGATCTCGGCCGGGGCCGCGCTGGTCGTGGTCCCGACGCTGATCGCCGGCATCTACGGGATGAACTTCGACTTCATGCCCGAGCTGCACTGGACCTACGGCTACGCCTGGGCGCTGGCGCTGATGTTCGGCGTCGCCGGGACGCTGTGGTGGTTCTTCAAGCGCTCCGGCTGGCTCTGAGGCAGGGCCGACCGCGGGGTCAGGGCTGGAGCACGCCGAAGGCCAGCAGCAGCAGGACGCCGCTGCCGAGCAGCACCCGGTAGACCACGAACGGGGTGTAGGAGCGGGTCGAGACGTAGCGAAGCAGCCAGGCGACGGCGGCGTACCCGACCACGAAGGAGACGGCGGTGGCCAGCAGCGTCGGCCCCCAGCCGTACGGGTTGTCGCCGCCGGGGACGTCCTTGAGCTTGTAGACGCCCGCCCCGACCACGGCCGGGATCGCCAGCAGGAAGGCGTAGCGGGTGGCGTCGGCGCGCTCGTAGCCGAGCGCGCGGCCCATCGAGATGGTCGCGCCGGAGCGGGAGACGCCGGGCACCAGCGCGGCGGCCTGGGCCAGCCCCATCAGCACGGCGTGCTTGAGGCCCATCTGGTGCAGACCGCGGTCGTCGCGCCCGAACCGGTCGGCCAGGCCGAGCACGACCCCGAGCAGGACCAGCGTCGTGCCGATGATCCACAGGCTGCGGAACTCGCGGTCGATGGTGTCCTCGAGGAGCAGCCCGAGCAGCACGATGGGCAGCGAGCCGACGATGATGTACCAGCCCATCCGGGCGTCGAGCCGCCCACGGAGCTCGGGCCTGACCAGCGACCGCGCCCAGGTGGAGCCGATCCGCCAGAGGTCGCCGCGGAAGTAGATCAGCACCGCCAGCTCGGTCCCGATCTGGACGACCGCGGTGAACGCGGCGCCGGGGTCTCCCCAGCCGAACAGCTCGGGGAAGATCCGCAGGTGGGCGCTGCTCGAGATGGGCAGGAACTCGGTCAGTCCCTGGATCACCCCCAGCACCAGGGCTTCGAGCAGGTCCGACACGTCCGGGAGCCTAGGCCCCGCGCGGGTCGTGCCGGCGACCGGCGCGCAGATGGTTACGGTTGCGCCCATGCAGCAGCGACGCCTCGGGAGCAGCGGACTGGCGGTCTCCCGGCTCGGGCTGGGCACGATGACCTGGGGCGCCGACACCGACGAGCACGAGGCCCGTGACCAGCTGGTCGCCTTCGTGGCCGCCGGCGGCACCCTCGTCGACACCGCCGCGGGCTACGCCGACGGTGGCTCCGAGGCCCTGCTCGGCTCGCTGATCGGCACCGTCGTGGACCGCGACGACCTCGTCGTCGCCACCAAGGCCGGGATCTCGCGCCACGCCGGCGCCCGGGTCGTCGACACCTCGCGGCGTCACCTGCTGGCCACCCTGGACGCCTCGCTGGCGCGCCTGGGCGTCGACCACGTCGACCTCTGGCAGGTCCACACCTGGTCGGCGACGGCGCCGATGGAGGAGACGCTGGCCGCGCTGGACCACGCGGTGGCGACGGGGCGGGCGGCGTACGTCGGGGTCTCGAACTACGCCGGCTGGCAGACCGCCCGCGCCGCGACCTGGCAGCAGGCGGTGCCCGGTCGCAGCCCGCTGGTCTCGACGCAGGTCGAGTACTCCCTGCTCAACCGCACCGTCGAGCACGAGGTGCTGCCGGCCGCCGACGCGCTCGGGCTCGGCGTCCTCCCGTGGTCGCCGCTCGGGCGCGGGGTGCTCACCGGCAAGTACCGCGGGGGCACGCCGTCGGACTCCCGTGGCGCCTCGCCGGTCTTCTCCGGGTTCGTCGGCGCCTACCTCGACGAGGACAGCGCGGGCGTGGTCGAGGCCGTGGCCCGGGCCGCCGACGGGCTCGGCTGGACCCCGCTCGAGGTGGCCCTGGTGTGGGTCCGCGACCGGCACGGGGTGACCGCGCCGATCCTCGGGTCGCGCACCGCCGCCCAGCTCACGGCGGCCCTGGGCACGGAGGACAAGACCCTTCCTCGGGAGATCGCGGTCGCGCTCGACGACGTCTCGGAGGGCGCGCGGTGACGCGAGCCGGACGCCGCGCGCCGGGACGGGCGGTCGAGTGGGAGTTCGACAAGGTCACCTTCAGCCGCGAGTTCCCCCGCGGCGTGGTCACCAGGCTGCTGGTGGAGCGGGCCGAGCACGGCGGCTGGGAGCTGGACCGGGTGCGGATCACCTCGGACGGGACCCGCCGGGTGGTGCTGCGCCGCAAGATCATCCGGCAGCTGCGCCCCACGTACTAGGCCGCCCCGCGCCGAGGTGTCGTGGCGCTCCTGATCCCGGGCGCCTCAGACCTCGTCCAGGAACCGGTCCAGCACCCGCGAGCCGAACTCCAGGGCGTCGACCGGCACCCGCTCGTCGATGCCGTGGAACAGCGCGGTGAAGTCGAGGTCGTCGGGCAGGCGCAGCGGGGCGAAGCCGTACGAGCGCATCCCCAGCCGGGTGAAATGCTTGGCGTCGGTGCCCCCGCTCATCAGGTACGGCGCGACCAGCGCCCCCGGGTCCTCGGCGAGCAGAGAGCGGCCCATCGCGTCGACGAGCGCACCCTCGTACGGCGTCTCCCACGGCTGCTGGTGGCTCACGAAGTCGATGTCCACGCCGGGGCCGCAGAGCGCGGCGAGGGTGTCGAAGAACTCGTCCTCGAAGCCGGGCAGGAAGCGGCCGTCGACGTGGGCGGTGGCCTCCTGCGGGACCACGTTGACCTTGTAGCCGGCGCCCAGCATGGTCGGGTTCGCGGTGTTGCGGATGACGGCCCCCAGCATCCGGGCGGCACCGCCGAACTCCTCGACGAGGGACTCCGCGTTCTCCGGGGTGGCCTCGGTGCCGACCAGGTCGGCCACGGCAGCCAGCAGCGTCCGCATGGCGGGGGTGAGCCGGACCGGCCACTCGTGGGACCCGATCCGCGCCACGGCACCGGCCAGGTCGGTCACGGCGTTGTCGTGGTTGATCATCGAGCCGTGACCGGCGGTCCCCGCCGCCGTCAGGCGCATCCAGGCCATGCCCTTCTGGGCGGTCTCGATCAGGTACAGCCGCAGGTCGTCGTTGACGCTGAGCGAGAACCCGCCGACCTCGCTGATCGCCTCGGTGCACCCCGAGCTGTTCGAGGGGTGCAC
>JBKJPE010000078.1:0-3949 GCA_046595185.1 Nocardioides sp.
AGCCGGCCGCGTCGATCGAGATCGGGAACGCCGCGGCCCGCACGGTGCGTCCGTCGGGCAGGTAGACCAGGTCTCGATGAGTCTTGTGACCGACGCGCTGGCGCACCAGTCGTACGAAGTTGGCGGCGCCGCCGGGCAGCTGGAAACCGAGCAGGTCGGCACCGAGCAGGCCTTCGAGGATCTGGCGGCGCCACGGCAGCTGCTGGAACAGCTCGGCCGGCGGGAAGGGGATGTGCAGGTAGAAGCCGATGCGGAGGTCGGGGCGCAGCTCGCGCAGCATCTGCGGCACCAGCTGCAGCTGGTAGTCGTGCACCCAGACCGTGGCGCCCTCGGAGGCCAGCTGGGCGGCCTTCTCGGCGAACCGCCGGTTGACCGAGACGTAGACGTCCCACCACTCGCGGTGGAACTCCGGCTTGGCCACCAGGTCGTGGTAGAGCGGCCACAGGCAGGCGTTGGAGAAGCCCTCGTAGAAGCCCTCGATCTCCTCGGCGGTCATGCTGAGCGGGACCAGGTTCATCCCGTCGTCCTCGAAGGGCTCGAGGTCCTGGTCGGTGCCCCCCGGCCAGCCGATCCAGGTGCCGTCGTTGGCCCGCATCACCGGCTCGATGGCGGTCACCAGCCCGCCCGGCGACTTGCGCCAGGTGGTGCTCCCGTCGTCGTTCTTCACCCGGTCCACCGGCAGGCGGTTGGCCACGATCAGCAGGTCGGAGGTCACGCCCGTCACCCTAGGGCCTCGACCGAGACCGCCCGGTGCACTCCTGGGGGTGTAGCCCCTGCACCGCGGTCCGGCCCGTGCCGGTCAGTCGCCGGTCAGTCGCCGGGGTAGCGGATGCCGACCTGGGCGCGCACCGCGTCCAGCTGACGCATCAGGGCCGCGGTCTGCACGTGCGGGACCATCGGGCTCTCGCGCAACCCGGCGCGCAGGCAGCGGCCGACCTCGGCGGCCTCGTTGCCGTAGCCGCGACCGAGCACCTCGCCGACGGGCTCGACGCGCAACGCGCCCCCGCCGTGCGCCTCGCCCTGCTCGTCGTCACCGGTCGCCGGGGTGAAGACGGCGCCGTCGGGGTGGTGGAAGGACCCGAGGAGGTCCAGGCGCCCGAGGTCGGTGGCCAGCGCGGCGGTGCGGTCCGACCACGACGTCAACGACGCCGACGAGGAGGCCAGCGCCCCGCCGGGGTGGCGGGACACGACGGTGACGTCGCGGTCGATGCCGTCCCCCGACAGCGCGGCCAGGGCGATGGTCTCCTCGGCCGGGCCGAGGAGGAGGTGGGCCAGGGTCAGCGGGTAGATCCCCATGTCGAGCAGGGCGCCCGCGCCCAGGGCGGGGTCGACGAGGCGGTCCCCGGGCCCGGCGTCGACGCGGAAGCCGAGCTCGGCGCGCAGGTGGCGCGGGGTGCCGTACGCCCCGGTGGCCAGCGCCTCGACCAGGCCGAGGACGACCGGGTGGCACGCGGTCCACATCGCCTCCATCAGGAAGCGGTCGTGCTCGGCGGCCAGGGCCACCATCGTCTCCCAGTCGGCGGCGCGCAGGGCGACCGGCTTCTCGCACAGCACGTGCTTGCCGGCCTCCAGGGCCAGGCGCACGTGGTCGAGGTGCAGGGAGTGGGGGGAGGCCACGTAGACCACGTCGACCTCGGCGTCGGCCACGAGGGCCTCGTACGACCCGTGGACCGCGGGCCGGTCGGTCGGGTCCGGGCCCAGCACGTCGTGGACCAGCGCGGCGGCCCGGTCGGCGGAGCGCGCCCCGACCGCGGCGAGCCGGGCGTCGGGAACGTGGGCCAGGTCGGCGGCGAAGGTCCGGGCGATCTTGCCGGCGGCCAGCACACCCCAGCCGACGGGTCGGTCGGGGCTCGGGACGCGGCTCGCGGTGGGGGTGCTCACCGACCGGACGCTAGTCCACCGACACCCGGCCCGGGCGGTGCGGCGTTGCGAATGACACCCGTGTGGTTCACCGCCTACTGTGGGGGCTCGCACCAGCCGGACGATGAGTGGGAGTAGACCGCGATGGACGCTCAGCGCGACACCGGGGCCGCGCAGGTCAGCGGCCTGCCGCCGTCCTTGCTCAGCGACCGCGACCAGGCGATCCTGGAGTTCGAGCGGCAGTGGTGGAAGTACGCCGGCGCCAAGGAGACCGCGGTCCGCGAGCAGTTCGACATGAGCTCGACGCGGTACTACCAGGTGCTCAACGCCCTGATCGACCGGCCCGACGCGCTCGAGTCCGACCCTCTCCTGGTGCGACGGCTGCGGCGACTGCGCTCGCAGCGCCAGCGTCAGCGCTCGGCCCGCCGCCTCGGCTTCGAGGTCTGAGCCGTGACCGCCCCCCCCCGTACCACCCCCCGGCACGCCCGCGACCAGCGCGGCGTGGCCCTGCCCTCCCCGGTCGTGCTGCTCTCGATCGTGGCCGTCGCGATGGCCGCCGTGGCCTACCTCTTCACCCAGGGCAGCCCCGAGACCGAGCGGGAGGTCGCGATCGTCAGCCGCAACCAGACCCCCAGCGCCGCGCCCGCACCGACGCAGGCGCCGCCCCCGACCCGGCGGCCCGCTGCCGAGCCGGAGAAGAAGACCCCGCCGCCGGTCGAGCGCGGCGAGACCTTCGTCGTCGTCTTCAACAACTCCGGGGTGACCGGGCTCGCGGGCCAGGTCGGCGGCACCGTGACCGAGGCCGGCTGGCAGGTCGCGGGCACCGACAACTGGTACGGCTCGGTCCCGACCACCACGGTCTACCACCCGCCCCAGCTCGAGCGGGCCGCGCGACAGCTGGCCCTCGACGTCGGCGTCGACCGGGTGCAGCCGGCCGTCGACGGCATGGGCGGCGACCGGCTGACCCTCATCCTCACCGCACCGCTGGGCTGACCGCCGGACCCCTGCCCCGCCGGAGGCCCGTGCGTGGTTGGCTACCTCCCGTGGAGTTCACCACCGAGCGCGGCGAGCAGCGCTACGCAGCCCTGGTCCGGGCCCTGCCCGAGGTCGTCTTCGGCCTCGACTTCGACGGCACCCTCGCCCCGATCGTGGCCGACCCGGAGTCGGCCCGCATCCACCCCGACGCCTCCGCGGTGCTCCTCGAGCTCGCCGACGAGGTGCTCGCGGTCGCGGTGATCACCGGGCGGCCGGCGCGACAGGTGCTCGAGCTCGGCGGCCTCGAGGAGGTCGGTCGGGGCTTCGCCGAGCGCGGGTGCGAGCTGTACGTCTTCGGTCAGTACGGCCACGAGCGCTGGAGCTCGTCGAGCACCCGCGTGGTCTCCCCGCGCCCGCCGGACGGCCTGGCCGCCTTCGAGCGCGACCTGCCCGCCGTGCTCCGCCGCCACGACGCCGGCGACGCCTGGGTGGAGGAGAAGGGCCTCGCGGTGGCCGTCCACACGCGCCGCCTCCCGGACGCGAAGGAGGCCTTCGAGCGGCTGCTGCCTGCGCTGCGTGAGCTGGCCAGGGCCCACGACCTGACCCTGGAGCCGGGCCGCAACGTGATCGAGGTGCGCTCCCCAGGGGCGCACAAGGGCAAGGCCGTGGACCTGCTGGTCGCGGAGCTCGACGCCCAAGGCTTCGCCTTCGCCGGGGACGACCTCGGCGACCTCGAGGCCTTCGAGGCGCTCGGCCGGCTCGACGAACGCGGGCTGACCACGCTCCGGGTCTGCTCGGCCTCGGAGGAGGAGAGCGCGCTGCTGCCGCACTCCGACGTGGTGGTGCACGGCCCCGACGGCGTCCTGGACCTGCTGCGCCAGCTCGTCGCCGACGCCGGCACGCGGCGCGACTGACGGCGGGCGCGCGGGCGGGCTGACGGCGGGCGGCGGGCGGGCTGACGGCGGGTTGTCGTACCGGCGCAATTGTCGGGTTGCGACTGGGTTACCTGCGAGTAGTGCGTCGCAGCTCGACAATTGCGCCCGATCGGCAGCCCCGGCCGGCCGGCGCCCCGGCCCGTCCGCATGGCGGTACGGGGTGACGCATGCTGAGACGG
>JBKJPE010000119.1:0-8427 GCA_046595185.1 Nocardioides sp.
GGAGGCCGTGGCGGCGGCCCGGGCGACCATGCCGGACGTCGCCCTCGTGGACGTCCGCATGCCGCGCCTGGACGGGATCGAGGCGACCCGGCAGCTGCGCCGTCTGCCGCGGGCGCCCTCGGTGGTCGTGCTCACCTCCTTCGACCTGGACCGTCACGTCTACGACGCGGTCCGGGCCGGGGCGTGCGGCTTCCTGCTGAAGGACGCGCCCGAGGAGCGGCTGCTCGCCGCCGTCCGGACCGCCCGCGACGGGGTCGCCCTCTTCGACCCGCGGGTGACGGTGCGTCTGGTCGAGCGCCTGGCCCCGGCACCACAGACGACGGGTGCGCCACCCCCGACCGGGCTGACTGCGCGCGAGCAGACGCTGCTCCTCGAGCTGGCCTCCGGGTCGAGCAACGCCTCGATCGGGAGGCGGCTGCACATCAGCGAGTCGGCGGTGAAGACCCACGTCTCGCGCATCCTGTCCAAGCTGGGCCTGGAGACCCGGGTGCAGGCCGTGGTCTACGCCTACGAGTCCGGCCTGGTCGGACACGGGGCCGGTCGTGCCGGGCCGTCCGTCCGTCCCGATGACCCGACGGCGCCCTGAGCGGGTGCGCCAACGAGGTAAGGCGACTCCAGGCACGACCCGATCGCCTGGGTGCGCCGACCGCTCCTACGCCGGGTCGTGCCGGGGCAGGTGCACCGTGAAGGTCGTGCCCGCACCCACCGAGGACGTCACCGTCACGGCGCCGTGGTGGTTGGCCACGATCGAGGCCACGATGTGCAGCCCGAGGCCCGTGCCCTGGATGGCGCGCTGCCGTGCGGAGGAGCCGCGGAAGAAGCGGGTGAACAACGCCTCGAGCTCGTCCTCGGGGATCCCCAGGCCGGTGTCGGTCACCTCGAGCAGCGCCTCGTCCCCGTCCACGGAGACCCGGCAGACGACGGACCCGCCGCTCTCGCTGAACTTGATCGCGTTGCCCATCAGGTTGAGCACGACGCGTTCCAGCTGCCCGACGTCACCGGTGACCAGCACGGGCTCGTCGGGCAGCGCGAAGGTGATGTCCAGCAGCAACCCGGAGCCGAGCGTGCGGACGATCTCGCGGACCTGGTTCACCACGACGCGCAGATCGACCTGCTCGGTCTCCATCTGCACCTCGCCGGTGCTGAAGCCCGACAGCAGCAGCAGGTCGTAGGTCAACGACGTCAACCGACCCGCGTTGCGTGCGATGGCGTTCACGAAGCCGTCCTGGGCGTCGGTGAGCGCCTCGTCGTCCTGGAGCAGCTCGGCGTAGCCGCTGATGCTGGCAAGCGGCGTACGCAGCTCGTGGCTGATCGTCGCGACGAACTCGTCCGTGGCGCGGTTGAGCTCGCGCAGCTGTTCGGCGCTCTGCTGCTCCAGCTCCAGCGCGTTGACCAGCAGCGCGTTGGTCAGCTTCTCCGTCCGGCTGCGCTGCAGCCCCCTCAGCAGCGCGTCGGCCAGGCGCGGCCCGTCGTGCTCGCCCTTGACCAGGTAGTCCTGGGCTCCCTCGGCCAGCGCCCAGAGCGCCAGGGTGCCGTCGTTGCGGCCGGTGAGGACCATCAGCGCGGTCTGTGGAGAAGCCTCGCGCACGGCCCGTACGACGGTCCCGCCGTCGGCGTCGGGCAGGGTCAGGTCGGCCAGGATGAGGTCGTAGTCGGTGCTGGCGATCAGGTCCAGGGCGCGGCCCAGGTCGCGTGCGACGTCGATGTCACCGTTGGCGAACTCGTCCTCCAGCAGGGCCTCGACCAGCTCGGAGTCGGTGGGGGAGTCCTCGATGAGCAGGAACCGGAGCCGGGTGTCGTGGTCCAGCGCGACGACGCCCCCCGAGCGGTGAGCGGCGGCCGACCGCTCGGCGATGGAGGTCACGACGGCAGCCTGACGAGCCCGAGCCAGAAGTCGTCGATCGACTGCACGACGTGCACGAACTCGTCGAGGTCGACCGGTTTGGTCAGGAAGCAGTTGCCGCCGAGGTCGTAGGTCTTCGACACGTCGGACTCGGCAGCGGAGGTGGTCAGCACGGCGACCGGGATGCGGCGCAGGGCCTCGTCGGCCCGCATGGCCGCGAGCACCTCGTGCCCGGACAGGCAGGGCAGGTTGAGGTCGAGGATGACCAGGTCGGGGGTGTCGACGTGGGCCCGCAGGTGCGCGACCGCGGCCGCCCCGTCGCGGATGACGGTGACCTCACTGGCCACCGTGGCGTCCTGGAGCGCGTCCAGGGTCATGTCGATGTCGGCGAGGCTGTCCTCGACGAGCAGGATCCGCCTCGGCGCCGTCGGGCCGGTCACGGGGTCCCCCCGCTGGTCGAGGAGCGTGTGCCGGTGGTCGAGGAGTGAGCGGAGCGAGCGTCTCGAGACCCCTCCACGATGGTGGTCGAGGAGCGAGCGTCTCGAGACCCCTGCACCACGTCCGCCGCCGGCAGCGTCACGCAGAAGCGGCTGCCACCCAGGTGGGACGGCTCGACCCACGCCGTACCGTCCGAGCGCTCGGCGACCTGCTGGACGATGGCCAGCCCGATGCCGGTGCCGGAGTAGGCCTCGCGGACGTGGAGGCGGGCGAACATCTTGAAGATCCGCTCGCGGAAGTCGGCGCCGACCCCGATGCCGTCGTCGTCGACGCAGAGCAGGACGCGCCCGTCCTGGTGGCGCCCGGAGACCTCGACGCGGGCGACGGTGTCGGGGCGGTGGAACTTGACGGCGTTGCTGATCAGGTTGGTCAGCACCGCCAGCACCGAGGCCTCGTCGTAGGTGACGTCGGGCAGCTCCTCGACGCGTACATCGACCGCGGTGTCGGCGGACTCGAGCGTGGCGACGACCCGCCGCGCGGTGGCGGTGGTCTCGACGCGGGTGTCGGCGGACTCGACCCGCAGGTAGCGGGAGTACTCGAGGAGGTCCTCGATGAGCGCGCGCATCCGCGCGGCCCCGTCGACGACGTGGGCGACGTAGCGCAGGCCGCGTTCGTCGAGGACGGGGGAGTAGCGCTTCTCGAGCAGCTGCACGAAGCCGGCCATCGCTCGCAAGGGCTCGGAGAGGTCGTGGGAGGCGACGTAGGCGAACTGCTCCAGGTCGCGGTTGGAGCGGGCGAGCGCGGTGTTGGCCCGCTCCTGGGTACGCCGCAGGGTCTCGAGCTCGGCGGTCAGCTGCACCCGGTCGGTGACGTCCTGGACGCTGGTGGCCAGGCCGGCGACCTCGCCGTCGGCGTCGCGCAGGGGCGAGACGGTCAGGGAGACCGCGATCCGACGCCCGTCCGGGCGCAGGTGCCAGGTGTCGAACCGCTCGACCCGCTCCCCGGAGAGCGCGAGGCCGTGGACGGCCTGCAGCTGTCGGGTGGTCTCCTCGGGCAGCAGGTCGCGGGTGGAGCGGCCGACCATGTCGGTGGTCGAGCAGCCGTAGATGCGCTCGGCGGCGGCGTTCCAGCTGGTGATCGTGCCGGCCATGTCCTCACTGAAGATCGCGTCGGCGGACACCGCGACGATCTGGCTCAGCAGGAGCGGATCGCTGACGAGCGGGGCGCCGGGGACAGGGGCGGAGGCCGCGGTGGGGACGGTCGCAGCGCTCATGGCGTCTCTGTCTTGCTCAGGTTGCCCGGCCCGTTAGGGACGAGGGGCGGGCGGGAGATGGTCGGTGGCCGGGTGGTCGCCCGGCTGGCCAGCTTGTTCCGCCGCCGCGGGCCCACGGTACGCGGGTCGCCGGTCGGTGTGGGGGACCCCGGTCGGTCCAGGACCTTGGTCCGGTGCCCGGCGACGGGGGGCGGCGACGGGGGCAGGCCGCCTCTCGTACGGCGATCGGCTCGCCACCGCCACCGACGCGGCGTCGTACGAGGTGAAGCGCCACTGCACGGGTCGCCCCGGTCTGCCGCCGGGATGAGCGCGGTGTCGCGGCCGGTCACCGCCGGCAGCGGCTACCCCCGGTGCGTCGCCCGTTGACCCGGGCGCAGCGGACCGACAAGGTGAGCCGATGGAGAGCCGTAGCCAGGTGCGCACCGCCGACGGAGACATGACCGCTCACGTGTGGCACCCGGACGCGAGCGAGGGCCCGGGCATCGTGCTGCTGCAGGAGATCTTCGGCGTGAGTCGCTACATCCAGCGTCGCGCCGCCGATCTGGCGGCTGCCGGCTACGTGGTCCTCGTCCCCGAGCTGTACTGGCGCCTGGACCGCCAGGGCGTCGACGAGTCGGCCCCGGACGCCGTGGACCAGGCGATGGCGCTGGCGGGGCAGCTCGACTGGCCCTCGGCCGTGGGTGACGCCGTCGCCGCGTTCGCCCACCTGGGGGCGATGGAGGAGGTGCGCGGGGTGCCGGCCGTGCTCGGCTTCTGCCTCGGTGGTGGCCTGGCGTTCAACGTCGCCGCCGAGACCGAGCCGGCCGCGCTGGTCAGCTACTACGGCTCGTCGCTCCCGGACCTGCTGCACCTCACTCCGCGGGTGACCTGCCCCAGCCTGCACCACTTCGGCACCGCCGACGACTACCTCGACGCCAGCACCGTGCAGACGATCACCCGGGAGCTGACCGCGGACGGGCGCCCGACCCGGGTGGAGATGTACGAGGGCGCCAACCACGCCTTCGACAACGACGACTTCTTCCTCCACCACCCCGAGGCGTCTCGCGAGGCTTGGGGTACGACCCTGGGCTTCCTGCAGCAGCACCTGCCGACCTGAGCGCTGCGGGGTGCTCGGCCCGGGTCAGTAGCCACCGCCGGTGCCACCACCGCTGCCGCCGCCGTACAGGATCAGCAGAACGACGGCGACTGCGGCGAGCAGCGCCAGGGCGAGCACGGCCCATCGGTTGGTCGGCAACGTGGTCACGCATCCTTCCTGCAGAAACGACCTGATCGGAGGTGCTCTTTGCACCTGTCGGGACCACGGTGTCCCGCTGGCAGTGTCGTGTCCAGGGGCTCGTGCTGTCAGGCTGAGGCGAGGCACCATCACTGAGCTCGTTCCCTGATGACCCGTCACCACTGCGCCGTTCCGGAACAGGGGTGCTCGTTCCGCGAACGACGGCTGCCTCCTGAGCCTATGGTTGCGCAGTCACTTGGTCAGGGTTCGGCCCTGCCGGGAGACGTGATCGGCAGTCGGAGCCTGTCTCTCTGCCATGGCTTCCGGGAGAGATGGATGGTCAGCGCGGATTCGTCTGATCTCGACACTGTTCGCTTCCAGGCTGCGTTGCTGGACTCGGTCGGCCAGGCCGTGATCGCCACAGACGTCGACGGCATCGTCCGCTACTGGAACAGCGCCGCCGAGCGGTTGTACGGATGGGCGGCGCAGGAGGCGATAGGGCGACCCATCCTCGAGCTCACGCCAGCGCCCCAGTCCGTAGCAGAAGCGACGCTGATCTTCGCCGAGCTCGCGGCTGGCCGCACCTGGACGGGCGAATTCGTCGTCCGTCATCGCAACGGCAGTGCGTTTCCCGTTCACGTGACGGACACCCCCGTACTCGGCGCAGACGGCACCTTGCAGGCCATCATCGGCATCTCCACCGACATCACCGATCGCAAGCGGACCGAGCGAGCGGTACGCCACCTGTCCGCGATCGTCGAGTCGAGCAGCGACGCGATCATTGGAGCGGCGCTGGACGGCACGATCGTCAGCTGGAACGCCGGCGCCGAGAGGTTGTTCGGCTACACGGCCGCCGAGGCCATGGGGCAGCACATCCGGATGCTGGCCAGCAGCCCAGCCGCTGAGGAGGAGGTGTCGTCCAACCAGACCCGGGTCGCGCTGGGAGAGCGGATCCAGAGCATGGAGTGCCTCCGACGCCGTAAGGACGGCAGTCTCGTTGACGTCTCGCTCACCATCTCGCCCGTCTACGACGACGGCGGGTCCATCAGCGGGTTCTCGGCGATCATCAGGGACGACTCCGCGCGCAAGGAGACCGAACGTGCGCTCAAGCAACAGGCGGAGCTCATGGCCTTCAGGCTGGCCAAGGAGGCGGAGGCCTCTGAACGGCTCCGAGAGCTGGACCAGATCAAGGACGCGTTGGTCGCCACGGTCAGCCATGAGCTGCGCACGCCGCTCAGCAGCATCCTGGGGTACGTCGAGCTTCTCAGTGGCGAGGAAGGCGGCCCGCTCACGACGCAGCAGCGGCAGTGGGCCGACGCGATGGACCGCAACGGCTTCCGACTGCTCGCCCTGGTCGACGACCTGCTGACTGCCTCCGCCATCGATGCAGGGAACCTGCATTCCGACTCGTCCCCGGTCGACCTTCGAGACGTGGTGTCGGCTGCCCAGCGAACCTTGCAACCCATGATTGACGATCGGCGCCTGACAACTCGCTTCCACCTGCCCGCGTTTCCGATCGTCGTTCAAGGCGACGCGGGGCAGCTCGAGCAGGTGGTGTGCAACCTGGCGAGCAACGCGCTGAAGTTCACCCAGGACGGCGGCACCGTGGAGTGTGCGGTCGACATCGAAGGCTCGCGGGCGCGGCTCACCGTGAGCGACGACGGCATCGGGATACCAGAGGACGAACAACCCGGATTGTTCACCCGGTTCTTCCGCTCCTCCACAGCCTCGGACCGCGCGATCCCGGGCACCGGGCTCGGGCTGAGCATCGCTTCCTCGATCGTGAGGAACCACGGCGGTGACATCGCGGTCGTCTCGGCTCCCGGCCAAGGCACCCGCGTCACGGTCGACCTCATGTTGGCCAGCCCGCGCTGCCAGTGAGCTCGACCGGTCGGAGGCTGCCGAGGGCAGGCGGAGGCCCAGCGACAACAGACGTCGACCACCAAGAGTGCTCCGGCTCGGAGCGTGAAGAGTGGACGAGGGCCGTCTCCCTCTTGACGCAGCGAGATGGTGATGGCGCGCAGCACGACCGTGCCGCGATCGGACGTGGCGGGCGGGTCTGGACGCGGTGCTGCCCAGCTCCGTGACGCCGGGGGACGGGAAGGTGGCATCGGCAGTCGCCCTACCCGGCTCCGGTGTGCCGGGGTGGGGCCGTGCCGGGTCGCGTCGCGTCAGCCCTCCCACGGCACGACCGGCTGCGGCTCGCGGTACCGGTCACGGCCCGACCCGTGGGGGTGCACCCGTCGACGGGTAGATTGAAGAGGTGACGGTCGCGGTGCGGATCGAGGAGCCGGCGGGCCCCGGCGCGGCTACGCCTCGGGGCCACGGGCCGCACGGCGTACGCCGGTGAGCCTGCGCCCCGTCGACGGGCCCGGGTCCCGTGCTGCGGACGCCCCGGTGAGGGTCGACGACCTCGACGTCGCCGTGGTGGTCTCCTGGGTGGCGGTCGGGGGAGTCGCTGCGGT
This sequence comes from Nocardioides sp., assembly GCA_046595185.1. GTDB lineage: Bacteria > Actinomycetota > Actinomycetes > Propionibacteriales > Nocardioidaceae > Nocardioides. Next base: position 7,233 of record JBKJPE010000119.1, read on the forward strand.
CAGCGTCGTCCTGAGGCTGCTCGGGGTCGACTGGTCGGGTGCCGCAACGTTCCTGGTCGTCGCCGGACTGATCGCCGCACTCCCGCACGGTGCCGTGGACCATCTGGCTCCCCGCTGGCGCCGCGCTCAGCGGCCGGTGCCCGTGGTCGCGCTGATGGCCGGGTACGTGGTCCTGGCGCTGGTCGCCTGGGGTCTGCTGCGCGCCTGGCCACTCGCCGGGCTCGTCGTGCTGCTGTCCATGTCGGTGGTGCACTTCGGTCTCGGTGAGGCGACCTTCCACGGGCTGCGCCGCGGGCCGGGGCAGGCCTCACGCGCGGCCGGTCTGAGTGTTGCTCTGGTCGCGGTCCTGCTCCCGCTGCTCACGCACGCCTCGGAGGCGGCGCCCTATCTGCGGGCCATGGCGCCGAGCTGGGACGGGCGGTGGGGCCCGGCCTGGGAAGCCGCCGCCGTCGTGCTCGTCCTCTCCGTCGCACTGCTGGGCGGACTCACGGCAGTGCGGCGCGGTCAGCGACTCGTGGCCGGGGAGCTGCTGCTGCTCGTGGTGCTGGCCGTCGCGGCTCCGCCGGCGGTGGCCGTCGCGACGTACGTCGGCTGGTGGCACGCCGTACGCCACACCGCTGTCCTGCTCACCGAGGAACGCGCGGTGACCGGGAGCGACGCAGTGCGCTCGCTGGTCCGGCGGGCCGCAGCCCCCACGGTGGTGGCCGCCCTCGCCCTCGGTGGGCTGTGGCTGTGGTCGGGCGGGGACGCCCTGAACTTCGTCTCCGAGCAGATCTGGCTTCTCGCCGCGCTCACCGTCCCGCACGCCCTCGTCGTGGCCTGGCTGGACCGGACCCGAGCCGCCTCCCCGCCGGCGCCGGTTGACGCGACACCGTGACCGCGCGCGCGGTCCCGCCGCGAGCGGGGTCGGAGGGTTCACCTCCGGAGAGCTGCGAGGGTCAGCACGACAGTGAGGTGGCACCGTCGACCAGGAGCTTCACCAAGGACGCACCGCCCACGATGGCGGCTCCCTCGATGAGGTCCGCCTCGCCGATGCCGCGCTTCCTGGCGCATGGGCTGCACACCAGGAAGGTTCCGCCAGCCTCCACGATGTCGGCGACCAGCTGCGACGAAGGAGCGGACCCCTCCTTTTGCGTCGGCGACACCGCGGGCGGCCAGTCCGGTGCCCTCGTGCCGCTTCAGGGGTCGAGGCGCC
>JBKJPE010000020.1:0-5154 GCA_046595185.1 Nocardioides sp.
CTGCGACTTCGACCTCTTGACCCTCCGAACGCTTGACCTCGACGCGGTCCTCGCGGGTGACCGCGCGTCGATCGCCCGCGCCATCACGTTCGCGGAGGCCGGCAGGCTCGACGACACCCAGCGCGAGCACCTCAGCCGCGCCGCCGCGGCGTCGAACGCCGTCGTGCTCGGCATCACCGGTACGGGTGGCTCGGGCAAGTCCTCGCTGACCGACGAGCTCGTCCGGCGGTTCCGCCTCGACCAGCAGGACAAGCTCCGCATCGCCGTGGTCGCCGTCGACCCGACTCGGCGCAAGGGCGGGGGCGCCCTGCTCGGCGACCGGATCCGGATGAACAGCCTCGACGGCGACCGGGTGTTCTTCCGCAGCCTCGCGACCCGCGGCGCCCACGAGCTGCCCGAGCACCTCGGTGACGTCATCGACGTCCTCAAGGGCGCCGGCTTCGACCTGGTCGTGGTGGAGACGCCCGGAATCGGGCAGGGCGACGCCGCGATCGTGCCCTTCGTCGACACCTCGCTCTACGTGATGACGCCGGAGTTCGGCGCCGCCTCGCAGCTGGAGAAGATCGACATGCTCGACTTCGCCGACGTCGTGGCGATCAACAAGTTCGAGCGTCGCGGCGCCAAGGACGCTCTGCGCGACGTGGGCCGCCAGCTGGTGCGCAACCGCGAGGCCTTCGGCAGGCAGCCCGACGAGATGCCGGTCTTCGGCACCAGCGCGGCGACCTTCAACGACGACGGCGTGACCGCGCTGTACCAGGAGCTGCGGGGCCTGCTCGCCGAGCAGGGCCTGCCCGTCGCGGACGGCGTCCTGCCGGCGGTCGGGGTGCGGCACTCCTCGGGCATCCGCCAGGTCGTGCCCGTCGACCGCGTCCGCTACCTGGCCGAGATCACCGAGACGGTGCGCGGCTACCACGCCGAGACCGAGCGGCTGGCCGCCGTGGCGCGCCGCTTGCAGCAGGTCGAGGCCGTCGTCGAGGCCCTCGGCGAGGGCGACCAGGGTGACGTGCCGCAGCTGCTGGAGAAGAGCCGTCGCGAGGTCCCGCCGGCACTGCGCGACCAGCTGGCGGGCTGGCCGGCCGTGGTCGAGTCCTACTCCGGCGACGAGCAGGTGGTGAAGGTCCGCGACACCGAGATCACCACGGCGCTGACCCGCGAGTCGTTGTCCGGCAGCAGGATCCCCCGCGTGGCGCTGCCGGCGTACGCCGACCACGGCGAGCTGGTCCGTTTCTGGCGCCGGGAGAACCTCCCCGGGTTCTTCCCCTTCACCGCCGGCGTGTTCTCCTTCAAGCGGGACGGCGAGGACCCGGCCCGGATGTTCGCCGGCGAGGGCGACCCCGCGCGTACCAACCGGCGCTTCAAGGTGCTCTCCGCCGACGGCGACGCCAAGCGCCTCTCGACCGCGTTCGACTCGGTCACGCTCTACGGCCGCGACCCCGACCCGCGTCCCGACATCTACGGCAAGGTCGGCACCTCCGGCGTCTCGGTGGCCACGCTCGACGACATGCGGGTGCTCTACGGCGGCTTCGACCTCACCTCGCCCACGACCTCGGTGTCGATGACGATCAACGGTCCGGCGCCGACCGTGCTGGCGTTCTTCCTCAACACCGTCATCGACCAGGAGGTCGACAAGTTCCGCGAGGCCGAGGGCCGCGAGCCCGGCGAGGAGGAGACCGCGATGCTGGCCGCGCACGCGGTGGCGACGGTGCGAGGCACGGTCCAGGCCGACATCCTCAAGGAGGACCAGGGCCAGAACACCTGCCTGTTCTCCACCGAGTTCTCGCTGCGGATGATGGCCGACATCCAGGAGTGGTTCATCGAGAAGGGGGTGCGCAACTTCTACTCGGTCTCGATCTCCGGCTACCACATCGCCGAGGCCGGGGCGAACCCGATCAGCCAGCTGGCCTTCACCCTGGCCAACGGGTTCACCTACGTCGAGGCCTACCTCGCGCGCGGGATGGACATCGACGCCTTCGCGCCGAACCTGTCCTTCTTCTTCTCCAACGGCATGGACCCGGAGTACTCCGTGATCGGCCGCGTCGCCCGCCGGATCTGGGCGGTGGCGATGAAGGAGAAGTACGGCGCAGGAGAGCGCAGCCAGAAGCTGAAGTACCACGTGCAGACCTCGGGGCGGTCGCTGCACGCGCAGGAGATGGACTTCAACGACATCCGCACCACGCTGCAGGCGCTGATCGCGATCTACGACAACGCCAACAGCCTGCACACCAACGCCTACGACGAGGCCGTCACCACCCCCGGTGCGGAGTCCGTACGCCGGGCGCTGGCGATCCAGCTGATCATCAACCGCGAGTGGGGCATGGCCATGAACGAGAACCCGCTCCAGGGGTCGTTCGTCATCGACCAGCTCACCGACCTGGTGGAGGAGGCCGTCCTCGCCGAGTTCGACCGGATCAACGAGCGCGGCGGGGTGCTCGGGGCGATGGAGACCGGCTACCAGCGCGGGCGGATCCAGGACGAGTCGATGCTCTACGAGCACCGCAAGCACGACGGGTCGCTGCCGATCGTCGGGGTCAACACCTTCCTCGCCCCGCAGTCCGACGACGCGACGCCGCAGCACGTCGAGCTGGCCCGGGCCACCGAGGAGGAGAAGGAGGGACAGCTCGAGCGGGTGCAGTCCTTCTGCGCCGAGCACACCGAGGAGGGCGCCGCCGCGCTGGCCCGCCTCAAGGAGGCCGCGATGAGCGGCGACAACGTCTTCGCGGTGCTGATGGACGCGGCGCGGGTCTGCTCCCTGGGCCAGGTCACCGAGGCGTTCTTCGAGGTCGGCGGGCAGTACCGCCGCAACGTCTGACCGGTCCCGGCCCGGCTAGGGTCGACCTCACCCGAGCGCTGGCTCGGTCGACCCCAGGAGCGCTTCTGTGACGACGTACGACGACCACTCGCTGCCGGCGCCGTCGGAGCGCGCCGTCGACCTGCACGGCCGGATGGTGCAGTTCATGCGCGACCACGTGCTGCCCGCGGAGCAGACCTACGCCGAGCAGCGACGCGCCGCCGGGCCCGACGACCACACGCTCCCGCCGGTGGTGGAGGACCTGAAGCAGGTGGCGCAGTCGATCGGGCTCTGGAACCTCTTCCTGCCCTCGGAGTCGGGCCTGACCCAGCTCGAGTACGCCCCGATCGCCGAGCTGTCCGGGTGGAGCCTGGACCTGGCTCCCGAGGCACTGAACTGCCAGGCGCCCGACACCGGCAACATGGAGCTGCTGCACCTGCTCGGCACCCCCGCGCAGCAGCAGCAGTGGCTCGCCCCGCTGCTCGCCGGGGAGATCCGCTCGGCCTTCTCGATGACCGAGCCGGCCGTGGCCAGCAGCGACGCGACCAACATCGCGACCCGGATCACCCGCGACGGCGACGAGTACGTCGTCAACGGCCGCAAGTGGTGGACCAGCGGTGCGATGGACCCGCGGTGCGCGGTCCTGATCGTGATGGGCAAGACCGACCCCGAGGCCGCCTCCCACCGTCAGCAGACGATGGTCGTCGTGCCGCGCGAGACCCCTGGCGTGACGATCGTGCGTGACCTCCCGGTCTTCGGCCACCACGACCAGCACGGCCACGCCGAGGTCCGCTTCGAGGACGTGCGCGTCCCGGTGACGAACGTGCTCGGCGAGGAGGGCGGCGGGTTCGCCGCCGCCCAGGCCCGGCTCGGCCCGGGCCGCATCCACCACTGCATGCGCGCCCTCGGGGCGGCCGAGCGCGCCCTGGCCCTGATGGTCGCCCGCGCCCAGGAGCGGATCGCCTTCGGCGGTCCGCTGTCCGACCAGGGCGTCGTCCGCCAGCAGATCGCGGAGTCCCGGATCGAGATCGACCAGGCCCGGCTGCTGTGCCACCGCGCCTGTGCGGTGATCGACGCGGCCGGCAACAAGGAGGCCCGCACCCTGGTGGCCATGGCCAAGGTCGCCGTGCCCCGGGCCGCGACCAACGTCATCGACCGCGCCATCCAAATCCACGGAGGCGCCGGCGTCACCGACGACACCCCGCTGGCCGCGATGTACGGCTGGCACCGCGCGATGCGGCTCTTCGACGGGCCCGACGAGGTCCACGTGCGCTCGATCGCGCGTGGTGAGCTCGGCCGCGAGCCGGTGCTGCCGCCCGCCGGGCCGCGCGGGGACGGGGCTGCATGATGGCCCGCACCCTGGCCGGCCGTACCGTCCTGATGTCCGGCGGCAGCCGGGGCATCGGTCTGGCCATCGCCCTGCGCGCCGCCCGCGACGGGGCCCGCGTCGTGCTGATGGCCAAGACAGACCAGCCGCACCCGAGGCTCGAGGGCACCGTGCACACCGCGGCCGCCGAGGTCGAGGCGGCCGGGGGCGAGGCCCTGGCCGTGGTCGGTGACGTGCGCAGCGACGAGGACGTCGAACGCGCGGTGGCCGCGGCCGTCGAGCGCTTCGGCGGGATCGACGTGGTCGTCAACAACGCCAGCGCGGTCGACCTCAGCCCCACCCGTGAGCTGTCGATGAAGAAGTACGACCTGATGCAGTCGGTCAACGCCCGGGGCACCTTCCTGCTGTCGAAGACCGCCATCCCCCACCTCGAGCGCAGCGACCAGGCCCACGTCCTCACCCTGTCACCGCCGCTCGACCTCGACCCCCGGTGGGCGGGCACGTACCTGGCCTACACGATGGCGAAGTACGGGATGAGCCTGGTGACCCTCGGCCTGGCCGAGGAGCTGCGCGAGGCCGGCATCGCAGTGAACTCGCTGTGGCCGCGCACCATGATCGCCACCGCCGCCGTCGCCAACCTGCTCGGCGGTGAGGAGGCGATCGCCGGGTCGAGGACGCCGTCGATCGTGGCCGACGCGGCGTACGCCGTGCTGACCCGCGACCCGCGCACCTGCACCGGCAACTTCCTCATCGACGACGAGGTGCTCGCCGAGGAGGGTGTCACCGACCTCGACGGCTACCGCGTGGAGGGCGGCACCGGGCCGCTCCTCCCGGACCTGTTCCTGGACCCGGCCGCCGGCTGATCTCGCCACGCGCGGGCCGGCGGTCGAGGTGGGAGGGCCCCCGGTCCCGACCCCCGAGACCCCCGACGCGGAGGGCCGGTCCGGTCTCGAGACGGTCGCTGGCGCTCCCTCCTAGACCACCCGGTCAGTCGCGCAGCTCGCGGCGCAGGATCTTGCCGGTGACGGTCTTCGGCAGC
>JBKJPE010000197.1:0-13660 GCA_046595185.1 Nocardioides sp.
CAGGCAACCCCAGCCGCGATCGCGACGACGCTCGACAGTCCCACCAACTCAAACAGCCACGGGCTGCCAGCGACCGGAGGTGCCACGACATAGCAGCCGACGGCGACGCTGCCGAGCAGCAGATACACCCGCGATACCCGACCGGTCGCCCCGCGGCCGGCACCGGCCGCGACGTTGCCCCCGGAGCTGCAGGCAGGGATCGTCCACCGTGCCGCGCCGCCGGCTCCACGACCTCGCGGACAGGAAGTGTCCAGGACGTGTGTCCCGCCCTCGGCACACGAGCCACGCGTCTGCGCCGGTGCCATTCCCACCAAGGTCTCCCCGGTCATTGTTTCCGCGACCCCGCCTCTGAGAGGTTCTGTCACCCTACGAGGGTTGGCCTGTGTTGGCTCCGGTCTGCGAAAATTGACCAGTCGCCTCTGGCTTCCCGACGTTTGGCCGGCTCAGTTCCAGTTCTTGCGCTGTCGTCCGGCGTGGCTGCCGCCGATTCATGGGCCTGCCCGTGGGCCTGACTGCAGCGCGGAAGCGAGCAGGGTGGCCCGTTCTGGGCGAAGTGGGCGCTCCGCAGGACGACCTGGCCCGGTTGAGCACTAGGCGGCTTCGACGAGGAGTCGACGCCAAGGGCGGCAGAGGAAGTGAAAACCCCGGGGTGCTGGCGTAGCACGCGGGGGGTCTCGCACTCCCCCGTCGCTGCGCGTGACCGGGGAGCGTGGGCTCAGCGTCGCGGTCCGGCTGGATCGTTGGTCAAGCCATCCGTCGAGTCCGCGCCGGGCCGAACCCTCGACCGGAGCGATGGTGTCCGCAGACACCCAGATCAGCCGCCTCGGATCTCCGCGACGACCGCCGGAAGCACCTCGTGCATGTCGCCGACCACGGCGTACGTCGCCCGGGTCATCATCGGCGCCTCCGGATCGGTGTTGACCGCCAGGATGGATCGTGACGAGGCGCAGCCGGCCCAGTGCTGGATCGCCCCGCTGATGCCGCAGGCGATGTAGAGCTCGGGCGAGATCCGGTTGCCGGTCTGGCCGACCTGCTCGTGGTGCGGGCGCCAGCCCAGGCTGGTCACCACGCGCGAGACGCCGACCACCCCGCCGAGCAGCTCGGCCAGCTCGGTCACGGCGCCGAACCCGTCCGGCCCGCCGGCACCGCGCCCGGCTCCCACGACGACCCGCGCCGAGGACAACGCGCCCGACTCGTCCGGGACCGGGTCGGCGGTGCTCATCACGCACGCCACCCGGTCTGGAGGCGAGACCTCCGGGGTCGACCTGACCCAGGCCGCGGGCTCGCCCGGGACCTCCTCGGCCTGCCAGGCATGTCCGGCGACGGTGAGCACCACCGGGCGGGTCTCCATCCGCAGCTCCTCGAAGGCCGCGCCGCCGGCGACCTGACGGCGCACGGTGAGCGGCGAGAGACCCTCGAAGGTCACCACGTTGGCCGCCATCGGCACCCCGAGCCGTGCGGCCAGGTGCGCCATCACCTCGTTGCCGCGCGGCGACCCGCCCGCCAGCACCGCCACCGCACCGGTGTCCTCGCGCACGGCCTGCACGGCCGAGGCCCAGGCGGCGCCACCGTACGAGGCGACGCCCTCACCGTCCGCGTGCCTGACCTCGGTGGCGCCGTGACGTCCCAGCACCCCCGCCACCGCGTCGGCATCGACCACCGGTCCGACCACGACGGCACGCAGCACCACCCCGCCCGCGGCCGTCGAGAGCGCGCGGGCCAGGGCGAGGGCCTCGAGGGAGACCTCGACGACCTCGGAGGTGACCGGGTGCACCTCGCACAGGACCAGGATCATGACAGCAGCGACATCCTGCGCAGCACCTCGACGACCGCCGGGGCCGCCTGCGGCCCGGTGCCGAGCAGCTCGGTGCTGCTGGGCGGCTTCGGCGGCAGGTGCCACTGGACGCGTCCGCTGCCCGTGGCCTCACCGACGGGACGGCGTACCTGCACCTCGATCTTCTTGGCGGCCATCCGTCCCCGCAACGACGGGTAGCGCGGCTCGGTGCCGCCCTCGAGGACCGCCGCGACCGCCGGCAGCGGCACGACGTAGGTCTCCTCGCCGTAGGGCCCTCGCACCGTCGCGATCAGGTCGCCGTCGGCGACCCTGGCCACGGTCGCGCCGGTGACGATCGGCCGGGAGAGGTCGTAGGCGAGCCTGACCGGGACCTGGAAGTCACCGGTGTCGGCGGCGTCGTTGCCGAGCAGCAGGAGGTCGTACGGCTCGTCCGCCTGCTCGGCGGACTCCACGACGGCCGCGATCTCGGCGGCGACGTCGCCCGGACCCAGTGCTACCGGATCGGTCTCGACGAGGATGCCGGCATGGGCACCGAGCGCCAGCGCCGAACGGATCTGCTCGACCGCCTCGGGCGGGCCCACGGTGAGCACGGTGACGGATCCGCCGGTCTGCTCGGCCACCCGGATCCCGATCTCGACGGCACAGGCGTCGTGGTTGCCGATCGTGTGACCGACGAACCGGCCGTCCAGGCCCTGCAGGTCCGAGGTGAGCTGGAGCTCCCCGGAGACGTCGACGACCCGCTTGACCGCGACCAGCACCCGGATCACGATCGGATCCGTTCGTTGGCGGGGTCGAAGGCGGGCGTGGCGTCACTGCTGACGACGCTGACCGGGTAGAGCTCCTCCATGTAGGACACCGAGAGGGCCGTCCCGACCGTGGCCTGCTCCGGGGGCAGGTAGGACATCAGCAGGTGCCGGCCGAGGCTGGGGGCGGGTCCGGCCGAGGTGACGTACGGGTGGTGGCCACCGCCGTCGACCAGGGTGCTCCCGTCGGCCCCGAGGATCGGCTCACCGCCGAGCATGTAGCGCTTCGTGCCCGAGGCCGAGGTGTGGTCCTCGACCGCGAGGGTGCACAGCACCCGGGCCGGCTCCTGCTCGCGCTGCTCGAGGTAGGCCTCGCGACCGGTGAAGTCGGCTGCCTTCACCTTCGGGCGCTGCATCCCGGCCTCGACGATGCTGCGTTCGCCGTCGAGCTCGAGACCGAAGGCGCGGTAGCCCTTCTCCAGGCGGCCCGTGCCCGCGTAGACCCCGATCCCGACCGGGACCGCGCCGTGCGGGGCGCCGGCCTCGTGCAGCAGGCTCCACAGCCGCGCGGCCTGGTCCATCGGCACGTAGAGCTCCCAGCCGAGCTCGCCGACGTAGGAGATCCGCGAGGCCAGCACCTCGAGGCTGCCGACCGCGATGGTGCGGCAGGTGGCGAAGCCGAAGGCCTCGTGGCCGAGGTCGGCGGCGGTCAGCTCGCCGAGGATGTCGCGGGCGCGCGGGCCCCAGAGCCCGATCGTGGAGTACGCCGACGTGAGGTCGGCGACGGCCGCGCCGAGGCCGCGCGCGTGCGCGGCGAACCAGGCACGGTCGGCCATCCCGTGCGCGCCACCGGTCACCACCCGGAAGTGGTCGTGACCGAGGCGCATGACCGTCAGGTCGGAGCGGAACCCGCCGCGCACGTCCAGCACCGGGGTGTAGACGACCTTCCCGGGAGCGACGTCCACCTGGGCCACCACGGTGCGCTGCACGGCCGCGAGGGCGTCGGGGCCGACCACGTCGAAGACGGTGAACGCCGAGAGGTCGACGATGCCGGCCCGCTCGCGCATCGCGAGGTGCTCGGCGTTGATGATCGGGCTCCACCAGCGAGCGTCCCACTCGTGCTCGCGGGGCATCACGGCGTCGCCGTACTCGGCGAGGAGCGTCTCGTTGGCGGCGTACCACTGCGGGCGCTCCCACCCGGCGGCCTCGACGTGCGCCGCACCCCGCGCGACCTGGTCGGCGTGCATCGGGGGCAGCCGCTTGCCGCGGTCGGAGGCGTACTGCTCGCCCGGGTGGACGATGCCGTAGGTCTTGATGAAGGACTCGTCGGTGCGGGCCCGCACGTGCTCCCTGGTCCGCTGGTGGGGGTGGAAGCGGGCGACGTCGCTGTGGTGCACGTCGATCTCGGACGCACCGTGGGTCATCAGCTCGGCGACGGCCCGCCCGACGCCGGGCCCCTCCTTGATCCAGACCGCGGCGGCCGACCACAGGCCCCGGACCTCGGGGGTCTCCCCGAGGACCGGGTTGCCGTCGGGCGTCAGGGAGAGCAGCCCGTTGATGGCGTAGCGGATCTCGGCGCCGTCGGCTCCGAGCGCGTCGGGCATCAGGTCCAGGGCCGTCTCCAGCTGGGGGTCGAAGTCGTCGGCCGTGAAGGGCATCTCGGTGGGGCTGAGCTTCGCCTGGTCGATCGAGGGGATGTCGTCGGGGTCGTGCAGGATCGCCCGGTGCGCGTAGGAGCCGACCTCCATGTCGGCACCGTGCTGGCGCTCGTAGCACAGGGAGTCCATGTCCCGGATGATCGGGAACGAGATCTCGCCGTCGGTCGCGGCGAGCTGCGGGACGGGGCCGACGCTGATCATCTGGTGCACCGCCGGGGTGAGCGGGATGCTGGCGCCCGCCATCGCAGCCAGCCGGGGGCTCCACACCCCGCAGGCGATCACCACGGTGTCGCACGCGATGTCGCCGCGGTCGGTGCGCACGCAGTGGACCGCGCCGTCGACGACCTCGATCCCGGTGACCTCGACGTTCGCGGCCACCTGGAGGGCGCCGGTCTCCTGCGCCCGCTCGCGCATCAGCGTCCCGGCTCGCAGGGAGTCGACCACCGCGACCGAGGGCGTCCAGAAGGCGCCGAGCAGGTCGTCGGTCTCGATGAAGGGGACCCGCTCGGCGACCTGATCCGGGCCGACCAGCTCCGCCTCGATCCCCCAGGCCCGGGCGCTGGACATCCGGCGCCGCAGCTCCTCCATCCGCTCCTCGGTGCGAGCGAGCTCGAACCCACCGCACTCGGTGAGCACCTCCAGCTCCCGGTACTGGCGCATGGAGTCCAGGGTGAGGTCGGTGATCTCGCGAGAGTGGTCGACGGGGAAGATGAAGTTCGACGCGTGCCCGGTCGAGCCGCCCGGGTTGGGCATCGGGCCCTTGTCGATCTGGACGATGTCACGCCACCCGAGCCTGGCGAGGTGGTGCACAAGGCTGTTGCCGACGATCCCGGCGCCGATCACCACGACGTCTGCGGACTCCGGTACTGCCATGGCCGACCTCCGTGGTGGGCTGATCTTGTTGCGTGTGACGCTCTAGGGGTGCGCCATGCGAGACGGTGCAACTCTCCGGCGTGCGGTCGGCGCCTGTCAAGGAGGCGCACGCCCACACCGTCAGGTGGTCTCGACGCCCGGCCAGCCCATCGCGAGCGACGCCTCTCGCGCGCCGCGGACGAGAGGCTCGGCGAGCTCGGCCACGGTGTCGGTGGTCATCCGGTACGTGGAGCCGCTGATGCTCAGCGAGGCGACGACCTCACCGTGCACGTCGCGGATCGGTGCGGCGAGAGCGGTGAGCCCCTCCTCGAGCTCGTCGACCGCGACGGCGTAGCCGCGCCGGCGGATCTCCGCGAGCTCACGGTGCAGGGCGCTGCGCAGGGTGAGGGTCCGCTCGGTGTGGGCCACGAGGCGGGGCACGAGCTCGTCGACGTCCTGGGGGGCGAGGAAGGCGAGCAGGACCTTGCCGTCGCTGGTGGCGTGCAACGGGATCCGCAGCCCCACCCAGTTGTGCGGCTGCAACCCCGCCGCACCGGCGATCTGGTCGAGGTAGAGCGCGGCGTCGTCGCGCAGCACCGCGATGTTGACCGTCTCCCCGGTCTCGGCCGCGAGCTGCTTGCCCACCTCCCGGGCCGCCTGCACGATCTCGGTGCGGGCGGCCGAGGTCCCGGCGATGCGGACCAGCCCCAGGCCGATGCGGTACTTCCCGCGGTCGTCGCTCTGCTCCACCAGACCCCGCGCGGCCAGCGTGGAGAGCAGGCGGAACGCGGTGCTCTTGTGGACACCCAGCTCGCGCGCGACCTCGCTCACCCCGGTGTCGCCCACGCGCGCCATCGTCTCGAGGATCGTGATGGCGCGGTCCACGGACTGCACGACGCTGGCGTCGCGCTCCCGGGAAGCTGCCTGACCCATGGCGTCATCGTAGACGCGGTGTTGCGCCTGGGGAGACGGCGACGCGTTCACGACAGGCCATGGATCCGTCCGTCGTCGTCGATCGTCATCCCGACGCTGGCCGGCACTCTCGGCAGTCCTGGCATCGTCATCACGTCCCCGGCGACGAGCACCACGAAGCCGGCGCCGGCGCTGAGCCGGATCTCACGGACGTCGATGGTGTGTCCCTCGGGGGCGCCGCGGGCCGTCGGGTCGGTGGAGAAGGAGTACTGCGTCTTCGCGAAGCAGACCGGCAGGTCCCCGAAGCCGTCGGCGACGATCCGGTCGAGCTGACGCCGCGCCCGCGGACCCAGGCTGACCCCCTCCGCGCGGTAGACCCGGCGGGCGACGGCGTCGGCCTTGTCCAGGACCTGACCGTCGTCGGGGTAGCAGAAGGAGAAGTCGACCTCGTCCTTGTCGAGCAGCTTGACCACGCCCTCGGCCAGGGCGATCGCCCCGACGCCGCCGTCGACCACATGGGTGCTCACCAGTGCCTGGCACCCCACGGACTCGACGATCTCCTGGACGAGCCGGATCTCGGCGTCGGTGTCCTGAGGGAACGTGTTGATCGCGACGAGGGACGGCACGCCGAAGACCTCACGCAGGTTCTCCAGGTGGCGCAGCAGGTTCGGCGCCCCCGCGCGGACGGCGTCGAGGTCCTCCACGCCGACGTCGGCCACGGCCACGCCGCCGTGGTACTTCAGCGCCCGTACGGTCGCCACCACGACCGCGGCGTCGGGTCGCAGGCCGGACAGGCGGCACTTGAGGTCGAAGAACTTCTCGGCGCCCAGGTCGGCGCCGAAACCGGCCTCGGTGACCACGACGTCGTTGAGGCGGAGCGCCGTGCGGGTCGCCAGCACCGAGTTGCAGCCGTGGGCGATGTTGGCGAAGGGCCCGCCGTGCACGAAGGCCGGGGAGTGCTCGAGGGTCTGCACGAGGTTGGGCTGCAGGGCGTTCGCGAGCAGGATCGTCAGGGCGTCCTGCGCCTGGAGGTCGGCCGGGGTGACCGGAGCGCCACCCCGGGTGTGGGCGACCACGATCCGCCCGATCCGTGCCTTCAGGTCGGCCAGGGAGGTCGCCAGGCAGAAGATCGCCATCAGCTCGCTGGCCACCACGATGTCCCACCCGTCCTCGCGCGGTACGCCGTTGGTCGTCCCGCCGAGCCCCACGACGACGTCGCGCAGCGCCCGGTCGTTCATGTCGATCACCCGCTTCCAGGTGATCGTGCGAGCATCGATGTCGAGGGTGTTCCCCTGGTGCAGGTGGTTGTCGATCAGGGCCGAGAGCAGGTTGTTGGCCGCGGCGATCGCCGCGAAGTCGCCGGTGAAGTGCAGGTTGAGGTCGGTCATCGGCACCAGCTGGGCGTACCCACCGCCGGCAGCACCGCCCTTCATCCCGAAGACCGGCCCCATGCTCGGCTCTCGCAGCGCGGCCGCCGCCTTCACCCCGACGCGACGCAGCCCGTCGGTGAGTCCGACCGTGGTGGTGGTCTTGCCCTCGCCGGCCGGGGTCGGGGACAGCCCGGTGACCAGCACCAGCTTGCCCAGACCGGCGTCCTCGAGACCGGCCAGCCAGGCTCGGTCGAGCTTGGCGATGTGGCGCCCGTAGGGCACCAGCGCCTCCTCGGGGACGCCCAGCTGCTCGCGTGCCACCCGCTCGATCGGCCACAGCTCCGCGGCCTCGGCGATCTCCCCGTCGCTACGCATCTGCTCTCCTCGTCGTCGTGGTGCGGCTGGGGCGTTTGCGCTAGACGGCGGCGTCGAGGCCGCGAGCCTTGAGGATCTCGCGCTGGTTCGGGTTGACCGACGGTCGGAAGGGCATCTCCACGACCTCGGCGCGGACCGGGCGGCCCGGCTCGTCGGCGTACTCGTGCGGCAGGTGCACCCACAGCTGCGTCCCGAGCGCGCTGGAGGCCACGGGCACGTGGCCCATCGCGATGTTGCCCTCGAGCTCCGGGGAGTACCACGGCGAGGTGACGTAGCCGACCGGGTCGCCGTCCTCGGCGTCGCCGATCAACCAGAAGTCGGGCGCGTAGTCGTCGATCGGCTTGCCGCCCAGGCGCATGCCGACCAGGGTGTGGGTGTAGGGCGGGGTGCCGGCCTCGATCGCGGTACGGACCTGCTCCAGGGCAGCCTTGCCGACGTAGTCCGCCTGCTTGGTGCGGGGCACCTGGTAGCCGAGGTTGACCTGGAAGGGGAGGGTCTCGGCGTCCATGTCCTGCCCCCAGGACAAGATCCCGGCGGCGATCCGGCGGTGGTGGGCCGGAGCGATGACCGCGAGCTGGTGGGGCTTGCCGGCAGCGAGGACGGCGTTCCACAGCGTCTCCGCGTGAAGGGTGGCGTCGCGCAGGTAGATCTCGTACCCCTTCTCGCCGGAGAAGCCGGTCTGCGAGACGATCACCTCGCAGCCCTCGACGGAGCCCGCGTGCAGCCCGTAGGGCGGGAGGGACTCGACGGCCGGGCCGAACATGTCGACCATGAGGGCGAGGGACTTCGGGCCCTGGATCTGCACGGGGGCGACGTCGATCTCGGCGATGTCGACGTCGAAACGGCGACCCACGTTGACCCCCTGGAGCCACAGCATCAGGTCGGAGTCGGACAGGCTGAACCAGTACTCGTCCTCGGCGATGCGCAGCAGGACGGGGTCGTTGAGCACGCCGCCCGCCTCGTTGCACAAGATGACGTAGCGCGCGTGCATCGCGGGGATCTTGGTGGCGTCACGGGTGATCACGAAGTTCACGAAGTCGGCGGCGTCGGGCCCCTTGACCCGGATCTGACGCTCGACCGCGACGTTCCACATCGTCACGTGGTTGACCAGGGAGTCGTACTCCGTCATCGCCCCACCGTCCTCGGGGCGCACGTAGCCGCGCGGGTGGTACATCCGGTTGTAGACCGAGGCGCGCCAGCAGCCGGCCTCGGCGGACAGGTGCCAGTACGGCGACTTCCGCACGCGGGTGTCGACGAGGAGCTGCACCGGGGTCCACCCGGACTGACGCAGGTTGACGGGGACGAGTCGGTCGGACTGGTCGACCGACGGGGCGTTGTGGCTCATGGTGGTGCTCCTGGTGGGTGACGTTCGTGGTGGCACGGGGCCTGGGGTTGTAGCGGGTGGTCGAGGGTCGCCACGGGGGCGGCGAGACCGGCCCCCCTCGCGCAGTCGCTCGACCAGGCGACGGCGCCAGGCCTCGGTCTCGGCGACCTGGTTGAAGGTGAAGACGTGCAGCCCGGCGACCCCGGACTCGTCGCGGGCGAGGGTCGGCGCGAGCCGGCGCAGGAACGCCTCGGTGCTGAACCCACCCGGGGCGGCCAGCCGCAACGCCGTACGGCGGTGCTTGAGCAGGAACCGGGTGGACTCCCCCACACCGATCCGGGCAGCGATCGAGAGCAGCTTCGCGGTCTCCACCGGTCCCGGGACGCCGAGCCAGAGCGGCAGGGTGACGCCGCGGGCGCGGATCCTTCTCAGGTAGGCCTCGACCACCCGCGGGTCGAAGGTCAGGTTGCTCACCATCTCGGTGGCGTGACGACGCTTGTCCCACATGGCCTGGACCGTCAGGTCGTCCGGGATGGTCGCGTGCGACTCGGGGTAGGCCGTGACACCGACGTGGTGGAAGGGCGCCCCGAGCCGGGTGAGATCCTCGAGCAGGCCGATCGCGTCGGCGTAGGTCCCGACCTGGGCGGCGTCGCCGCTCGGGACGAAGACGCGGGAGATGCCGGCCTGCTGGAGGCGGGCGACGATGTCGCTCAGGTGCTCGACGTCGACCACCATGCGGGCGGCAAGATGGGGCACCACGTCGTAACCGAGCCCGGCGAGCTCGCCGGCGAGGGCCAGCGTCGGCTCGAGCCCACGCCCGGGTGACGCGGTCACGGTCAGCGTCCGCCCGGCGGGCACGTGGGCGACCACCAGGTCCGCCGTGCCGGGTGTGGGCAGCACCTCGAAGCGCGGCTGCTCCAAGAGGTCCGCGAGGCCGGCGAACGCCGTGCCCCGCGCCGAGATCGCGCGCCGGACGGCCGGGGCCACTGAGGGACCCGGGCGATTCTCAACGTTGCGCATGACGCATCTCATCTCATGATACGCACTTCCGGGAGCCACCGTAGCCACCCCGGATTCGATCGCGATAGAGGTGGGCCGGGACAATTTCGGGCGAGCTGCGACACCGTCGGTCCGCTTGCTCTGCTCGACCTGCCGGCCTGGCTCGATGGGGCTCACCATCGTCGTGGCGAAGCGCTGACGACGGGTGGTGCGACGAGGACCGGGAGGTCACCGTGGCGGAAACGGTTCCGGCCCGGCGGATCCGACCGGGGCGACGCGCACCGGGCCCACATCGAGCCGCGCGGCGAAGGGCCGAGGTTCTTCGCCGAACGACCCGTCGTCGGCGTCCGTGGCTCCGAAGAACCTGCACAGGACAAGGGACGCAAGGAGGTGATGACCATGTGGGACACCGTTCAGACCAACGACGTGCACCTGTCGCACAACATGCCGTGCGGACGGTGCGGCCATGAGGTGCACACCTTCCTCGCCTGCTGTGCCGGCTGCGCGTGCGAGGTCCGTGTCATGCCCGGGGCCTCGGCTCCAGCACCCGTCTGAGGCATCGCCCTCCCCGACCTGCCTGAGCTCGCGTGGTCGCCTGCGGTGCGCACACCCGGCGGAGAGACGTGGTCGCGAGAGTGAGCGCGTCGGCGGAGGTACGTGCCGTCCGGACGACCCGGACGCCTCCGGCTTGTGCACCACGTCACCCGGCGTACTCTCGATGGTGAGGCTCTCCCTGCTGGGCGGAGGTCGCCATGGACGTCTTGCTGATCGTGCTGCTGGTGCTGGTGACATCGGCCGTCGCGGGCTGGCTCGCCACCGCGCGCGTCGTCAAGCAGGTCGAGCGAGGCGTCGTCTTCCGGCTGGGCCGCGCACAGCCCTCGCCGAGACCTCCCGGCCTCACGCTGCTCGTTCCAGTCGTCGACCGGATGACGCGCGTCAACGTGCAGCTGGTGACCATGCCCGTTCCCGCACAGGACGGCATCACCCGCGACAACGTGACCGTCCGGGTGGACGCGGTCGTCTACTTCCGGGTGATCGACCCGCTGAGGGCCGTCGTCGAGGTGCAGGACTACGGGTTTGCCATCGCCCAGGTCGCGCAGACGTCGCTGCGCTCGATCATCGGGAAGAGTGAGCTCGACGACCTGCTGTCCAACCGCGAGCATCTCAACGAGGGACTCGAGGTGATGCTCGACAGTCCGGCCGCCTCGTGGGGGATCGAGATCGACCGCGTCGAGATCAAGGATGTGGCGCTGCCGGAGACCATGAAGCGGTCCATGTCGCGGCAGGCCGAGGCCGAGCGCGAACGCCGATCCAGGATCATCACCGCGGACGGCGAGTTCCAGGCGTCGAAGCGGCTCTCCCAGGCAGCGGCAGCGATGGAGGCGACACCGGCGGCGCTCCAGCTGCGCCTCCTCCAGACCATGGTCGAGGTGGCCGCAGAGAAGAACTCGACGCTCGTCCTGCCCTTCCCGGTCGAGATGCTTCGCTACTTCGAGGCGGTCGCGACCGGGAAGCCGGCCGCACCGCGAGATCGGGAGCCGGACCGGGAGCAGGACGTCGATCCGGCCGTCGATCCGGCCGTCCTGGACGACCCGGAAGCGACCTGAGACCAGCCGCGGTCGAGGTGAGGGGGTCAGGTCGCCACGGCGGCGCACGCACGCACGCACGCCTGCCATCGGGGATCGTGACCGTGCGACACGCCATGATCGGCTGCCGGCCCTAGATTGAGTCGCGTGACCGACCCCCTCGACGTCGCCCTGGACGACGCCACGCGTCGCTACCGCGAACGCAACCCCAGGAGCGCTCGGCTCGCGCGTGCCGCGGCCGAGGTGATGCCCGGCGGCAACACCCGATCCGTGCTGCACACGGAGCCCTTCGCCCTCCGCATCGACAGCGCCGCGGGAGCCGTGCTCACCACTGCCGATGGCGACCAGGTCGTCGACCTGCTCGGCGACTACTCGGCAGGCCTGCTGGGCCGCCGTCCCGAGGTGGCGGAAGCGGTGCGGGGGGTGCTCGCTCGTGGGTGGGGGTACGGCGCGATGGCCGAGCCCGAGACGGCCTTCGCCCGGGCGCTGGTCGAGCGGTTCGTCTCGGTCGACCAGGTGCGGTTCACCAACTCGGGCAGTGAGGCCGACCTGATGGCGGTGCTCGCTGCCCGCCACGTCACCGGACGTGAGCGGGTCGTCGTCTTCGAGGGCGCCTACCACGGCGGTCCGATGACCTTCCTGCCCGGCAGCGCGCCGCTGCGGGTGCCGTTCGACTTCGCGGTCCTGCCCTACAACGACGCCGCCGCCGCCGAGGCCGAGTTCAGCAGCCACGGGGACGAGATCGCGTGCGTCCTGGTCGAACCGATGCTCGGCGCGGGTGGCTGTATCCCTGCCTCGGCGGACTTCCTCTCGGCCCTCCGCTCCCTGACGTCCGCACACGGTTCTCTTCTGGTCATGGACGAGGTGATGACGTCCCGACTGGCGGTGGGCGGGGCGCAGCAGGTGTACGACGTCCACGCCGATCTGACAGTGCTCGGCAAGTACTTCGGCGGTGGTCTCTCCTTCGGGGCGTTCGGCGGGTCCAGGCAGGTCATGGCCGCGTTCGATCCCGCCCAGGGTGGTCTCACCCACGGGGGCACCTTCAACAACAACGCCTTCACGATGGCCGTCGGGACCGCCGTCACCGACCTGCTCGACGCCGACACGCTCGCACCGCTCAACGAACGCGGCGACCGGCTCAGGGACCAGCTGGCCGAGGCCCTGACCCCGGTCGGGTTCTGCGTGACGGGCGCCGGGTCGATGATGACGATCCACCCCTTGCCGGGACCCGTGGAGCGGTGGGCCGACATCGCGCGCGTCGACCACCGCTGGCGCCGGCTGCTCTTCCACGACCTGCTCGACCGGGGCTACTACCTCGCCGAGCGCGGGTACCTGGCCCTCAGCCTGGCCCTGACCGAGCAGCACCTCGACGGTTTCGTCGCCGCTACGCGGGCCTTCGCGGAGGAGTACGCAGACCTCCTCGCCTCGAGGGCCGACAGTGCATGAGTCAGCCCAAGAGACCGTCCACCGTCTTGTCCAGTCCGCGTGTCCGTCGGATCAGAGAGCAAGCGGGAAGGTCACGAAAGGACTGATCGCGCGGGCGCCCTCTAGCGGCGGAAGGAATCACCGCCTCGCTCTGGGCGGATACTGCCCCATGCGGTCTATGGACTTCCAGTTCGAAGGTCCGGTCGTCGAGTGGCGGGGCCCGGCGCCCTTCTACTTCGTAGCCATTCCGGAGGACGACAGCGCGGACATCAAGTTTGCTGCCGAGGGCACGGAGTACTGGGGCCAGGTGCCAGTGGTGGCACGCATCCGCGGCACCGAATTCACCACGGCACTGTTTCCCAAAGACGGCGGTTACCTTCTCCCGGTGAAGGGCTTGGTGCGCGAGTCCGCCCGGATCGAGGTGGATCAAGTAGTTGCGGTGGCGTTGAGCGTCAGACGCCGATAGAGGGACAAGATGTCGGCGTCCGATCTGGCACAGACGCAGCGGTGTGACGCAGGTGGACGGCGGCCGATCTTGCGCCGCTGCGCGACCTGGGTTGCTTGCTGAACAACGGTGAGTCTTGGATCTGCGCCGTCGACCGCTCGAGAGTGCAAGCTCAG
>JBKJPE010000047.1:0-12254 GCA_046595185.1 Nocardioides sp.
GGTTCGGGTCCTGCAGCGCCCGGACCTTGGACAGCGCTGTGCTGACGTCCTTCTCGTACTTCAGGACGACCGAGATCGTGCGCGACAGCAGCTCGGGGTCGAGGCTCTCGGCGTTGAGCACGGCCAGCGTCCGGGCCCAGTCGACGGCTTCGGAGATGCTGGGCGACTTGCGCAGGTCGAGCGCGCGCAGGTCGTGCAGCACGTCGACCAGACCCCGGACGAGGGCCTCGTCCAGGCCGGTCTGCTTGCTGGCGATGATGTCGAGCTCGCGCTCGCGGCCGGGGTACTCCAGCGTCAGGTGCAGGCAGCGCCGCTTCAGGGCCGAGGACAGATCGCGGGTGTTGTTGCTGGTCAGCAGGACGTACGGCTGGGAGCGCGCGAGGAAGGTGCCGATCTCCGGGATGGAGATCTGGAACTCCGCCAGCAGCTCGAGCAGCACCGCCTCGAGCGCCTCGTCGGCGCGGTCCACCTCGTCGATGAGCAGCACGACAGGCTCCTCGGACCGGATGGCGTCAAGCAGCGGCCGCACCGCGAGGAAGCGCTCGGAGAAGAACAGGCTCTCCTGGGCCGAGACCGCGTCGACGGCCTCCGCCAAGTCGTGCGCGTCACCCAGCAGCTCCGCGATCTTGTCGCGCAGAATCTGGGTGTAGAGCAGCTGCTTGCCGTAGTCCCAGTCGTACAGCGCCTTGGTCTCGTCCTGGCCCTCGTAGCACTGCAGGCGCACCAGCCGCCGGCCGGTCGCCAGCGCCAGGGTCTTGGCCAGCTCGGTCTTGCCGACGCCGGCCGGGCCCTCCAGCAGCAGCGGCTTGTCCAGCCGGGAGAGCAGGAACACGCTCGTCGCCAGCCGTTCGTCGGCGAGGTAGCCGTGCTCGGCGAGCCGGCCGATCACCTCGTCGACGTCGGCGAACTCGGGCCCGCCGTCGGCGGTGGCGTGGGGCAGGGTCACGCGCGCTGTCTCCAAGGTCGTGTTGTCCCCGGCCGTTCGGGTGGCCCCGACGGACCGGCGGCGTGCCGGTCCGTCGGGGCTCACGACGAGCGCATCGGGGGGCGGGGTGGGTGGACCGCCTACAGGAAGTCGTCCAGCGAGCCGTTCATGCAGTGGTCGACGACCGGGCGCACGTTGTCGAAGTAGCACTCCTTGGCGTTGCCCGGGGTGCAGGCGTCGCCGAGGACGTGGTTGGTGATCCGGTCGACGTCCGGGTCGTCGCCCTTGATCACGGCGGCGTTGGCATAGAACTGCGTGGGCCCGATGCCCAGTCGGTTCTTGCTGTAACTGTCCTTCGTCACGTCGACGAAACGCTCCGGGATGCCCACGTCGCGAAGCAGCCGGATCGCGGCCTTGAGGGCCTCGTCGGCGGCCTGCACCTTGGTCATGCCGTGGGTGTCGACGCCCATCGCCTCGGCGATGTCGGCGAACCGGCCGTAGGCGGCCGGCATGTTGAACGCCCAGACGCGGGGGAGCGCGACCGCGTTGTTCAGGCCGTGGTGGGTGTCGTAGAAGGCCGACACCGCGTGGGAGATGGAGTGGATGATGCCCAGACCACCGGAGTTGAACGCCTGCGCGGCGATGTACTGCGCGTACATCATCCCCTCGCGGCCCTTGAGGTCCTGGCCGTTCCAGACGGCCTCCCGCAGGTTCTCGTTGGTGAGCTTGATGGCCCGCAGCGCATTGCCGAGCGACGGCTCGAAGTTCAGCCGTGAGACGTAGGGCTCGGAGGCGTGGGCGAGCACGTCGAAGCCGCACTGCGCGGTGTAGTCGACCGGGCAGTCGTAATACAGCACCGGGTCGTCGATGGCGAGCGTCGCGATGGCCGCATCGTCGAAGGCGACATACTTGTGCGGGTTGTCCGGATCGGTGGTGGTGTCGGTGATGACGTACGCCCACGAGGTCTCCGAGCCGGTGCCGGCCGTGGTCGAGACCGCGATGTGTGGCGGGTTCTTCGGGTTCTCAGACATGTTGAAGCCCTCGAACTCGTTGACGTTGCGCCCGTCGTGGGCCACCGACACCCGGGCGCCCTTGCAGGCGTCGTGGGAGGAGCCGCCACCGATGGAGACGAACGAGTCGCACGCGTTCTCCTGGTAGAGCTTCACCGAGTCCATGACGTTGTAGTCCTTGGGGTTGGACTCGACCTTGTCGTAGACCACGACCTCCAGACCGTGGTACTTCATCGACTCCACGATCTTGTGCACGATGTCGGTGCCGCGCAGCCCCGAGGTCATCACCAGCGTCTTGCGGAAACCCATCTTCAGGGCCTCCGGACCGATCATCTCGTGCGCCCCGGGACCCATCAGGGCACGCGGGAACGGGTGGAACTCCTTGATCGGGAACGGCTTGAGCAGCTCGTCAACCTGCATGTCGGATCCTCCTGGGGTGGGGCGGTGGGCTCTTGCCGGACGGTAGGAGTGACGCCGGTCACGCACCAGACGAGGACCCGAAGACTCCTCCGCGGGCGGGGACGGCACCTGTCCGACCGGTCAGGTCCGCCGGGTCCCACGGACGGCGCGCCCCTCGGACCCTGGCCGACGGGCGCCGGACCGGCCACGATGGCCCGCGATGCCCACCGTCCCGCCCGTCCCGCCCGTCCCCGCCGGCACGGGCGTGCGCCTGCTGCCCGGCACCCGGCGGGGCGACGGCGGCCGGACGCTGACGGGGTACGGCGCCGACCGCGTCCTGCGGCTGGCGCCCCGCGCGGCCGAGTTCGTGACCGGGCTGCCGGCCCGGGCCGACGACCCGGCCACCCGGCGCCTGGCCCGCACCCTGCTCGACGCCGGCATGGTCGAGCCGTGGTGGCCCGGGGCGCCGCGGCCCGACACGGCGTGCGACGACGTGACCGTCGTGGTCCCGGTCCACGACCGCCCGGACGGGCTGGCCCGGCTGCTGGCCGCCCTGCCGGCCGGGGTGCCGGTCCTGGTCGTCGACGACGCCTCCGTCGACCCCGACCCGGTCGCGAGGCTCGCGGCGGCGCACGGCGCGCGACTCCTGCGGCACCCGGTCAACCGTGGCCCCGCCGCCGCGCGCAACACCGGCCTGGCCGCCGTCGGTACGCCGCTGGTGGCCTTCGTCGACTCCGACGTGGTGCCCGAACCGGGCTGGCTGGCCACCCTGCGCCGCCACCTGGACGACCCGCTCGTGGCCGTGGCCGCGCCGCGGGTGCTGGCGCTCGGGGGGATGCCGTCGGTGGGCAGGGCGGCGCGGTGGGTCGGGGCGTACGAGGCCGACCGCTCCTCGCTCGACCTGGGCCCACGCGCCGCGCAGGTCCGCCCGCGGGCGCCGGTCCCGTACGTCCCGAGCGCCTGCTGGCTGGCTCGCGTCGACGCGCTCGGACCGGGATTCGTGGAGGAGCTGCGCAGCGGCGAGGACGTCGACCTGGTCTGGCGCCTCGTGGCCGAGGGGTGGCGGGTGCGGTACGAGCCCGCGGCGCGGGTGCGCCACGACCACCGCTCGGGGCCGGCGGCCTGGCTGCGTCGCAAAGCCTTCTACGGCAGCTCGGCCGCCGAGCTGGCCCGGCGCCACGGCGACGCCGTCGCTCCGGTCGTGCTCACGCCCTGGGCGGCGACCACCGGAGTCGCGCTGCTGGCCCAGCGGCGCTGGTCGCTGCCCGTGGTGGCAGCGGCGTGGGGCGCGGCCACCGTCGTCCTGGCTCGCCGGCTCCCCGGCGAGCGGACCCTCGCCACTGCCGCGGGACTGGCCTCCCGTGGGGTCGGGGCGACCCTGGCCCAGACCGCGTCGTCGCTGACCCGCCACCACTGGCCGCTCGCGGTGCTGGCCGCCTCGCGCTCGCGCCGGGCCCGGCGTGCCCTGCTGGTCGCTGCCGTGGGGGAGGGGTTGTGGGACCACCACCGGGTCGGGTCGACCCAGGCGCGGACGGCGTACGTCGTCGCGCACCGCCTCGACGACCTCGCCTACGGCGCGGGCGTGTGGGCCGGGGCGGTGCGCGCGCGCTCGCCGCGGGCGCTGCTGCCGGTGCTCCTGCGCCGCCCGTCGCGCCCCGGTGCACGTGAGGCTGGTCACAGCCCCGGTGCTATGTTCGCAAGCGTCCGAGGGACCGGCACCCGGGAGAGCTGATGGGCACCGACGAGCTGCACACCCGGAAGGTCCAGACCCTCAAGGCCTGGACCTCCTTCGTCGAGCACGGTGCCTCCGCCGGGTCGCTGGTACGACCCGAGATCCTGTCGAGCTGGACCCGCTCCGTGGCCGCGGTCCCGACCGGGGTCGAGGCCGCGCCGATGTCCGACGAGGACGAGACCGCGTCGCTGTGGCAGGACTCGCCGCTGCAGGCGGCGGTGGCCGGGGTCGAGGCCGAGCTGCGGCGCACCGCCGAGGACGGCGACCTGGTCCTGGCCGTGACCGACGCCCAGACCCGGATCCTGTGGACCTACGGCGGCCGGGTGATGCGGCGCAAGGCCGAGACGGTGAACTTCGCCCCCGGCGCCCGCTGGGACGACCAGTCGGTCGGCACCAACGCGCTGGACCTGGCCACCCGGATGGCCACGCCGTCGATGGTCTTCTCGGCCGAGCACTACGCCCCGATCGTGCACAACTGGGTGTGCTGGGCCGCCCCGGTCTTCGACCCCCACAGCGGGCGCCAGATCGGGGTGATCGACCTGTCCACCACCTGGGACCGCAGCCACCCCATCGGCCTGGCCACGGCGCGGGTGATGGCACGCCTGATCGAGTCGGCGATGCCGCGCTCGGCCTACCAGCCGACCGCGCTGGAGGAGCTGATGGGCACCGACGGCGGCCCCGTCGGTGACGTGCTGGAGGCCGAGCCGGGCCTGGTGATGCGCCTGCTGGGCACCGCCGAGGTGCGCCACGACGGCCAGCGGCTGCTGCTCAACCGTCGCCAGACCGAGGTCCTGGCCCTGCTGGCGCTGCACCCGGAGGGTCTCTCGCTGGACCGGCTGCACGCCCTGGTCTACGGCGACCAGGCCGTCACCCTGTCCACGCTCAAGGCCGAGGTCTCGCACCTGCGCGCTGCCCTCGGCGGGCAGCTGGCCTCGCGGCCCTACCGGCTGACGATGCCGGTGAGCACCGACGTCGACCGGGTGCTGGACCTCCTGCGCGCGGGCCAGGTGGCCGGGGCCGTCCGCGCGTACGGCGGCGACCTCCTGCCCGGCACCAACAGCCCGGCCCTGGCCGAGCTGGCCGACTACGTCGCGGTCGCCGTGCGCGAGGCGCTGCTGGGCGACCCCGAGCCGGCCGCGGTGCTGCGCTACGCCGACCTCGCACCCCACGACGTCGAGGTCGTCGAGCGCTGCCTGGAGGTCCTCGGCGACCGCCACCACTCCGCGAAACCCCTGCTCAAGGGCAAGCTCGCGGCCGCCACCCGCTGACCCGTACGGCGGCGGCGGGGCGGCGCCGGACGGCCTGCCCGGGCTCCAACCATCGGCCAACCGTGGCGGCCTAGCGTCGGCCCCACGAGAGACCCACGTCACACGTGGGTCCGGCGACCGACGTGCTCACGCACGGCAGCCCACGCAAGGGAGCGAGCAGGCCATGGCGAAGATCAGCCTCACCGTCGACGGAGCGAAGGTCTCCGACGACGTCGAACCCCGGACGACCCTCGTGCAGTACCTGCGCGAGCAGCTCGGCAAGACCGGCACCGTCGTCGGCTGCGACACCAGCAACTGCGGCGCGTGCACGGTGCACCTCGACGGCACCTCGGTGAAGTCGTGCAACGTGCTGGCCGTGCAGGTCGACGGTGCGACGGTGACCACCATCGAGGGCCTCGCCAAGGACGGTCACCTGCACCCGGTGCAGGAGTCCTTCCGCGACTGCCACGGTCTGCAGTGCGGCTACTGCACCCCCGGGATGATCATGCAGAGCGTCGCCCTGCTCGAGGAGAACCCGCACCCCTCCGAGGAGGAGATCCGCCTCGGTCTCGAGGGCAACCTGTGCCGCTGCACGGGCTACCAGAACATCGTCAAGGCCGTGCAGCAGGCGGCAGGAACGGGTGCCGGCGCCTCCACCGCCGGCGCCGTCGCGGAGGAGATGGACTCATGACCACCACCCAGGACCGCCCCACCGAGGTCACCAAGGAGATCGGCAAGGAGCGCCGCCGCAAGGAGGACCAGCGCCTGATCACCGGCCGTACCCGGTGGACCGACAACATCGTGCTGCCCGGCATGCTGCACCTCGCCATGGTGCGCAGCCCCTTCGCCCACGCCAAGATCACCTCGATCGACAAGTCCGAGGCCGAGGCCTCGGCCAACGTGGTCGCCGTCCTCACCGGCGCCGACCTCGGCGAGAGCCAGGGCGTGCTGATCAACGCCTGGGCGATCACGACCGACCAGGTCACCCCGACCCACCTGCCGTGCCCGATCGACAAGGTCAGCTTCGCCGGCGAGATCGTGGCCGTCGTCGTGGCACGCACGCAGGCCGAGGCCCGCGACGCCGCCGAGCTCGTCGACGTCGAGTACGAGGAGCTCCCGGCCGCGCTGGACCTGAAGAAGTCCGCCAACGACGAGGTGCTCGCGCACCCCGACCTGGGCACCAACAAGTCCGCCTTCTGGCAGTTCGACTCCGTGGAGGCCGGCACCGGCACCAGCGTCGACGAGGCCATCGAGAAGGCCCGCGCCGACGGCGTGGTGATCGAGCGCGAGTACCGCCAGCAGCGCCTGATCCCGGCCTTCATGGAGCCCCGCTCCACCGTGGTCGACCCGACCGGCGAGCAGATCACGATGTGGTCCGCGACCCAGGTGCCGCACATCCTGCGCTTCGCGCTCGCCGCGACGACCGGGGTGTCGGAGGCCAAGATCCGCGTGATCGCGCCCGACGTGGGCGGCGGCTTCGGCGGCAAGCTCCAGACCACGCCAGAGGAGTGGCTGACCTTCGCCATCGCCAACCGGCTGGGCAAGCCGGTCAAGTTCACCGAGACCCGCTCGGAGAGCCTGATGGTGGCCCACCACGGCCGCGACCAGTGGCAGAAGCTCACCCTGGCCGCCGACAAGGAGGGCAACGTCACCGGTCTGAAGGTCGATCTGCTCGCCGACCTCGGGGCGTACGTCTCCCTCGTCGGGGGCGGCGTGCCGGTGCTCGGTGCCTTCATGTTCAACGCGATCTACAAGTTCCCGGCCTACCAGTTCAACTGCCAGACGGTCCTGACCAACAAGACCTGGACCGACGCCTACCGCGGGGCCGGGCGCCCCGAGGCGACCTTCGGCATCGAGCGGATCATGAGCGAGCTCGCCGCCGAGCTCGACATGGACCCCTTGGAGCTGCGCGAGAAGAACTGGATCAAGCACGAGGAGTTCCCGTTCACCACGGTGGCCGGGCTCGAGTACGACACCGGCAACTACGAGGCCGCCACCGCGCTGGCCCGCGAGATGTTCGGCTACGACGAGCTGCGTGCCGAGCAGAAGCGGCGTCGTGACGCCGGTGACCGGGTCCAGCTCGGGCTCGGCGTCTCGACCTTCACCGAGATGTGCGGCCTGGCTCCCTCGCGGGTGCTCGGGCAGCTCAACTACGGCGCCGGCGGCTGGGAGCACGCGAGCGTGCGGATGCTGGCCACTGGCAAGGTCGAGGTCGTGACCGGTGCCTCCGCGCACGGTCAGGGCCACGAGACGGCGTTCAGCCAGATCGTGGCCGACCGGCTCGGGGTCGACTTCGACGACATCGAGGTGCTGCACGGCGACACCCAGATCGCGCACAAGGGCCTGGACACGTACGGCTCGCGCTCCCTGGTCGTCGGTGGCGAGGCGCTGGTCAAGGCCGCCGACAAGGTCGTCGAGAAGGCCAAGCCCGTCGCGGCGCACCTGCTCGAGGCGTCCGTGGACGACATCGAGTTCTCCGGCGGGCGGTTCTCGGTCCGGGGCACCGATCAGGGCATGGCCATCGGCGAGATCGCCGCGGCGATGTTCTCGGCCCACGACTACCCCGAGGGCATGGAGCCCTCGCTGGACTCCGAGGCCACCTACGACCCGGTGAACTTCAACTACCCCCACGGCACGCACCTGTGCGCCATGGAGGTCGACACCGAGACCGGTGCGGTCAAGATGCGCAAGTACGTCTGCGTGGACGACATCGGCACCGTGATCAACCCGCTGATCGTCTCGGGCCAGGTCCACGGTGGTCTCGTCCAGGGCATCGCGCAGGCGCTGTGGGAGGAGGCGGTCTACGACGACGCGGGGACCCTGGTCTCCGGCTCGTTCGTCGACTACCTGCTGCCGACGGCGGCCGACACGATCAACTTCGACATCGACCACACCAGCACCCCGTCGATCACCAACACCCTCGGCACCAAGGGCGTGGGCGAGGCCGGCACCATCGCCTCGACCCCGGCCGTGGTCAACGCGGTCGTCGACGCCGTACGCCACCTCGGCGTGAACGACATCCAGATGCCGTGCACGCCCGAGCGCGTCTGGAAGGCCGTCAACGGCGTCGGGGCGGGGGGCGAGGACCCGACCGAGGGTGCCGCCGCCGCGCACTTCGACCCGTCGACCGGCATGGAAGGCACCACCGACCGCACCACTGGAGGGACGCAGGCATGATCCCCGCACCGTTCGAGTACCTCGCGCCTACCACGGTCGAGGACGCCCTCGCGGCCCTCGCCGAGCACGGCGACGACGCCAAGATCCTCGGTGGCGGCCAGAGCCTGCTGCCCGTGCTCAGGATGCGCCTCAACGCACCCGAGATGGTCATCGACCTCGGCAAGATCGAGTCGATCAGGGGCATCCGTGACGACGGCGACGCGATCGTCGTCGGCGCGATGACCACCCACGCGGCGGTCGGCTCCGACCCGCTCGTCGCCGAGCACGCCGCTCTGGTGACCAAGTCCGTCGAGCACCTGGCCGACGCCCAGATCCGCCACCGCGGCACCTTCGGCGGGGCCCTGGCCCACGCCGACCCGGCCGGCGACCTGGGGGCCTCGGCGCTCGCGCTCGGCGCCCAGTTCGTGATCGCCGGGCCGGGCGGCACGCGTACCGTCGAGGCCGACGACTTCTTCGTCGACCTCTTCGAGACCGCCATCGGCGAGGACGAGATCCTCACCGAGGTCCGCATCCCCAAGCACACCGGCTGGGGCGCGCACTACGAGAAGTTCGTGCGGGTCGCGCACCAGTGGCCGATCGTGGCCGTGGCCGTGGCGGTCCGGGTCGAGGGCGGCGTTATCGCCGAGGCCCGCGTCGGGCTGACCAACATGGGCAACACCCCGTTGCGTGCGCGCGGCGTGGAGGAGGCCCTGGTCGGCGTGCAGGCCACCGAGGACGCGGTGCGGGAGGCGGCCGGCAAGGCCGCCGACGGCACCAACCCCCCGTCGGACCTGAACGGCGAGGCGTCCTACCGGCGCCACCTCGCGACGGTGCTGACCCGGCGCGCCGTCGTCACCGCGGCAGGGGGCTGATCCCTCGATGGACCTGTCCCACTCGTTCACCGTCCCCACCCCGGTCGACGCGACCTGGGCGCACTTTCAGGACCTGGGGGCGCTCGCGGAGTGCTTCCCCGGAGCCACCATCGGCGACTACGACGAGCAGAACTTCTCCGGCACGGTGAAGGTCAAGCTCGGTCCCATCGCCCTGGTGTACTCGGGGAGCGGCACCTTCGTCGAGAAGGACGACGCCGCCCACCGCTTCGTGGTGGACGCCAAGGGCAAGGACAAGCGCGGCAACGGCACCGCCGGCGCCAAGGTGACCCTGTCCATGCAGGACGCAGCCGGCTCGACCGACGTGCAGGTCGTCACCGACCTGAACGTCACCGGCAAGCCGGCGCAGTTCGGGCGTGGGGTGATGCAGGACGTGTCCGACAAGCTGCTCGGGCAGTTCGTGTCGTGCCTGGAGAAGACGCTGAGCGACGGCCCGGCTGCGGCCGGTGCGGCGACGGGGTCGGTGGCCGGGACGTCCCTCGGCGACCCGGCTCAGGGGGAGCCGGCCGTCGTGGCGGCCTCCCCGGCAGCCGTGGGCGGCGACGCCCCGGGCGCGGGGGCCCCGGGCCCCCGGGCGGTGCCGGACCCGCCGCGGGCGGCCCCCCGCCCGGCCGCGGAGGAGGACGACGCGCTGAACCTCGGCGCCGCCGTGATCCCGGTCCTGCTCCGCTCCTACGGGCCCCAGGCCGCGATCACCCTCGTGGTGGCCGTGCTGGCCTACCTGGTGGGCAAGCGCCGCTGAGCGCGGATAGTCCCTGACGAAACTGTCGAAGATCCGCGGATCCGGAACGATTTCGTCAGGGACTATCACGTCCGCGGGGCGATCGACCTCCTGTCAGGACTGGTCCTCCTCGGACAGGTCACCGGCCCACAGCGTGTGGAACGTGCCCTCGCGGTCGGTGCGCTCGTAGGTGTGGGCGCCGAAGTTGTCGCGCAGGCCCTGGATCAGTGCGGCCGGCAACCGGTCGCGGCGCAGGGCGTCGAAGTAGGACAGCGACGAGGCGAAGGCCGGGGTGGGCACACCGACGCGCGCGGCCGTGGCGACCACCTCGCGCCAGGCCCCGAGGCCGTCGCGGACCGCGTCGGCGAAGTAGGGGTCGACCAGCAGCGAGGGCAGGTCGGCCCGCTCGGCGTACGCCTCCACGATCCGGTTGAGGAACTGCGCGCGGATGATGCAGCCGCCGCGCCAGATGGTGGCCATCGCCCCGAGGTCGACGTCCCAGTCGTTGGCCTCGCTGCCGGCCTTGATCTGGTCGAAGCCCTGCGCGTAGGCGACGACCTTGGAGGCGTAGAGCGCGGCGCGGACCTGGTCGACGAAGACGTCGCGATCCACGTCGGCGGTGGCCAGGTCGGACCCGAAGGTCTCGGCCGCGGCCGCGCGCTGTTCGGTGTGCCCGGAGATGCTGCGCGCGAAGGTGGCCTCGGCGATGCCGGTCACCGGGACGCCGAGGTCCAGGGCGCTCTGCACGGTCCAGCGTCCGGTGCCCTTCTGCTCGGCGGCGTCGCGCACCACGTCGACGAACGGGGCGCCGGTGTCGCCGTCGGTGTGGGCGAGCACGTCGGCGGTGATGTCGATCAGGAACGACTCGAGGTCACCGGCGTTCCAGTCGCGGAAGACCTGCGCGATCTCGGTGGGCTCCAGCCCGCCGACGGTGCGCAGCAGGTCGTACGACTCCGCGATCAGCTGCATGTCGGCGTACTCGATGCCGTTGTGGACCATCTTGACGAAGTGCCCGGCCGCACCGGGGCCGACGTGCGTCGTGCACGGCTGGCCGTCGACCTCGGCCGCGATCGAGGTCAGCACCGGGCGCAGCCGCTCCCAGGCGTGCTCGGACCCGCCGGGCATGATCGAGGGCCCGGTCAGCGCGCCCTCCTCCCCGCCCGAGACGCCCATCCCCACGAAGTGGAGGTCCTGCTCGGCCAGGGCGGCCTCGCGACGCACCGTGTCGTCGAAGTGCGCGTTGCCGGCGTCGACGACGATGTCGTCGGGGTCCAGGAGCGGGACCAGCTCGTCGATCACGGCGTCGGTCGGGGCGCCGGCCTTGACCATGACGACGATCGCCCGGGGCCGCTCGATCGCGGCCACGAACTCCGCCAGGCTCTCGGTCGGCACGAAGTCGCCCTCGTCGCCGAACTCCTCGACGAGGCTCGTCATCTTCTCGGTGGTGCGGTTGTGTACCGCGATCGTGTGGCCCTGGCGGGCGATGTTGCGCGCGAGGTTGCGACCCATCACCGCCAGGCCGGTCAGGCCGATGGTGGCGCGGGCGTCGGACGTGGGAGTGGGGTCAGCCATGCCCGTCCAACCCCGCCGGGGCCCCGGGTGTTCCTCGCGGTCGCCCTAGAAGACGTTCAGCGGGCGGAACTGCACCGACAACCGGGGGCCGGCCGCGGCCACCTTGGGCACGGCGTGCTCCCAGGTGCGCTGGCAGGAGCCGCCCATCACGACCAGGTCGCCGTGGCCCATCTCGAACGACCGGGAGGCGCCGCCGCCGCGCGGGCGCAGGGCCAGGCGCCGGGGGTCGCCGACCGAGACGATGGCGACCATGGTGTCCTGCGTGCGGCCGCGCCCGATCGTGTCGCCGTGCCAGGCCACCGAGTCGCGCCCGTCGCGGTAGTAGCAGCAGCCCGCGGTGCGGAACGGCTCGCCCAGCTCGGGGAGGTAGTACGTGCTCAGCGCCTCGCGCGCCGCGGTCAGCACCTCGTGAGGGAGTTCCTCGCCGATCACGTAGGTGTGCACCAGGCGGGGCACGTCGACCAGGCGGTCGTACATCTGGCGCCGCTCGGCGCGCCAGGGAACGTCACGCACGAGCGCGGCCATCACCTCGTCGGCGCGCGGCAGCCAGCTGCGGCGCACGTCGACCCAGGCGCCGTCGTCCAGCTCGACCCGCTCGACCC
>JBKJPE010000089.1:0-48561 GCA_046595185.1 Nocardioides sp.
CCGGTGACGGTGCGGGTCGCCGGCACCTCCAGCTCAACGCGCGCGTACCGGCCGGTGGCGCGGGCTTCACTCGGTCGGCATCGTCGACTCCATCGAGGCCGTCAACGGCATCGGGCACGCCGCTGTCATGTGCGACCCGGAGATGCGCAAGACGCTCGCCGCCCACGGCTACACGCTCGACCCCGCCACCGGCGAGGTCCACGAGCTCGCGCCGTACGCCGGCGCGTTCAGCGCTCGCGCAGCACAGATAGGACGCAACGTCGACCGCTATGAAGCCCAGTGGCGCCGCGGGCACCCTGACCAGCAGCCGGGGCCTCAGCTGCGCCGCAGCTGGGACCGACGCGCGTGGGCCCACGCGCGACCCGACAAGGTCGTCCCTCAGAGCGGCGAGCAGCTCGCGGCGCGGTGGGGGGGTCGAGGAGACGCCCATACCCCGACGGAAGGCGGCCTGGCGTACCTCGCGGGGGTTGTCGTCTGAGCTAGACATCAGACCGCCCTCAAATCCGGTGATGAGTGCGTCAGCATCCGCAGTGGGTCACCCGAAACCTGCGCGCCGGCAGTTGCTGCGACTGCGGCGACGACCAGGACCACTCGGCGGCGAGGTCCTCGGCGAGCTCGCGGCGTACGGCTGGGTCGGTTACGACGTCGACGGAGACGATGAGACGCTCGACCTCCCCGCGGACGTCGGCGGCGTTCCAGCTCGGGCGGCGTGCGCCATGTCGAGAGACGACGACCTGGGTCACGGCGTCGCGGTTGATCCGCGCAACGGCCGTCGGGTGCAATGTGGCCGGCGTCGACGGCGCGCTGAACCTGAGGTCGTGCGGCTCGTCGACCCGGACCGACCTGGGCCAGCCGCCGCTCGAGGCGGAAACTTCTCGGCATGTTCCGAGACATGTTCGATGGTGTGACTATTTGTCCTGCGGACCATTTGCGGACCGCGGAGGGCCTACAACGCCCTGAGCTGCATCAACAGTTCGATTCAGTAGTACCAGGGGTAGTCGGACCAGTCCGGCTCGCGCTTCTCGAGGAACTGGTCGCGTCCCTCCTGAGCCTCGTCGGTCATGTACGCGAGCCTCGTGGTCTCGCCGGCGAACAGCTGCTGGCCGACCAGGCCGTCGTCGATGAGGTTGAAGGAGTACTTCAGCATCCGCTGCGCGGTCGGCGACTTGCCGTTGACCAGCCGGCCCCACTCGAGGGCGGTCGCCTCGAGCTCGGCGTGCGGCACCGCCTTGTTGACAGTGCCCATCTCGACGCCCTCGGCGGCGGTGTAGGTCTGGCCGAGGAAGAAGATCTCGCGGGCCCGCTTCTGCCCGACCTGACGGGCGAGGTACGCCGAGCCGAACCCGCCGTCGAAGGACCCCACGTCGGCGTCGGTCTGCTTGAACCGCGCCTCCTCCGCGCTGGCCAGGGTCAGGTCGCAGACCACGTGAAGGCTGTGCCCACCGCCCGCCGCCCAGCCGGGGACGACGGCGATGACGACCTTGGGCATGAACCGGATGAGCCGCTGGCACTCGAGGATGTGCAGGCGACCGAGGCGCGCCTTGTCGACGGTCTCGGAGGTCTCACCCTCGGCGTACTGGTAGCCCGCGCGGCCGCGGATCCGCTGGTCCCCCCCGGTGCAGAACGACCACTTGCCGTTCTTCTCGCTCGGGCCGTTGCCGGTCAGCAGCACGCACCCGACGTCGCTGACCGTCCGAGCGTGCTCGAGCACGCGCAGCAGCTCGTCGACGGTGTGCGGGCGGAAGGCGTTGAGGACGTCGGGCCGGTCGAAGGCGATCCGTACGGTGCCGTGCGCGCGGGCCCTGTGGTAGGTGAGGTCGGTGAGGTCCTCGAAGCCGGGGACCCGCTGCCACGCCTCGGGGTCGAAGACGCCGGACACTCCCTCGATCGCGCTCATGGCGGCACGCTAGTGCGTGACCACCGGAACACCCCGGCCGGTCGGGACGTTGGAGGAGCCATGACACTCGAGGGCGAGTACGAGCCGAGTCCGGAGGGGTGGGTGCGCGACCAGGTCGCGACCTACGAGGCGAGCGGGGGTCGGGAGGCCACCACGCTGCCCGACCACCCGGAGTGGCCGATCGTCGTGATCACCTCGCGCGGCGCGAGATCAGGCAATCTTCGCAAGAACCCGGTGATGAGGGTCGAGCACGAGGGGGCGTACGCCGCCGTGGCCTCGAAGGGCGGCGCGCCCGAGCACCCGACGTGGTTCCACAACTTCGTGGCGCACCCCGAGGTCGACCTCCAGGACGGCCCCGAGCCTCACACGTACCGTGCCCGGATCGTGACGGGCACGGAGCGCGCGCAGTGGTGGGAGCGCGCGGTGGCGGTCTACGCGCCGTACGCGGAGTACCAGGAGCGGACCGACCGGGAAATCCCGGTGTTCGTGCTCGAGCGGGTCTGAGGGTCTGGTCGCGTCGGTGGGTGGTTTCCCCGGTTGGCCGGGGAAACCACTGGTTGTCAGGTGATGCATCCCCTGACAAGCGAGCAATTCCCCTGCCGACCGGGGAAACCCATGGAGCCCGCCGACCCCGTCAAGTGCTGCTGATCGTCACGGCGAGTCCCGCCAGGTGACCGAGGCGGGCGAGCTCGGAGTCGAGGAACTCGGGGCCGCCGCGGCGGGCGATGACCACGATCTCGTTGCCGTCGAGGCGGGCGGCGGCGTAGAGCGTGTCCTCGTCCCCGGGCACCTCGAGCCGACCGGGGCGCTCGAGCTCGACGAAGGCGACGTGGTCCGGTGCCGCGCCGGTGCGGTGCACCACCCCCCGGGAGCGGTGCAGGCGTGCTGCCCAGTCGGCGCGGAAGGTGCCGGGCAGCACGTCGACGAGCGCGTCCCGTGCCCCCGGCGGGTTGTCGCTGAGCTGCTCGACGGCCTCGAGGTCGAGGAACAGGTTGCCGCCGGGGGCGTAGTGGCTGATCCAGACGACCTCGACGTCCTCGAGCCCGCTGCAGACCGACACCACCGAGTCGGGCATGGAGCCGGGAGCCATCTCGAGCAGCACGTCGTCGACCACACGGCCGTCCCGGCGCTTCTCGACGATCTCGATGGCCCCGATGTCACCGCCGGCCTCACCGATCGCGGTCGCCAGGCGTCCCAACGACCCCGGGACGTCAGGCAGCTCCACACGCATCAGGTAGGGCACCCGCGGAACCTTAACGGCCCCGCGTTGCAGGTCCGTTTCGGCGAGTGTCGATCAGCCCCCGGTCGGTACGCCGGGCCCCGCTCCGCCGAGGCGCTGCCGCAGCCCGGTGGCGCGCACGGCCCGCCGGCCGATGGCGGCCCGCACCTCGGCCTCGGCCCCCACCACGACGACCCGGTCCCGGGCGCGGGTGACCGCGGTGTAGAACAGCTCGCGGGTCAGCAGCCGGGAGCGCGCCGGTGGAAGCACGACCAGCACCTCGTCGGCCTGGCTGCCCTGGCTCTTGTGGATGGTCAGGGCGTGCATCGTCTCGACCTGGCCGAGCCGGCTGGGCGCGAGGTCGAGCGGGTGCGGCACGGCAGCGACCCGGGCCCGCAGGCCCCGCACGGGGTCGCGGACCACCACGCCGGCGTCGCCGTTGTGCACGCCCAGCCCGTAGTCGTTGGCCGTGACCAGGACCGGCCGCCCGGCGTACCAGGTCGCCCAGACCGGTTCGCCGGTCTCCTCCGCGACCCACCGCTCGACCAGGCGGTTCCAGTGGCGTACGCCCGCCGAGCCCTCCCGGTGCGCGCAGAGCAGCCGCTGCTGGTCGAGCAGCGTCAGCGCCGTCGTGGACTCGCCGGCTGCACCGGCCCGCACCAGCTCCAGCGCGCGCGGCAGGACCAGCGCCCGCACCGCCGGGACCGGGTCGGGGTCCTCGACCAGGCGCAGGTGCTCGTCGCCCGAGCGCAGGAGGGCGAGAGCGTGGTCCGCGTCGCCGTCGCGGACGGCCGTGGCCAGCTCGCCGATGGCGTCGCCGTATCGGTGGGAGGTCCGCAGGGCGGCCACCGCGAGGTGCTGGTGACCCGCGAGCCCGGCGACGAGGTCGGCCAGCACCGCACCGGCCTCCACCGAGGTCAGCTGGTCGGGGTCGCCCACCAGGATCAGCCGGGTCGTGGGGCGCACCGCCTCGAGCAGCCGCGCGGTCAGGGTCAGGGAGACCATCGAGGTCTCGTCGACCACGACCACGTCGTGCGGGAGCCGGTCGCCGCGGTCGTGGCGGAAGCGGGTGGAGCTGCGCGGGTCGCTGCCCAGCAGGCGGTGCAGGGTCACCGCCTGCGGACGACCGACCCGGTCCTGGTCGGCCTCGGGGAGACCGGTCAGCTCCTGCTCGACCGCCTGCTGCAGCCGGGCCGCGGCCTTGCCCGTCGGGGCGGCCAGGGCGACCCGCGGCCGGGGCCGGCCGGCCACCTCGGCCTGCTCGGCCAGCAGGGCCAGCAGGGCTGCCACCGTCGTCGTCTTGCCGGTGCCGGGGCCCCCGGTCAGCACGGTCGTGCGCTGGGTCAGCGCGGTCCGGGCGGCCTCGCGCTGCTCGTCGTACCCGTCCTGGGGGAACACCCGGTCGAGCCCCACCTCGAGGGCGGCCCGCTCGGCGTCGGTCGGCTCGTCCAGCGGCGGCCGGGCGAGCAGGTCGTCGCAGACCTGCTGCTCCTCGCGCCAGTAGCGGTCGAGGTAGACCAACCGGTCCTCGAGCAGCCGCAGGACGGTGGCGCCCCCGTCGGAGGGCCGGGTGAGCGCGCTCCCGCGGACGGCGGTGTACCACGCCTCGGGGTCGGGCCAGGGCAGCGCGGCCGCCGGGTCCTCGGCCGCTCCGGGCGGGTCCGGCGCGGTGTCGTCGAGCGAGTCGGTCCAGAGGACGACGGCGTCGGCGACGGTGTGCAGGTCGACGCACACCGACCCCCCGCGAACGGCGCGCACCGCCAGGGCGAGAGCCAGGGCGGCGCGCTCGTCGGTCTCGCCCAGGGAGGCGCAGAGGCGCTGGGCGACGTGGACGTCGGCGGCCTCGAGCACGCCGGCCTCGTTGAAGGTGCGCAGCAGGCCGGTCGCGCCACGGGCGCGGCGGTGGTCCCAGGCCTCCTCGCCCGTGAGGTCGCCGCCGGTCGTGGGGGCGGTCGTCACGACAGGCCCCGTCCGTCGAGGAGGTCGGAGAGGGCCAGCACCAGGGCGGTCGGCGGCCGCCAGGAGAAGACGCCCGCGGGGTGCCCGTCGGTCACCGGGGTGTCCACGCCAGCCATCCCACGCAGGTAGAGGTAGAGCAGGCCGCCGAGGTGCCGCTCGGGGTCGTACCCGGGCTGGCGCCAGCGCAGGAAGCGATGCAGGACCGCGGTGTAGAGCATCGCCTGGAGCGGGTAGTCGGAGTGCAGCATCGCCGCCGTCACCCGCTCCGGCGTGTAGTCGGCGGTGGTCAGCGGCCGCTCCGGGTCACCCAGACGGTTGGTCTTGTAGTCGACGACGACGTAGCGCGGGTCGGCGTCCTCACGGTCGTCACGCAGGCGCAGCACGACGTCGATCGAGCCGGAGAGGTAGCCGCGCAGCGGCTGGTCGCCGAGCCCGGGCGCGGTCAACCGCTCGGCGTAGGGCGCGACCGGGTCGTCGGCGGCGAGGTGGGCCCGCAGGAGCCGTCCCACGTCGGCCAGGACCGCCACCCGGTCCACCCCGGCGCCGCTCGCACCCGGCAGGTCGCCGCCGCTCAGCGGCAGCTCGAAGTCGAGCTCGCAGAGCCGGTCGGCCAGGGGGATCGAGCGTAGGGTCCGCCCGGGCGCGAGCGGCCCGAGCGGGGTGTCGTGCAGCGGCACCAGGGCCGCGGCCAGCTCGACCGGCGAGACCTCGACCGGCCACCACGCGAGGTGCTGGTGGACCCGCGCCTCCAGCTCGGCGGCCAGGTCGGGGGCGTCGGGGTCGGCCTCCTCGAGCACGGCGTGCACCAGGGAGCCGAAGGCGGCGCCCGAGGGCAGGTCGGCCATGGGCGAGGCGACCTCGACGTCACCGGGTCCGTCGGGGTGGGCGGCGTCGCCCGTGGCGACCAGGTCGTCGGCCTCGTCGTCGAGCGCGCCGACCTCCGGCTCGCTGGTGGCGCCCCGCGTCTCCTCGGCCGCCCGCACCAGCCCGGAGTAGGAGGTGCGTCGCCAGGCCGTGTCGATGGGGCGGGTGAAGCGGCGCACCCCGAGCCGGGCGCCACCGTCGGCCGGCGGCACGGCCGGCGACGCGGCGACCAGGGACTGCTCGACGGTGGGCCCGCCGATGGCCTGCCACGAGCGCAGCTGGGCCAGGACATCGGTGTCGGCCGGCTTCTCGGACAGCCTCTCGGGCACCTCGGCCTGACCGGGACGGCGATCGCGCAGCAGCCGCGACAACCCGCCGTTGGGCTCGTCCCAGGACGGCGCCCACCAGGCCACGACCTGCGACTGCGCGCGGGTGAGCGCCACGTAGGTCAGGCGGGTGGCGTCGCCGGCCTCCTCGGCCCGACCGCGGGCCTCGATCTCACGGGACCCGGGCCGCGAGCCACCCACGTCGAGGCAGCGCTGGTCGCCCTCGTGGTGCAGCACGCTGTCCCGCTGCTGGACGTTGCGGTTGAAGGCGAAGGGCAGGTGGACGACCGGGAACTGCAGACCCTTGGCCACCCAGACGGTCATCACCTGCACCGCGGCGGCGTCGCTGTCGAGCCGGCGGTTGCGCACGGCGTCACCGCCCTCGTCGCGGCGCTGGGCCCGCAGCCACTCCAGCAGGGCAGGCAGCCCGAGCCGGTCACGGTGCGCGGTCTCGTGCAGCACCTGACCGACGTGGGTGAGGTCGGTGAGGTCGCGCTCGCCGCCGCGGTGGGCCAGCACCCGGGCGGCCATCCCGTCGGCGAGGGCGGCCTCGAGCACCGCGGCGACGCCGCGACGGCGGGCGTGGTCGGCCCACTGGCGCAACGTCTCGGCCACCTCGTCGGTGAGGTCGTCACCGCGACGGCCCAGCTCGGCAGGGGTGCGGCCGACGAACGGGGTGACCGCTGCGGCGCGCACCACGCCCGCGCGGTGCGGCTGCTCGAACGCCTCCAGCAGGGCCAGCCATTGACCGGCCGCCGCGGAGGAGAAGACGTCGCTGTCGCCGGTGTAGACCGCCGGCACCCCGGCGGCCGCCAGCGCGTCCCGGCAGGTGCGCGCGTCACCGTGCCGCTCCACGATCACCGCGACGTCGCGGGCCTCGACCGGCCGACCGTCCCAGGTCGCCCCTGAGGCCAGCAGCCCTGCGACGTCGGCGGCCAGGTCGGCGGCGACGTGGGCGCGGACCCGGTCCATCGGGACGGTCCGGGTGGTGCGGATGTGGAACTTCTCCCGGGTCACCACCCGCAGTCGGAACGGGTCGTCGCAGGGCGCTCCGCGCAGGCGCCCGGTCTGCTGGTGGGCCCCGACGTCGCGCACCACGATGTCGGGGTGGCCCAGCGCGGCACCGCGCAGCACGGCCAGCAGGCTGTCCACCAGGGGTCCGTCGCTGCGGTAGTTGGTGGCCAGGGTGCAGCGCTGCTCGGCGCTGCGGGCCGCCTGGAGGTAGGTCACGACGTCGCCACCGCGGAACGCGTAGATCGCCTGTTTGGGGTCACCGATGAGCACCACCGTGGCGTGACCGGCGAAGGCGCGGTCGATGACCTGCCACTGCACCGGGTCGGTGTCCTGGAACTCGTCGACCATCACCACCCGCCAGCGGGCGCGCA
The DNA here is from genome assembly GCA_046595185.1 of Nocardioides sp. GTDB lineage: Bacteria > Actinomycetota > Actinomycetes > Propionibacteriales > Nocardioidaceae > Nocardioides. Next base: position 7,651 of record JBKJPE010000089.1, read on the forward strand.
TCCGCTCCCGGGCCGGGGCCCCGGGGTCGGCCAGGGCGTCGGCGAGCCGGCCCAGCAGGTCGTCGTAGCCCAGCACGCCCATCCGCCGCTTGCGCCGCTCGAGCTCGGCGAGCACGTCACGGGCGAAGCTCACCCGCACCGCGGCGGACGTGCCGGGCTCGGGGTCCCGCGGCGTCAGCACCGCTCCCGGGTTGGCCACCGCCGTGACGGCCAGCGCGAAGGCGGCGGCCCGGGTCAGGTCAGGATCCTCCGTGGCCTGGCCGAACCGGGCCAGGTAGAGGTCGTCGACGATCTCGCCGACGAGGTCGGAGAGGTCCTCGACCAGCGTCACACCCGAGTCGCTGTCACCGGCGATCCCCAGCGAGCGCAGCACCAGCTGGCAGAACTGGTGGGTGGTGGCGATCGTGGCGGCGTCGAAGTCAGCCAGCGCGTCGCGCAGCCGCCGCTCCCGGGCCTGCCGCTCGTCGGGGTCGGCGTCGAGCAGGTGGGCCAGCAGGGGCGTCACGACCCCGTCGTACGCCGGGCCGCCCGCGGCGCCACCGCCCGCCGCGACCGCACGCGCCGCACGGTCCTCGCGCAGCGCGTCGTGCGCCTCGTCGAGCTGGCCGCGGACCCGCTCGCGCAGCTCCTGGCTGGCGGCGCGACCGAAGGTGACCAGCAGCATCTCCTCCAGCCTGGCCCGGCCCTCGGCGACGTAGCGGGTGACCAGCCCGGCCAGGGTGTAGGTCTTGCCGGTCCCGGCGCTGGCCTCGAGCACCGTGGTGGTCGGGCCCTCGGGCAGCGGCCCGAGCAGGTCGAAGGGCACCAGGTCCTCGGTGACGGGTGCGGAGGTCGTCACCACCGCACCTCGGCCCGCAGCAGGGGGAGCCACAGCCGGGTGGCCAGGGCGCCCAGGCGGGTGCTCTCACCCTCGACCTGCTCATCGGCGCGGGGCTCGTCCATCAGCACCGCCAGCGGCGCGCGTGGCCCCCAGACGCGGACGTGGGCCGGCGCGGCGTCCTCCGCGGGGTAGCGGCCGCTGGTCCACTCACGGCCGGCGGCGTGCGCCGGGTCGTCCTGGTTGTGCCGGGCGTTGGCCCAGGCGTAGGACGTCTTCACCGGCAGCGGCAGCGGCTCACGCCGCCCGGCGTCGTAGAGGCGGACGAGGTCCTCGAGGACCGCCTGCGGCTCGTCGTCGGGCGGACCGAGGAGAACCTCGCGGACCCCGGTGCCCCGGCCCCCGGCGCGACCGACGACGACCGAGGTCCAGTGCCGGTCGGGGTCGTGGCTGGCCAGGGCGAGCATGCGCACCCACGCCTCGACGAGGTGCTTGCCGGACAGCGTGGAGTAGGTCCTCGCCACCAGCCGGCCCTCGTGGACGGGGGCGACCGTGCCGGTGAGCCGGCGACCGCTGCGCAGCGTCACGTCGACGTCGTGGGCGCGGGCCTCCCCACGGCGGTGGAGGTGGACGGCCCGGGCGATGACCTCGGCCTGGGCGGCGGCGTCCTTGGCCTTGCGCCAGCCCAGGCGTCCCGGCGGCAGCTGGCCACGGCGCCACTCGGCTGCCAGCGCCGCCGTGGGAGGGGTGCCCCGCAGCATGTCCTCGAGCATCCGGTTGCCCACGCCCCAGGTCTCGAGACCGTCGATCTCGACCGGCATCGCGTCGCTGACGCCGTCGGCCTCCCAGGGCAGGCTGACGTCGAGGGCCCGGAAGAAGCCGCGCACCGGGTCGCGCAGGAAGGCCACCAGCCCCGCGAGCGGCACGTCGTCGACCTCGTGGGGGCCGCCCGCCCCGCCCGAGCCGGCCGGCACGGCGAGCGGCCCGTCCAGGAACGGCGGAGGCTCGGGACGCGGGCGGCTCATCACCCGGGCGGCCGCGAGCACCGCCGGGTCGAAGGTGAAGGGGCCTGGCGTCCCGAGCCGGCCGTCGGCCGCGGCGCGCGGGTCGAAGGGCTGCAGGGGGTGCTCGACCAGGACGTGCTCGCGCACCGGCGACCCGGTGGTCCGGTCGAGGGCGTCGAGCAGCTCACCGAGCGGCACGGCGGGCGGGCGACGGCGCCCGGTGTGCTCGTCGGCGCCGGTGCAGGTGACCACGAGGGTCCCGGTCGCCGCCCCGATCGCGTCGAGCAGCAGCTGACGGTCCTCCGAGCGGGCGTCGCGCTCCCCGGTCATCGGGGTGCGGGCCAGGACGTCGTCGCCGTCGACCGCGCCCTGGCGGGGGAAGACCCCGTCGTCGAGGCCGACCACGCAGACCACCCGGTGCGGCACGGAGCGCATCGGGACCATCGTGGCGACGGTCAGGCTGCCGGTGCGGAAGTTGGCCCGGGTGGGCCGACCGGCCAGGTGGTCCTCGAGGAGCGCGCGGACGTCTCGCAGCCGCAGCTCGACCTCCGACCGCTCCCCGGCGTCGGCCAGGACGGTCGCCAGCTCACGGTGCACCTGGACCGCCTGCCAGGCCTCGTCGTGCTCGGGACGGGCCAGCGTGGCCACGGCCCGGCCGAGCGAGTCCAGCCAGACCGACAGCGGCTGCGGACCGGTGAGCTCGGCGAGGGCGACGGTGAGCCGGTCGACGAACTCGGCGAGACGGCCCGCGAGGTCGATCCGGTTGCTGCCCACGTCGTCGAGGGGCAGCGTGGTGCCCACCCACGCGCGGGAGTCGTCGGAGAGCGCCACCCCGGCCAGCACCCGGTCGAGGCCGAAGCGCCAGGTGTTCTGCACGAAGCCGGCCAGGCCGTACGGCGCACGCTGCTGCTGGTCGAGACCCCAGCGCACCCCGGACTCGCGGACCCAGCCGGTCACCGCGTCGAGGTCGTCGTCGTCGAGGGAGAAGCGCCGCCGCACCGGCGGCTGCTGGAGCAGGTCGAGCACCAGGCTGGCCGTGACGCGGCCGCCCGCGAGGTCCAGGAGGGAGGCGGCGACGCCGAGCAGCGGGTTGGTCCGGGTCAGGGCCCGGTCGGCGAGCCGGACGCGCAGGCGGTGGCCGGGATGCCGACCGGGCCCGCCCGCGGCCTCGACCGCGGGCTCGGGCGGGGCCTGGTCGGTGTCGACCCCGAGACCGAAGGCCGCCGTCACCAGCGGGGCGTAGGTCTCGATGTCGGGGCACATCACGAGGATGTCGCGGGGCTCCAGGGTCGGGTCGTCGGCCAGCAGCCCGAGCAGCACCTCGCGCAGCACGTCGACCTGGCGGGCGGGCCCGTGGCAGGCGTGGACCTGCACGCTGCGGTCGGCGGGCTCGTGGCGGCGCCCCGCGGGACGGACCTCGTTGGCGCGCAGGTCGGACTGCAGCCGCGCCAACAGCGTGTCCTCGGCCGGTCCCCCGTCGACCTCGTGCACGTGCTCGTGGAGGTCGGTGGGCGCGCAGCTGCGCAGGCTGCGCTGCAGCTCGCGGACGTCACGGCCCAGCGTCGCCAGCAGCGGGTGCTCGGCGTCGTTGTGCGCGGGGTCCTCGCGCCGCGGCACGGGACCGCGGGGTGCGTGGGCGGCGCCCAGCCGGTGGTCGAGGCGTCGCCACAGGTCGGCGCTGGGGTGCGGCCAGAACAGGTGCAGGGCGTGGTGGTCGGCGAGGGCCACGAGGAGCTCGAGCTCGGTGCGGGGCATCCGGGTGTGGCCGAACAGGCTCACCCGCGGCGGCAGGTGGTCCGCGGGGCCGGAGCGCAGGCGCGCCGACGTGGCGGCGTGCCGCTCGGCCGGCGTCGGGGCGTCCACCCGCGCGGCCAGCGCGCGCCACAGCGGCGGCTGCCAGGCGAGGTCCTGGGGCAGGGCACGCTCCGCGCCGCCGTCGTGCGGGACCCCGTCGACGTCCTCCCCCCGCGACCACGCGGCCAGCAGGTCGGGCCGCTGGGCGGCGTACGACGCCAGGAGCCCCGCCAGCCGGCGCGCGACGGCGTAGCGCCGGCTGCGCCGCAGCTCGGCCTCCTCGCCGTCGAGGTCGCGGCCGAGGTGCACGGCCAGGGGCCGCGCCCACGGCTCCTCCAGGCTCGCGTCGAGCACCTCGAGCAGCGGCCAGGCCAGCACGCCGGGCGACCACGGGTCGTCGACGGTGTCGGTCAGCTCGGCCACCAGCGAGCGGGGCGAGCGGAAGTCGACGGCCGCGCAGACCCCGTCACCGGTCGCGCTGCCCGGACCGGACCCCAGTCGGTGGGACAGCCGCTGGCTCAACCACCGCTCGGTCCCCTTCGCCGGGACCAGGACGAGGTCCCGCACGAAGGGATCGGCCGGGGCCTCCGCCAGCAGGTCGCCCAGCGCGGCGGCCAGCGCGTCGGTGCGCGCGGCGCGGTGGAGGTGGAGGGCCATGGTGCGCCCGAGGCTAGACGAGACCGCCGACAGCGCCCGCCGGTCGTCCCCAGGCAGGCCGCGACCGCGCTCCACCACCGCCGCGAGCGTCACCTCAGGTGTCCGCGAGCGTCACCTCGGCCGAGGTGCCTGCGGATCCTTCGTCGGGCGGGTCTCAGCGGGAGGCGGAGCGGCGCTCGGCCGAGACGCGGTCCTGCTCGTCGAGGGCCTCGACCGCCTCCGGCTTGCCGTGGAAGCGGCGGTAGCTGTAGACCATCAGGCCCATCGCGATGGCTGCGGAGCCGAACTGGGTGACCGCGGTCCAGACACCGCCGGGCAGCCACCACGACGTGGGCAGGCTCCACCAGGCCGGGGCCGGCGGGTCCATCGACCACAGCACGCCGGCGGCGACCAGGCCCACCACGCCGAGGAGCGTGACGGCCAGCGGGATCGGCCCGGAGACGCTGCGCGCGGCCTCGCGCAGGGCGCGCCGCTTGACCGGGTCCAGCCGGCGCTCGGCCCACTCGTACTGCTGGGAGAGCACGACCAGTCCGGCCATGATGCACAGCAGGCCAGGGCCGGGCAGGACCATGGCGGCCAGGCCGACCAGCACCAGCAGCCAGCCGACGGTCTCCATCACGACGCGCTTGACGGTAGAACCGCCCGGAACGTTCATGTCTGGATCATCCCAGATCCGCCCAAGCCGTGGTCGGACGCGCGCGGGTCACCCGCGGTGGTGCACCTCCTGCAGGCCGAAGACCGGGGTCTCCAGGCCCGCGTGGCGAGCCTTGAGCTGCAGCGCCAGGTAGAGCGAGTAGTGCCGCGACTGGTGCAGGTTGCCTCCGTGCATCCACAGGTGGTCGACCTGGGTCGGCTTCCACATGCCGCGCTGCTCGCCCTCCCACGGGCCTGGGTCCTTGGTGGTGTCGGAGCCCAGGCCCCACACCTTGCCGAGCCGGTCGGCGGTCTCCTGGTCGACCAGGTCGGCCACCCACCCGTTCATCGAGCCGTAGCCGGTGGCGTAGACCACCAGGTCGGCCGGCAGCTCGGTGCCGTCCTCGAGCACGACCGCGTCCTCGGTGAGGTGGTCGACCTGGCCGTGGGCCAGCCTCACCTGCCCGTCGGCCACCAGCTCGGCCGAGCCCACGTCGATGTAGTAGCCCGAGCCGCGGCGCAGGTACTTCATGAACAGCCCCGACCCGTCGTCGCCCCAGTCGTGGCGGAACCCGGCCTTCTGCAGGCGCTCGTAGAAGTCGGCGTCCTCCTCGGCCATCTTCTCGTAGGCCGGGATCTGGAACTCGTGCAGGATCCGGTAGGGCAGCGAGGCGAAGATCATGTCCGCCTTCTCCGTCGTCACCCCGGCCTCGAGCGCCCGCTCGGAGTAGAGGTCGCCCAGGCCGTGCTCCATCAGCGAGTGGCTCTTCACGATGTGCGTGGAGGAGCGCTGCACCATGGTCACCTCGGCGTCGTTCTCCCACAGCGCCCCGCAGATGTCGAAGGCGGAGTTGTTGGACCCGACCACCACCACCTTCTTGCCGCGGTACGCGTCCGGGCCGGGGTGCCGCGAGGAGTGGTGCTGGTCCCCGCGGAAGACGTCCTGGCCGGGGAGCTCGGGCACCAGCGGCTTGCCCGACATGCCGGTGGCCATGACCAGGTGGGTCGGGCGCAGCGTGAGCGGGCTCCCCTCCCGCTCGACCTCGACGGTCCACTCGCCGGTGTCCTCGGAGAAGGTGGCGCTGGTCGCCGTGGTGCTCGACCAGTACGGCACCTCCATGACCATGGTGTAGGCCTCGAGCCAGTCACCGATCTTGTCCTTCGGGGCGAAGACCGGCCAGGTGTCGGGAAACTTCAGGTACGGCAGGTGGTCGTACCAGACCGGGTCGTGCAGGCACAGCGACTTGTAACGGTTGCGCCACTGGTCGCCGGGGCGGGCGTGCTTGTCGATGACCAGGGCCGGGACACCGAGCTGGCGCAGGCGGGCCCCGAGGGCGATGCCGCCCTGGCCGCCGCCGACCACGAGGACGTACGGCTGGGTGGTCGAGCCGAGCTCCTCGGCCTCGCGCTGCTGCTGCTCCAGCCAGGTGATCCGGTCCTTCGTCGCGCCGTGCAGCGCACCCATCGGGCGGTGGGTGCCCCGCGGCTCCTCGTGGCCCTTGAGCTCGTAGAGGGTGGTCAGGAACGTCCAGGCCCGCAGGTCGCCGCCCTCCTCGGTGAACCGGGCGACGCCGCGGCCACGGCCGGTGGCGGTCTCGAAGGTGAACCAGGCGGTGGTCACGCCCCCGGCCTCGTCGGACGGCTCCTCCAGCGCGAACCCGCTCGGAGTGGTGTGCGCGAGGGTCGCGCCCAGCAGCTCGGCGGCCCCTGCAGGGCCCTCGACGGTCGTGATGTTCCAGGAGAAGGCGACCAGGTCCCGCCAGAAGCTGGTGGCGGCGAACATGCCGGCCGCACGCTCGACGTCGTGGTCGGTCAGGGCCTGCTCGAACGCCGCGAACCAGGCCGCGGCCCGGTCCTGGGGCGCGCTCTGGGTGTCGGGGCGTTCCAGTGTCTCGGTCATCTCATCCTCCGGTGGACGTGCTGTGACCTACAGCACACTGCATCACCCGCGCGCGGCGCCAGGGTTGCAGGGTGTTGCGGTGTCCACGGCTGTGGTGCGGGTCACAGCCACGACCTATCCTCGGGCCATGAGCGGGATCGACCTGGGTCGGCGGGCCGACGAGCTGGCCCGCACCTGGGACGCGGTCCTGGCCGGCGCCCGACCGGACCGGGCACCACGGGCCCTGGTCGCCCGGTCCTGGGAGCGCGTCCTCGCGCTCGGCCTGGACCCCGGCCGCAGTCACGTGCGCGACCCGCGTGACGCCGCCGAGCTGGCCCGCCGTCGCGCGGCCAGCCCCCTGCGCCTGGTGGTCGACGACCTGCGCGCGGTGCTCACCTCGACCGCCGACGCCGGCCTGTTCGTCATGGTCGTCTGCGACGCCGACGGCGTGGTGCTCTGGCGCGAGGGGTCCAGCCGGGTGCTGCGTCAGGCCGACCGGCTCGGCTTCGCCGAAGGCGCGACCTGGACCGAGGCCACCGTGGGCACGAACGCGATCGGGACCGCCCTGGCCGAGGCCACCGCGGTCCAGCTGTTCTCCGCCGAGCACTTCGAGCACCAGCAGCACCCGTGGTACTGCACGGCCGCCCCGGTCCAGGACCCGCGATCCGGCGAGCTGCTCGGCGTGGTCGACGTCAGCGGGCCGGCGATGACGCTGCACCCGGCGCTCACCGCCCTGGTGGCCAGCGCCGCCCGCGTGGCCGAGCACCAGCTGTGGCGTCGGCACCAGGACGACCTGCGCCGGCTGCGTGCGTCGGTCGAGGGCGCGGTCGGGCGCGGTGGCCCCTTGCTCGTCGTCGACGACCACGGGTGGGTGGCCCACCACGCCGGCCTGGCCGCGGGACGCGAGCGCATCCCCGCCCCGCGCGAGCACCAGCCGCTCGCCGTGCCCGGCCTCGGGCTCTGCCTGCCCGAGCGGCTGCCCGGAGGATGGCTGGTCCGCCCGCAGGGCTCGACGACGCGACTGGTGGCCGAGCTGGTCGACCTCGATGGCACCTCCCGCCCGGGACTACGGGTGCGCAGCGAGGGCGGGGACGGTCCCGACGAGAGCTGGACCCGCCCGCTCGCCCCACGCCACGCCGAGCTGCTGCGGTCGCTGCTCGCGGCCGGCCCGGCCGGGCTGGGCGCGCGCGAGCTGAGCGTGGCCCTGCACGGCGACGCCGACCACGAGGTGGCGGTCCGTGCAGAGGTCTCCCGTCTGCGCCGCACGGTGGGCGGCCTCGTGGCCACCCAGCCGTACCGGTTGGCCGGCGGCATCACCCTGTACGACCGCACCCGCTGACGCCGAGGCGCCGAGGACGCCGCGCGGGTGGACGTCTGCCGCGCAGGAGCGTGGCACCCGGGTGCAGGAGCGCGACGGTGTCGACGTGTCCTGCCGGTCGTCCGACCCCGGCAGGCAGCACCCCACCGTGGCGGCGCAGCGGACCGGTCACGGACCGGTGAGCACCGCCACCGCGGCGTCGCGTCCCTGCCGCTCGCGCACCTCGACACCCTTCGACTCCAGCATCCGGTAGGCCTCGAAGAAGGCGTCCAGCTCGTCCAGGAAGGCCGTCGGCAGGTCGCCGAGGTCGCGCAGGTGGTCGGCGTGGTGGTCGGCCTCGGGGACCACGATCAGCTTCGTCTCGGACTCCCCACCGACCTCGAGCAGGTAGGCCCCGATGACCCGGCAGCGCATGTGCACGCCGGGGAAGGTGGCCTCCTCCAGCAGCACCAGCGCGTCGAGCGCGTCGCCGTCCTCGCCCTCCGCGCCGACCACGTAGCCGTAGTCGCCCGGGAACCCGGCCGGCCCGCCGAGGCGGCGGTCGAACCAGATCACGCCGTCGTCGGTGGCCTCGTACTTGTTGCGGCTGCCGCGTGGGATCTCCACGACGACGTCGCAGAATCCGTCCCGGTGCAGGGCCGTGCGGTCGTCGTCGTCGTTGCTCATCCGGCGACGCTAGGCCCTGGACCGGGGGTGCGCGATACACGCCCGGGGGTGGGGACAGGGCCAGCGACCGGACCTGTCCAGGGTTCACCTGGCCTCGTTGCTGTCACGGGCCGACCAATTCGCCTTGATCCCCTACCGGGCCCGATCCCGAACACCTCCCGGCGCGCCCACCTCGAGCAGGACCCGACCTGCACGGCCGGGTCGCTGCCCGCTGCCGGATGGCCGAGCTGGGGAGGCAGTGCGGTCGGTGCCGGTGGGCGGTCGGTCCGGGTGCGCTGTCGTACGGGCGCAATTGTCGGCCTCCAGCACGACACGGGCCAGCGAACCGGTCGGAACCCGACAATTGCGCCGGATCGACCGGCCCGCACCCCGAGCGTCGCGCTACCGACCGAACAAGCCGCGCGGTCGGTGACGGTCGACGGTCGACCCGGGTGCGCTGTCGTACGGCCGCAATTGTCGGCCTCCATCACGACGCGGGCCAGCGAACCAGTCAGAACCCGACAATTGCGCTGGATCGACCGCCCGCACCCCCGAGCGTCGCCTACCGACCCATCAGCCCGCGGACGTACGCCGCCTGCCCCACGTGCTGGGTGCCGTCGTCCCCCACGCTGACCAGCCGCACGCCGAGAGTCACCGGCGGCTCCCACCGTTCGTCGACGACCCGGTCCAGGTCCTCGACCCCCAGCCCGGAGAGGTACGCCACCGAGCGCTGGTGGACCGCGCGCAGGTACCCGGCCAGCAGGTCGGCGTCGACGCGGACCTGCGCCACCTCGTCGGCGGTGTGGCCGTAGCCGATCTCGTGGTCGTCGAAGGGGAGGCCGAACCGGCCGGCCCAGCCCTGCTCGGTCCAGACCTGCTCGTGGCCGGCCACCTCGGCGACGTGGTCGTCCTGCACGCGGGCTGCGTGCCAGATCAGCCAGGCCACCGGGTTGGCGTCGTCCCCGACGGAGGCGGGGCGGTGCGCCAGATCCGCGACGGTGAGCCCGTCGACGGCGGCGAGGCCGTTGTCGAGGACGCGCCCGAAGGTCTCGACCAGCAGCTCGGCGGGGGTCATGGGGCCGACCGTAGCCGGGCCCTGAGGAGGGGCCCCTCCGGCCCCATGTCCAGAAGGGCCCCTCGATCGGGGGGCGACGCAGGCCCGGGGGCTGCGTCGCCGGGTCAGGTCGTCAGGGGGGCGGAGGCGGGCCGCACGGGGCCCGCGGCCGCGACGGCCGTCCCGGTGGCCGCCACGGCACGCGTCGGTGGCTCCATGCCGACCCAACGAGCCTCCCGGCCGGAGGTCACGTCCTCCGGGCGAGGCATCGCGCCGACGCGGGCCGCCGGTCAGCCCCGCGCGAGGCGCCTCAGAGCCGGTCGGCCGCCCGCACCGCGGCGCCGGCCGGTGCGACCAGCAGGGCCGCCAGCCCGGTCGTCAGCGGCACCGCCAGGACCAGGCCGATGGCGCTGGTCAGGGTACGCACGATCTCCTCGGTCAGCACGCCCGAGGAGACCAGCTCGAGGAACGGCCGGTCGAGGAGCGAGACCAGCATCAGCACGATCAGGGCGGCCCCGGCGTAGGCGAACAGCAGCGTGTAGATGCTGGAGGCGATGTGGTCGCGCCCGATCCGCATCGCGCCGGCGAAGACCTGGCGGCGCGACATGCCCGGCTGGGCGGCCCGCAGCTCCCACACCACGGACGCCTGGGTGATCGTCACGTCGTTGAGCACGCCGAGCCCGGTCAGCACGATCCCGCAGATCAGCAGGCCGCGGAAGTCCAGGCCGGACACCTGGGCGGCCAGGAGTCCCCCGGTCTCGTCGGAGATGCCCGACAACCGGGTGCCGTCCATCGCCACCAGCCCCAGCAGACCGGTCAGGCCGACGCCGACCAGCGTGCCGAGGAGCGCGACGCTGCTGCGCATCGAGAAGCCGTGGGTCGTGTAGAGCACCACCACCATGATCGCGGTGGCGCTGGTCATCGCCACCGCCAGACCGTTCTCGCCCACCAGCAGGGCCGGCAGGGTGAACTGCCACACCACGACCGCGCCGAGACCGAGGCCCACCAGGCCCATCAGCCCCCGCAGGCGCGCCACGGCCACGACCGCGACCACGAAGAAGCCCAGCAGCCAGGCCAGGGCACCGCCCCGCTGCACCTGCTGGAACTGGTACGACGCGCCCCCGTCGGCCGGCACCCGCACCAGCAGCACCGCGTCGCCCCCGGTCAGTCCCGAGCGCGAGACCTCCGGCGCCACGGGGAAGACCGCCCGCTCGCCCTCCCCCGCACCCTCCGCCACGGTGGCCGCGACCTGCCCGCAGGTGAACGCACCACCAGCGCCGCCCCCCGGCTCGACCTCGGCCCGCTCCCCGTCGGTGCAGGCCTCGGCGACCTCGACGACCTCGGCGGTCACGAACCCGGTGTCCTGCGTGGCGAAGGCCGGCGGGCCCCCGGCCCCGAAGTCCGGCTCGCGGGCGGGCCACAGCCACACCGCGCCGACCACCGCGGCGATCACGAAGCAGGCCAGGGAGACCAGCACGGCGGTACGCGCGAGCGCGCCGACCTCGACGGAGCCGTCGGCGTCCCCCTCCTGACCATGGCCGTGGCCGTGCCCGTGCGTCTCCTCCGCACGACGGTGCCGGCTCACGTGGCCGGTCCGGCGCCGTGCGGGTGGCGGCGGTAGGTGGTGACGATGGTGTGGTCCTTGGCCGGGCCGCGCACCCTCCAGGTCACCGTCCACCGCGCGGCAGCCCCGCCGTGCGCGGCGCTCGGGACCTCCACGAGGCCGCGGTAGAGGTCCTCCGCGCACGGGTGGTCCACCTCGACGCCCGGGGTCCACGCGTGGAAGGGCCGACCGTCCTCGAAGGTGACCTGCCACCGCGGCTCGTCGCCTGGCCCGGGGACCAGGAGGAGCGTGCGCTGCACGGCGGCCGGCTCGCTGCCCGGCCGCTCCAGCAGGCCCTCCTCGTGCCAGCGCACGCGCCCGTCCCCGGCCGGCCCGAGCACGGCGGTGCCCGTGACGCGCAGGCGCGCCCGCGCGTACCGGTCGTCGATGTCGCGTTCGAGGGTCCAGCGACCGAGCAGGGCCAGCGGCGTCGTCGAGGTCGGCGTCGTGGGCATGCGGACGAGCCTAGGAGACTCCGCCGTGGCCGGCCCTGGCACGATCGGGTGATGGGCCCGCGTCGTCTGACCGCTCTCGCTCCGCTCCTCGCCCTGACGCTGGTCGCGTCCGCGTGCTCGGGGGACGCGCAGGACGAGACGGGCTCCACGGCGAACAGCTCCCCGGCCGCGCCGTCGGGGTCGCCGTCGGACTCCCCGCCCTCGTCGTCCTCCCTGCCTCCCTCGGAGAGGCCCTCCGCGGCCCCGTCGGAGGCGCCGTCGGAGGCCCCGTCGTCGGAGCCCGTCGAGCGCGGGCGTCCCGATCCGGTGTCGCTGCCGGCGTACTTCTCCGAGAACCGTGACTACGCAGGCGGCGACCTGCGACTGGGCACGGTGCGGGAGGAGACCGGCGCCTACACCTCCTACGACGCGACCTACCGCAGCGGCGACCTGACCGTCTCCGGTGTGCTCAACGTGCCGACCGGCCCGGGGCCGTTCCCCGCCGTGGTGCTGGCCCACGGCTACATCGACCCCGACCTCTACGTGCGCGGCCAGGGCATGACCCGCGAGCGCGGGGTGCTCGCGGCGCGCGGCTTCGTGGCCTTCCACGTCGACTACCGCGCGCACGCGGAGTCCGACGGGACCGAGGAGCAGGCCGAGCGCGAGGTCCGGCTCGGCTACGTCGCCGACGTCGTCAACGCCGCCGCCGCGCTGCGCCGCAGCGACGACGTGGCGGTCGACGACGACCGGGTGGCGCTGTTCGGCCGCTCGATGGGCGGCGGGGTGATGCTGCGGGCGCTGAGCGCGGCGCCCGGCGTCTTCGCCGCCGGTGTCGGGTGGGCGTCGGTGAGCTCGCGCGAGGACGACAACTTCAACCGCTTCACCGCCCCCGACCGCGACGAGGTCGCCTCCTACGTCGGGCGGGAGTACGGCCTGCCGGGCTCACCGCGGGGCCGTGAGTTCTGGCCGAGCGTCAGCGCCCGGCCGTACTTCGACCGGGTCACCGAGCCGGTCCTGCTCGTGCACGGCACCGCCGACGACACCTGCCCGCTGCAGTGGGCCCGGGACTCCCAGAGCGCGCTGCGCGACGCCGGTGTCGACTCGACGCTCGAGCTCTACGACGACGGGCACGCGTTCGGGCCGGCGTTCTTCACCGCGATGGACGACACGACCGCCTTCCTCCGGGAGAAGATGGGGGGATGAAGCTTGCCGTGGTGGGGTCCGCCGTCGCCGTCCTCGCCGTGGTGGGAGGCGGGGTGGCGGCCGGGGTGCTCACCCAGGACGAGGTCGTCGCCGGCGGCTCCGTGGTCCGCGCGCCGGCGGACGCCGTCGCCGTGCCGATGGAGCTCACCGGGTCGAGGTACGGCGTCGGGCTGCAGATGGGCACCCGGGTCCGGGAGGCGACGACGGTCACCGCCGTGGTGCTGCGGGGTGCGGCCGAGGAGGTCGAGGCGCTCCCCTACGACCGGGACGGCGAGGACCTGACCTCGGTGCCCCTGGCTGCCGGAGCCCAGGTCGGGATCGAGGGGCACCTCAGCCCCGACTGCGGGCAGCCCGACGCCGGGGCCGGCGACGTCGTCGTGGAGATCAGCACGCGGGCCGGGAGCGACCCCGTCGAGGTGCGGTCGTACGTCCCGGACGACCCCGGCGCCCTTGCGGCCGCGGTCGCCGACTGGTGCTCCCTGGGCCCCGACGTGGAGCCCATCGGTTCGATGACCTCGCCCGACGGCACCGGCGAGGTCTACCTCGACGTCGCCAACCCCGGTCCGGGGGCGGTCGAGGTGTCGCTTCCCGCCGGGGGCGGCTGGGAGGCCGCCACGGTCACGGTCCCGGCCGGCACCGCCCGCGGCCGGATGACCTTGCGGGCCTCGTCGGCCGACTGCGACATCGACGCTGCCCTCCCGTGGGCGGACGGGCGCCTGCTCGTCGACGGCGAGCCCTTCCCGATCGCGCTCGAGGACAGCTGGTGCGGCTGAGCCGGCGTGCGGTGGCCCTCAGAGCGCGGGCCGGATGACGGTGACACCGCCGGCACCGGCGCCGGCGGTGTCGAGGGCGACCAGCCGGCGCACGGCCTCCTCGAGGTCGACGACGTCGCGCAGCAGCCGCTGCGGGGCGTACGTCTCGTCGACCACGCGCGCGAGCAGCGCCGGGTAGGACGCCGCCGAGAGGCCGTGGCTGCCGAGCACCTGCAGCTCGCGGGCGACGACCAGGCCGAGGTCGACCGGCGGGACGGCGTCGGCCCCTCCCAGCAGGCCGACCTGGACGTGACGACCGCGCGGGCGCAGGCAGGCCAGCGACGCGGCGACGACGTCACGCGAGCCGCGGCAGTCCAGCGACAGGTCGGCCCCGTCGGGGGCGAGCCCGGCCAGGGTGGCGGCGAGGCCGCCGGGCGTGGTGGCGGTGGCACCGAGCCCGGCAGCCAGCGCGCGCGACGCCGCCGACGGGTCGACGGCGACGACGCGGGCACCCTCGGCCACCGCGACCATCACCGCCGCCAGCCCCACCCCGCCGCACCCGTGGACGACGACCGTCTCGTCCGCACGCACCCGGCCCACCTCGAGCACCGCGCGGTACGCCGTGGCGAAGCGGCACCCGAGGCCGCAGGCGACGTCGGCACCGACGGCGGCGGGCAGGGGCACCAGGTTGACCTCGGCGCGCGGGAGCGCGACGCGCTCGGCCCAGGAGCCCCACTGGGTGAAGCCGGGCTGCAGCTGGCGGGCGCAGACCTGCTGATCGCCGCGGGCGCAGGCCGCGCAGTCGCCGCAGGCCAGGACGAACGGCGTGGTCACCCGGTCGCCCACGGCGAAGCCGGCCGCACCGGGACCGACCTCGACCACGATGCCGGCCAGCTCGTGGCCGAGCACGTGGGGCAGGACGATCCCGTCGTCGTGTCCCTGCCAGGCGTGCCAGTCGCTGCGGCACAGTCCGGTGGCCTCGACCGCGACGACGACCCCGTCGTCCGGACAGGCCGGCTCCGGGACGTCCGCCACCCGCGGGGGCTGCCCGAACCGCTCGACCAGGACCGCCCTCATGGGCTCAGGGTCTCGAGACGCTCGCTTCGCTCGCTCCTCGACCACCGGGGGCGTCGCTGGCTCCCCGACCACCGGGGAGCCCGCCGCCGGTCGAGGTGCGAGGGCCGCCAGGCCCGAGCCTCGAGACCACCGCCAAGCCGGACGCACAGGGTCTCGAGACGCTCGCTTCGCTCGCTCCTCGACCACCGGGGGCTTCGCTCGCTCCTCGACCACCGGGGGCGTCGCTCACTCCCCGACCACCGGGGGCGTCGCTCGCTCCTCGACCACCCGGGGCGGTCCGTCACCCTGCGGTGGCCCCGACCTCCACCCCACCCAGCCGGAGCCAGGTGTCGACCACGGTGTCGGGGTTGAGCGAGATCGTCTCGATGCCCTGCTCGACCAGCCACTCGGCCATGTCGGGGTGGTCGGAGGGGCCTTGGCCGCAGATCCCGACGTACTTGCCCTGCCGGAGGCAGGCCTCGATGGCCAGCGAGAGCATGTGCTGCACGGCCGGGTCCCGCTCGTCGAACGACGCCGCGACCAGGCTGGAGTCCCGGTCCAGGCCCAGCGTCAGCTGGGTCATGTCGTTGGAACCGATCGAGAAGCCGTCGAAGTGCTCGAGGAACGCGTCGGCGATCACCGCGTTGGAGGGCACCTCGCACATCATCACGACCTGCAGGTCGTTCTCCCCGCGCACCAGGCCGTGCTGACCGAGCAGGTCGATCACTCCCTCGGCCTCGGCCACGGTGCGCACGAACGGGATCATGATCTTGACGTTGGCCAGGCCCATCTCGTCGCGCACGAACTTCAGCGCCTCGGCCTCCATCGCGAAGCACTCCGCGAAGTCCTCCGAGAGGTAGCGCGAGGCACCGCGGTAGCCGAGCATCGGGTTCTCCTCGTGCGGCTCGTAGGTCTCCCCGCCGACGAGGTTGGCGTACTCGTTGGACTTGAAGTCGCTCATCCGCACGATCACCGGCTCCGGCGCGAAGGCCGCGGCGATCATCGAGACGCCCTCGGCGACGCGCTGGACGAAGAACTCCCGCGGCGAGTCGTAGGCCGCGATGATCTCTTCGACCTCCTCACGGAGCGCGGGGTCGAGCGAGTCCGGGTCCGCCTCGAGGTCGAGCAGCGCCTTGGGGTGCACGCCGATCTGGCGGTTGATGATGAACTCCAGCCGGGCCAGGCCGACGCCGCGGTGCGGCAGCCGCGAGAAGGCGAAGGCCTGCTCGGGCGTGCCGACGTTCATCATGATCTTGACCGGGATGTCGGGCATCTCGCTGAGCTCGGTGGTCTCGACGTCGAAGTCGAGGATGCCCTCGTAGACCAGGCCGGTGTCGCCCTCGGCGCAGGACACGGTGACCTCGCGGCCGTCGGCCAGGTCCGAGGTGGCGCTGCTCGTGCCGACGACGGCGGGGATGCCGAGCTCGCGGGCGATGATCGCGGCGTGGCAGGTGCGCCCACCGCGGTCGGTCACGATCGCGGAGGCGCGCTTCATGATCGGCTCCCAGTCGGGGTCGGTCATGTCGGCCACGAGGACCTCGCCGGCCTGGAACTCGTGCATCTGGTCGACCGAGGTCAGCACGCGTACGGCCCCCGCGCCGATCTTCTGACCGATCGCGCGGCCCTCGACGACGACGTCGGCCCCCTTGGTGACCGAGGAGCTGATGCTGAAGCGCTCGGTGGCGCCCGTACGGCGCGACTGCACCGTCTCGGGGCGGGCCTGCAGCACGTAGAGCTTGCCGTCGAGACCGTCCTTGCCCCACTCGATGTCCATCGGGCGCCCGTAGTGCTCCTCGATGGTCACCGCGTGCCGGGCCAGCTCCTCGACCTCGGCGTCGGTGAGGCTGAAGCGGCGCGATTCGGCCGGCTCGACGTCGACGAACTCGGTCGTCCGCCCGACCTCGGTGTCCTCGGTGTAGACCATCTTGGTGGCCTTGGCACCGATGCCCCGCTTCAGCACGGACGGCTTGCCGAGCTTGAGCGCGGGCTTGTAGACGTAGAACTCGTCGGGGTTGACCGCGCCCTGCACGACGCCCTCGCCGAGGCCGAAGGCGGAGGTGATGAACACCGCGTCGGTGAAGCCGGACTCGGTGTCCATGGTGAACATGACGCCCGACGAGCCGATGTCGGAGCGGACCATGCGCTGCACGCCGGCCGAGAGCCCCACGTCCCCGTGGGCGAAGCCGTGGTGCACGCGGTAGGCGATCGCACGGTCGTTGTAGAGCGAGGCGTAGACCTCGCGGATCGACAGCAGCACGGCGTCGATGCCGCGCACGTTGAGGAAGGTCTCCTGCTGGCCGGCGAACGAGGCGTCGGGCAGGTCCTCGGCGGTGGCCGAGGAGCGGACCGCGAAGGACGGCTCCTCCCCGTCCTCGCCCCGTGAGGACTCCACCAGCTGCTCGTAGGCGGCCCGGATGTCCCGCTCGAGGTCCTCGGGGAACTCCTGCTCGATGACGGCGGTGCGGATCTCCTTGCCGACCTCGGCCAGGCGCCGCGTGTCCTCGGTGTCGAGGTCCTCGACCAGGGTGGCGATGCGGTCGGCGAGGCCGGTGTCGCCGATGAAGTGGTGGTAGGCCTGCGCGGTGGTCGCGAAGCCGTCCGGCACGGCGACCCCGAGGTCGGCCAGGTTGCTGACCATCTCCCCGAGGGAGGCGTTCTTGCCGCCGACCTCCTCGAGGTCACCCATCCCGATCTCGGAGAACCAGCGCACGTGGCTGGTGTCGGGCTGCTGGTCGGCCTGGGTGTCGGTCATGCTCGTCCTCCACGGTGACGGGTGCTGCTGGGGTCGGCGGTGCCGCCGCCGGAGCGGCGGGTGAGGCCCTGGATGATGAGGGCGGAGATCTCCTCGACCGACTTCGCCGAGGTGTCGATCGACGGCACCCGGTGCGCCCGGTAGAGCTCGGTGGCACGACGAAGCTCCCACCGGCACTGCTCGGGCGAGGCGTACGACGAGTTCGGCCGGCGCTCGTTGCGGACCCGGCTGAGCCGGTCGGCGTTGGTGATCAGCCCGAAGCAGCGGTCCCGGAACGGCTCGACCGGTCGCGGCAGCCCGGAGGCCTCGAGGTCCTCCTGGACCAGCGGGTAGTTGGCCACGAACAGGCCGTGCTGGAGCGCGAGGTACATGCTCGTCGGTGTCTTGCCGCACCGCGAGGGCGCCAGCAGGATCACGTCGGCCTTCTCCATGGCACGCAGGCTCTGGCCGTCGTCGTGCTCGATGGTGAACTCCACCGCCGCCATCCGCGCGTTGTAGCGCTTGACGTCGCCGACGCCGTGCAGCTTCATCGCCTCGCGCCGGCCCCGGCGGTCGAGGATCGCCTCGACACGACCCATGTGGAGGTCGAAGAAGTCGATGATCGGCGCGACGGTCTTGCGCAGCTCCAGGCGTACGGCGTCCTCGGCCGCGGTGGTGAAGACCAGGGGCGTGCTGGGCCCGGCCGCGACGTCGTCGATCATCGCGACGACGCGGGCGGCGTCCTTGGCGGTCGAGATGAACGGGATCGTGGTGCGCTCGAACCGCACGTCGGGGAACTGGAGGAGCAGGGCGTTGCCCATCGTCTCGGCACTGATGCCCGTGCTGTCGGACAGGAAGAACACCGGTACGACCGCCTCCACGTCGTCCGCCACGCTGCCACCTACCTCCGGGAGTGAAGGGCACGAACCTAGCGCCCCACGCCCCCGTCCAGGAGGCCACCCGGCTGGTGGATGGCACCGTGGCAGGCTCCTGGGATGGAACCGGTCGTGGTGGTGGGAGCCGGCATCGCCGGGGTCGCGTGCGCAGCCGAGCTGGTCCGGGCCCAGGTGCCGGTCCGGGTCGTGGACCAGGGGCGCCGGATGGGCGGCCGGATGGCGAGCCGTCGCCTGGACGAGCGACCGGTCGACCTCGGGGCGTCCTACCTCACCGCCTCCCCGGACGGTGACTTCGTCAAGGTCGTCGACCGCTGGCGTACGCGGGGCCTGGCCTCCCCCTGGACCGACACGTTCGTGGCGCTCGATGCCGGCGCCGAGGGGGGCCCGAGCGCCGAGCTGAAGTCCGGGCCGCTGCGCTGGGGCGCAGCCGGAGGGTTGCGGTCGCTGGTCGAGGCGCTCGCCGGGACCGCCGGCGTGACGGTCGAGGAGGGGTCGGTCTCGTCGGTGCGGACGACCGCCGACGGTCTCGACGTCGACGGCGCCGCCGCCCCGGCCGTCGTCCTGGCCATGCCCGACGCGCAGGCCTCGCGGCTGCTGGGCGACGGCCTGGAGCACCACCGGGAGCGGCTCACCCGCCCGTCGGAGCCGATCCTGGCCCTCGCCGCCTGGTGGGGCTCCCGCACCTGGGACGACGTCGTCGCCCCGGGCGTGTTCCACGGGGCCTTCGTCAACGGCGACGACGACCTGTCGTGGATCGCCGACGACGGTCGCCGTCGCGGTGACGACGCACCGGTCCTCGTCGCGCACTCGACCCCGGCGCTGGCCGCGGCCAACCTGGAGGACCCGCAGGCCGCGGGACCGGCCATGCTCGCCGCGCTCCGACGGCTGCTGCGCATCGAGGGCGAGCCGGCCGGCACCTACGTGCAGCGGTGGTCCGTGGCGCGCCCGACCGGCGAGCGCGACGACCCGTACCTGCTCACCGAGTCGGGCCTGGGCGTCTGCGGCGACGGGTGGGGCGGCCCGGCCAAGGTCGAGACCGCCTGGACGTCCGGGCGCGACCTCGGCCGCGCGCTGGCGGTGCGGCTCGCCTGAGGCCGGGAGGTGGCTGTCACGCTGTGTTACCTCGCCTGGTGCATCGTCGCGCTGCCGCTGCACCAGGTGAAGTAACACAGCGTTACAGCCGGGTCGGCCTGGTCAGCGCCGCGTGGACGTCGAGCGCGGCGCGCTGGCCGCTGACGAGCGCACCCTGGATCGAGGCGGTGTCACGGTGGTCGCCGCACACCACCAGGCGCTCGCGGACGCGGACCGGGCGACGCAGCGAGAGCGGCGCGGGCTGGGCCGGGAGCGCGTGCGGCACCTCGTGGCGGTGCAGCAGCCGCCAGCCGCGCGGATCCCCTCCGAGCAGCTCGCCGGCATGACGGCGTACGTCGTCGTCGGTCGGCACCGGCCGGCCGGGCCCGTGCAGCGCCGAGGCCTGGACCAGGTGCTGCCCGGCCGGCGCGTAGGACGGCGCAGGGTTGCTGACCACGGCGGTGTTCACCAGGGGCCCGGACGCACGGGCGCGACCGTCGACGAAGAGCAGGTGCGACCCGGTCGGCGCCTCGTCGGCGGCGAACCACGACGTCACGACGCCCTTGGTGCGCGGCGCGCCGGCGTCGAGACCGGTCAGCGCGCCGGCCTCCTGGCCGGCCACGGCGACCACCACCTGCCGCGCGCGCAGCGTCGCACCGGCCGTGTGCACGACCACGCCACCGGGGACGGCCTCCCAGGAATGCGCCGCGGTGCCGAGC
The DNA here is from genome assembly GCA_046595185.1 of Nocardioides sp. Lineage (GTDB taxonomy): Bacteria > Actinomycetota > Actinomycetes > Propionibacteriales > Nocardioidaceae > Nocardioides. The sequence continues at coordinate 27,917 of JBKJPE010000089.1, forward strand.
CGCACCCGGTCGCCGAGGGGACCGGCCAGCTGCTCGGGCAGCGCCTGCATGCCCTGCTCGGGCAGGGCCGGGGTGCCGGCCAGGAAGGTCGCGGTGAGCAGGAGGGCGTACGCCTGGGAGGTCGAGCCGTCGTCCTCCAGCACCACCCCGGCGAAGAACGAGTCGAGCGTGGCGCGGAGCAGACCATCGACACCGGCGCGGTCGAGGGCCTCGCGACGACTGACGTCGCGCCGGGGCGAGGCGGTGGTCAGACCGGTCGCGAGCCGTCGTCCGGGACGCGCCCGCAGCAGCGGCGCGGCCCAGCGGGCGGTGGCGAGCACCTCGCGCGGACGCAGGGCGAGCGCGCGCACCGTGGGCGCGAGCAGCGAGGGGGCGGCCAGCGGGTTGCCCAGCTCCACCAACCGGTCGTCGACCCGCGCGGCCACGCCGGCGGCGAAGGGCTGCAGCCCCAGCGCGTCGACGTCGACCCAGCGGCGCACGGCGCGGTAGGCCGGGTTGAGCAGCTGGAAGCCGCGGTCCAGGGCGAACCCGTCGACGTGGTCGGTGCGGATCCGACCGCCGACGGCGTCCTCGCGCTCGAGGACCACGACGTCGTGGCCCCGGTCGACCAGGGCACGGGCGCAGCGCAGCCCGGCGAGGCCGGCGCCGACCACCACCACGTCGGTGTCGAGGTCGCCCCCACGACCGACCCCGGGGGCGCTCACGCCACCCGCCCGCCCCAGGGGCCGGGGTCGCGGCGCGGGCCGGTGCGCGCCACGGCGGAGGTGACGGCCAGCACCCAGGTCAGCGTGCGGTGCTCGGCGGCGCGGAAGGACGACGCGCTGCGCCACACCTCGGCGTAGGTCTCGCGGACCACCTGGCGGACCCAGGCGTCGTCGCCGCGACCCTTGAGCCGCGCCAGGCGCCAGACGTGGTCGACGGTGGCGTCGTACAGGTCCTCGAAGGCGTCCTGGCGTCCCCGGCCCGTGCACTCCAGGCATCCGGGCCGCAAGCCCGGGGACGGCTGGGTGGCGGCCCGGGACTGCCGCCCCGTCAGCCGCTCGACGTAGTCGTCGCACATGTCGTCAGTGTGACGGGCCCGTGGTCACCCCCCCGGCGGCGTCCCACCGCCGGTGGTAGGCGTGCGGTCAGGTCCGGCCGACGGCACGCCGGACGAGATCGGCGGCCTCGGCGGGCGAGGCGGCCTCACGGAGGTCGCGGGGCAGGCGGGCCACGACGGCGCGGGTCAGCGACGCGAGGAGCCGCAGGTAGCCCTCGCTGTCGCCCGCCGGGGTGACCAGGCCGAGGACCACGTCGACGGGACCGGCGCCGGCCGACCAGGCCACCGGCTCGGCGAGGCGGAGCACGACGACGGTGGGCACCTCGACCCCGGCGGTCCGCGCGTGCGGGATCGCGACGCCGCCCGGGATCACGGTCGAGCCGACCGCCTCGCGGGCGATCAGGTCGGCCCGGCAGGTGTCGGCGTCGCGGAGGCGTCCGGCGCCCTCGAGCAGCGCCAGCAGCGCCTCGACCACCGACGACTGGTCGGTCGCCCCGGCGCGGAGGTCCACCAGGTCGGAGGTGGTCACCGGCTGCTGCTCGTCAGTCACCGGGGCAGTCTCTCAGGATCCGGGCTCCCACGGGTGCCCGGACCGGGCACCGGTCGGTTTGACCCCTGCGGAGGGTCCGCCCCGGTGCGTCACGGCCCCACCATGGACGCGATGCCTCCCACCTCCCGCACGACCGATCCCGGAGCGCGCTGATGCTGCTGCCCCCCGCCCGCGGCCCGATGGGGACCGCGCTGCACGCCCTGCTGCTCACCGTGGCGCCCGCGCGCGTCGACTCCGCCCCGCCCGCCGGACTGGTGCCCGCCCTCGACCCGTCCGAGGCCCCCGACGCCGAGGACGCCGCGCAGTGCCTGTGGGTCCTGCACGAGCTGCACTACCGCGGGTTCGCCGAGGTCGACGACGCCTGGGAGTGGTCGCCGCTGCTGATGCCGCTGCGCCAGGCCCTGGAGCAGGACCTCGAGCGACGCCTGCGCGAGCGGTTCGCCGCCGCGTGGGAGGAGGTCGACCCGGCCGACGACGTGGCCGCGCTCGTGGGGCGGATCATCGGGGCCGACGACGCCCCGTCCCTGGCCCGCCACCTGCAGCGCCGCGGCACGCGCGAGCAGGCCCTGTCGTTGCTGCGGCAGCGCTCGCTGTACCACCTCAAGGAGGCCGACCCGACCAGCTGGGTGGTGCCCCGCCTGACCGCCGCACCGAAGGCGGCGCTGATGGAGGTGCAGTTCGACGAGTACGGCGGCGGCGATCCCGAGCGCCTCCACCACCGGCTCTTCGAGCAGGGCATGGCCGCCGCCGGCCTCGAGTCGGACTACGGCCACTACGTCGGGGAGGCCACGCTGCCGATCCTCGAGCAGAACAACGCCGTGAGCATGTTCGGCCTCCAGCGGCGCCTGCGCGGAGCCGCGATGGGTCACTTCGCCGCCTTCGAGGCCACCAGCTCGGTGCCTTCGCGCCAGCTCGCCCAGGGCCTGCGGCGTCTCGGCGTCGGCGAGGCGATGGCCGCCTACTACGACGAGCACGTCGAGGCCGACGCCGTGCACGAGCACCTCGCCCTGGTCGGGGTGTGCGGGACCCTGGTCGACGAGGAGCCCGGCCTGCTGCCCGACGTGGCGCTCGGGGCCTGGACCTGCCTGGACCTCGAGGCCCGTACGGCCACCGACATGCTCGCCCGGTGGGACGCGGCGTGACCCGCCCCACGCCGGACATGGAGCCGACCGCCCGGGTGGTCGAGGGCGATCCCGTGCGCCTGCCCTGCGCCGGCGGGCCGCTGCTGCTGCGTGGCCCGGCCGTGGTCGAGACCCGCGACGGGGTGCGTCACGCGACCACCCGCCCGGTCAGCGCGCTGTGCCGCTGCGGACGCTCGGCCATCACACCGTGGTGCGACGCGACCCACAAGCTGCTGCCGGCCGCGGACCGCCCGGCCTAGGGACTCAGGCAGTCCCTCAGGCCCGGGCCAGGAGCAGGACCAGACCCCGCTCGCCGTGGCGGCGACCCCGCTCGACCCACCCGGCAGCGGCGGCCAGCGCCTCGGCCTGCGCGTCGTCCCCGAGCTGCACGAGCAGCAGGCCGCCGGGCAGCAGGTGGTCGGCGGCGACCCCGAGGCAGAGCCGGGCCACGGCCAGGCCGTCCTCGCCGCCGTCGATCGCCAGCAGCGGGTCCTCGGGGTAGCGACCGACCTCGGCGGTGGTGACCCAGGGCGGGTCCGCGACCACCAGGGCGTACTCCTCGGCGTCCCCGACGACCGCGCGCATGTCGCCGGCGCGCACCTCGACCAGGTCGGCCACCCCGGCCCGCACGGCGTTGCGGCGGGCGAGGCCGCAGGCCACCGGGTCGGCGTCGACCGCCACCAGGGGGCGCCCGCACAGGACCGTCGTGAGCAGGCCGATCTGGCCCGCTCCGGTGCACAGCTCCAGGACCGGCCCCGCCGGCAGGTCGCGGGCGAGCTCGGCGGCCCACTCCGACTGCAACCGGGTCCAGGGCCGCGGGCGCAGCACCCGCGGGTCGTGCTCGACGTGGATGGTCCCGAACTCCATCAGCTCGGGCTGGTCCGGGAGGCTGGTCCGCGCCGGACCGCCGGGGGTGTCGCCGGGGACGTCGGGGACGTCGGGGAAGATCGCGGCGGTGCCCATCCGAGCAGGGTGGCGGACCACCCTGGTGCTGGGCTACCTGCCACGGGGTGTGCCCGGTTGCCTTATCGTATGGCGCGGAAACCCCCCTGTTCCCACGATCCTGGAGTCCCCCGTGCGCCCTACCCCGCTCGCTGCTGCTGCGACGGCCCTGCTCGTGTCCGCGGGCCTGGTGACGACGACGGCCGCCGGGGCCGACCGCACCAAGCCCCCCACCAGCTCCTCGTCCGCACCCGACTCCTGGGGCGCGGCGGACCTGCCGACCTTCGAGCTCTACGGGCAGATCGCCATGCCGAGGACCGGGATGGACGAGGCACACCTCAGCGTCACCAAGTGGGGGTACCGCTTCGTCAGCGGCGCAGGTGACAACAAGCTGAAGGTCACCGCGGACCACGGGAGGCTGCGCTTCCACGACCGCTCGGTGTCGCGGTGGACCAACCTCCCCGGCGGCTGCGACCGGGTCCGGGTCGACGTCGGCCGGGCCGTGGTCTGCAACGTCCCCGCGTCCTTCGAGGACAGGTCCTTCCTCGAGATCTGGCCCCGGCTCGGCAACGACTCGATCGACACCACCGCGCTGCCCGCGAAGTACCGCACCTGGGCGCTGACCGACGCCGGCAAGGACGTGGTGCGCACCGGTGCCGGGCGGGACTTCGTCAACACCGCCTCCGACCGCGACCGCGCCCACGGCGGGCCCGGGGCCGACTGGATGCGGATGGGTCGCAACAGCAACCGGGCCTTCGGTGGCGACGGTGACGACAAGCTCGTCGGGGGGGAGAACGGCGACACGCTGCACGGTGGCGGCGGCAGCGACTCGGTCGGCGGGCTCGCCGGCAACGACGTCCTCCACGGCGACGCCGGTGCCGACCTGCTGGCCGGCAAGGTCGGGCGGGACATCGGCTACCGCGACGCCGCGGACACCCTCCGCAACATCGACATCGTGCGCTGACCCGTCCCGCGACGGCCCGCGGCGGTCGTCGAGGCACCTCACGCCCGAGCCGCCCACGCCCAGGAGCCGTCCCGTGTCCCCCACCGACCGCCTCGTCCGGCCCGCGGTGCGGTGGTCCCTGGGTCACGCCGTGCCCAGCACGGTGATGCGCAACGCAGCGCGCCGCGGCGACCTCCAGGGCCGACTGGTCGACCGCCGCGTCGCCCACGACCCCGCCGCGCTCCGCACGATCGCCGACCAGGTGCGCGCCTCCGGTCCGTTGCACCGCGCACGCTACGCCCTGATGACCGCGCACCAGCCCGTCGTGCGCGAGGTGCTGACGAGCAACGACTTCCGCACCGGTGTCTTCGACGCCGGTGACCAGGGCGTGCTGGGCAGGCTCGGCTCGTGGGCCACGGACCCGCGTGCCTTCGGGCCACTGAGCCCCCCGTCGCTGCTGGTCACCGAGCCGCCGCAGCACACCCGCTACCGCAAGCTCGTGACCCGCGTCTTCTCGGTGCGCGCGGTCGAGGGCCTGCGGGAGCGCACCCAGCAGGTCGCCGACACCCTGCTCGACGACCTCGGGGCGCGGGCCCGGACCGGCGACGGACCGGTCGACCTGGTCGAGCGCTACTGCGCGCTGCTGCCGGTCACCGTCATCGCCGAGATCCTCGGGGTGCCGGCGCACGAGCGCGACCGCGTGCTGGCCTTCGGTGCTGCGGCGGCGCCCAGTCTCGACCTCGGGCTCGGGTACGCCGAGTTCCGCCGCGTCGAGCGCGCCCTGTCGGGCTTCCGGACCTGGCTGGCCGGGCACCTCGCGGGCCTGCGCGAGCGCCCCGGCGACGACCTGATGAGCCAGCTGGTCGCCGCACGCGAGGACGGCGTCGGGCTGACCGACGCCGAGCTCGAGGCGACCGCGGGACTGATCCTCGCCGCAGGCTTCGAGACCACGGTCAACCTGCTCTCCAACGGGGTCGTGCTGCTGCAGGAGCACCCCGAGGAGCTGGCCCGGCTCCGCGCCGAGCCGGCGCTGTGGCCCACGGCGGTCGACGAGGTGCTGCGCGTCGACCCGCCGGTGCTGCTGACCGGGCGCGTGGCCCGCTGCGACACCCGGGTCGCCGGCGTGGCCGTGCGCCGGGGGGACGTGGTGACCTGCCTGCTGGCCGGGGCCAACCGCGACCCCGACGTCTTCGTCGACCCGGACCGCTTCGACGTCGGCCGCACCAACGCCCGCGACCACGTCTCGTTCTCGGCCGGGCGCCATTACTGCCTCGGCGCGGCGCTGGCCCGGATGGAGGGCGAGGTCGGCCTGCGCACCCTGCTCGACCGCTTCCCCGACCTGACCCTGGCCCCCGGTGCCGAGCGGCGCCCGACCCGGATCCTGCGCGGCTGGGAGAGCCTCCCGGCCCACCTCGGCGGGTAGACCCGGGCCGCGTCACACGGCCGTCGTGGGAGCCGGCTCGCGGCGCCCTGCCGCGTCGGCCAGCGCGACCGCTGCGTGCAGCCTGCGCCGGGTGACGGTGGTCAGCGTCGCGGCCAGCGCGCAGGCCGTCACCGTGACCGCGAAGGCGGCGGTGTGGCCGCTGACGTCGGCGAGACGCCCGGCCACCCCCGAGCCGAGGGCGTACCCGATGCCGGTGCAGCTGGCCAGCAGCGTCATCGCCGCCCCCACCCGGGCGGGGTCCACCACCCGCTCGGCGAGGCTGAACACGGCGATCATGTAGGGCGCCACCGCGCAGCCGAGGACCAGGACCACGACGGTCAGCGGGAGGAGGGAGTCGACCAGCAGCAGCGGCACGCTGAGCGGCAGCAGCAGGCAGGCCGCCCACCACGCGCGCCGCTCGTGACCGATCCGCTGCGGCAGCCCGGCGGTCATCAGTCCGGCCACGGCGCTGCCGACCCCGAGCGTGCCGTGCACGAAACCGGCCAGACCGGGGCGCCCCTCGCTGGTGGCCAGCACGGTGGCGCCGGTCTGAACCGAGCCGAAGAGCGTGCCGACCAGCAGCTGGGCCAGGCCAAGCACCACCACCGTCGCGGTGACCAGGCGCGCCGCAGCGGTCCGGTCGACCCCGGCCGCGAGACGGGCGGCGCGCGAGCGGCGGGCGGTGGGGTGCAGGGCGAAGGCGGTGCCGAAGACGGCCAGCAGTCCTGCGGCGAGCAGCAGCGCGCCCGACGGCGACACCGCGACGGCGCCGACGCCGACGAGGGCGGGGCCGAGGGCGAAGGAGGCCTCGTCGGCCGCGCCCTCGTAGGAGAACGCCGCGTCGACGAGACGTCGCTGGTGCACCCCGGAGCCGTCGGTGATCGGCCGCCAGCGCACCCGCGCCAGCGGGCCGACCTGGGGCAGGCTGGCCCCGGCCGCCGCCGCGGCCACCACGAGCACCGGGGTGGCCTGGTCGGCGCCCACCAGGACCACCAGCAGCGCGAGCAGCGCCGCGCCGACCAGGGACTGGACCAGGACGACCGGGCGCTGCCCGACCCGGTCGGCGAGCGCGCCGGCGAGCGGGGCGATGACGGCGTTGGCCAGAGCCAGGGCGCCCGCGGCGAGGCCGCCCGCGCCGTAGCTCCCGGTCGCGGTGGAGACCAGCAGCAGCGTGCCGAGCTGGCTCATCGCCAGCGGCAGGCGGCCGAGGAAGGCGACGGCGACGTAGCCCGGCCCGGCCAGACGGAGGAGTCGCCGGTAGGAGGCGAGAGGGGACACGGGGGGCTCTGCTTTCCACGATTGGGCGCGCCACGACAGGCGCGCGCCGAACCCACCTCCACGACGCGCAGGACCCTCTGCGCCGTCGATGCTACCGAGGGGGGCGGCCGTCCTGTCATCCGCGGCGCCCACCCAGGTGGTGTCCTCACCGGTCGGATCGACCTAGCGTCGGGCGCGTGACCACCGTCAGCCGCACCTTCACCGTCCAGCCCGAGCCCGCCGTCGTCATCGACTACCTCCAGGACTTCACCCACGCCGAGGAGTGGGACCCGGGCACCGAGCGCTGCACCCGCAACGACACCGGCCCGATCGCCGTCGGATCGACCTTCCACAACGAGTCGAGGATCGCCGGGGTGGGCACCGAGCTCACTTACACCCTCGAGGAGCTGACCCACGACACGATCGTGCTGGTCGGGCGCAACGAGACCGCCACCTCGACCGACACCATCACCGTCCTCCCGGCCGCCGGCGGGGGCAGCGAGGTCACCTACGAGGCCGTCATCGAGATGTCGGGCGCGGCGAAGCTGGCCGCCCCGGCGGTCAAGGTGGTCTTCGAGAAGATCGGCGACGACGTCGAGAAGGACATGACCCGCGCGCTGGACCGCCTGGTCGGCTGACGCCGCGGGCCCGCCTCAGCCGCCGCGGCGCTCGGCCAGGTACGCCAGCCGCCGCAGCGTCTCGATGTTGCGCCAGGCCAGCGGCAGGTGACGCAACGGGGCCGGGACCAGCCGCCCGGGACCGCTGACCACGTCCTCCCGGATCCGGACCCGGGTGCGCGCACCGACCGCCTCGAGCTCGATCGAGACGGCCGCCTCGCCCGAGGGCCAGGCCCGGGCGCGCAGGTCCAGCCGGCGACCCGGCTCGCAGCCGGTCACCGACGTGGTGTCGTCGAGCACCAGCGGCCACGCGCCCACCGAGTGGTGCAGGGCGGTTCCGATCGCGGGCCACCCCGCGTCGACGTCACGCATCCGGGTGGCACCGACCACCCACAGCGGGTAGAGCCAGCCGTCGGCCAGCACCGACCAGACCCGGTCCGGGGTGGCCTTGACGAGACGTTCGTTCGTGCTCACGGGCATCAGCTCCTAGGGCGGCGTGCGACGACCCCAGGGTCCCACCGCGCCACCACGGCTGGCGAGGTCAGCGACCCCGACCCCATGGGGTTGCATCCCCGAGGATCTGCGTGAGTCTCGGAGTCCGGGGCCGCCGACCTCGCTTCCCACCCTGCTCCGACCCGCCCACCTGGGAATACACCCTCAGGCGTGACCTTCGGCCCCTCGTCGTGCCGACGGCGGAGGCGGCCCACCCCACGCCCGGGTGAGGGGCGCCGGGCCATAGTGGAGAGGTCAACGCGACCGCGCCGCCCCCGGGCAGCCGGTCGCTCCCGTACGAGAGGACCCCTGTGACCGTCTCCGTCCCCGCCCTGGCCGCCGCCTCCGCCGACGCCTCCTTCACCACGGTGCAGCTGGAGCGCCGCGACCTGCGCCCCGACGACGTCCGCATCGACATCCGCTGGGCCGGCATCTGCCACAGCGACATCCACACCAAGCGCGAGGAGTGGGGCCCGGTGGCCTTCCCGCTCACCCCCGGGCACGAGATCCTCGGCACCGTCCTGGAGGTCGGCCCCGAGGTCACCACGCACCAGGTCGGCGACGTGGTCGGCGTCGGCTGCTTCGTCGACTCCTGCCTCGAGTGCGCCGCCTGCAAGGACGGCGAGGAGCAGTACTGCGAGAAGGGCGGCGTGGGCACCTACGGCGTCAAGGGATACGACGGCGAGGTCACCCAGGGCGGCTACAGCGGCCAGGTCGTCGTGCGCGACCACTTCGTGGTCCGCATCCCCGACTCCTACGACGAGTCCGACCACGCCGCCGTCACCCCGCTGCTGTGCGCCGGGATCACCACCTACCACCCGCTCAAGGCGCACGGCGTGGGCCCGGGCAGCCGCGTCGGCGTGATCGGCCTGGGCGGCCTGGGCCACGTCGCGGTGAAGATCGCCGCGGCCCTGGGCGCCGAGGTCAGCGTGCTGAGCCGCACCGACGCCAAGAAGGAGGACGGCCTCGGCTTCGGCGCGCAGCACTACCACGCGACCGAGGACGGGTCGGCCTTCGACGAGCTCGCCGGCTCCTTCGACCTGCTGCTCAACACCGTCGGCTCCGGGATCCCCCTCGACAAGTTCATGGGGCTGCTGGCCCGTGGCGGCGTCATGCACAACGTGGGCGCCCCGGAGGAGAGCCTCGAGGTCAGCGCGTTCTCCCTGCTGGCCAACCGCCGCTCGATCTCCGGCAGCATGATCGGCGGCCTGCCCGAGACGCAGGAGATGATCGACTTCTGCGCCGAGCACGGTGTGACGGCCACCGTCGAGGTCATCTCGGCCGACCAGGTCGACGACTACTACGACAAGGTCGTCTCGGGCGACGTGCGCTACCGCGCGGTCATCGACACCGCCACGCTCGAGGGCTGAGCCCGGGCCGGGCACCGCACCACCCCGGCGCGGGCCGGGCCCCCTGGCCCGGCCCGCGCCGACGTACGATCACCTCGACATGAGCGACCCCGACCCCCTCCTGAGCGTCGTGGTCCCCGTCTACCAGGGCCGGGCGGTCCTCGGGACGGTCCTCGACTGCGTCCTGGGCCAGCAGGGCGTCCGGCTCGAGGTCGTCGTGGTCGACGACGGGTCGACCGACGGCAGCGGCGACGTGGCCCGCGAGGTCGCCGCCCACGACCCCCGGGTCCGGGTCGTCACCCAGGACAACCACGGCCTGGGCGCCGCACGCAACACCGGGGTGCGGCACGCCACCGGCGACCTGCTCGCCTTCGCCGACGCCGACGACGTCGTGCCCCCGGGGGCGTACGCCGCCCTGGTCGCCTCGTTGGGCCGGTCGGGCTCCGACCTCGCCGTCGGCAACGTCGCCCGCCAGGTCGACGACGAGGTCCCGCGGGTCCCCGGCTGGATGGTGCCCGTGCACCGTCGCCGCCGGACCGCCGCCCGGCTGGAGGACGTCCCCGGTGTGCTGGGTGACCTGTTCGCCTGGAACAAGGTCTTCCGCCGCTCCTTCTGGGACGGCGCGGGCCTGTCGTTCCCGGAGGGCGTTCACTACGAGGACCACGTGCCGTCCGCGCGTGCCTACCTGGCCGCCCGCAGCTTCGACGTCCTGCCCGAGGTGGTCTACCGCTGGCGGGTCCACGCGGGTGCGGGATCCATCACGCAGCGCAAGCACGAGAGGCAGAACCTGCTGGACGCGTTGGCCGCCCGGCGGGAGTCCACCGCCCTGGTCACCTCGCACGCCTCCCCCGCGGTGGTGCGGTCGTGGCAGGAGCGGATGCTCAACGGGCTCCCCGTCTTCGTCGAGCAGGCTCCCCGTGACGACGCCTACTGGGGCCACCTGCGCGACGGCGTCCGCCGGATCCTCGACGCGCTCCCGCCCGACGCCCTCGCCGCCACCCCGGTCCGCGCCCGGGTGCTGTGCTGGCTCGTCGCCCACGCCGACCGCGTCGCCGTCGACGCGCTGCTCGTCCGGCTCGGCGGCCCCCGCGAGGACCGCCCCGGGCTCGTGCTCCGCGACGGCCGCACCGAGCTCGACCTGCCGGGGTCCGGCGGCGCACTGCCCGACGGCCTGCTGCGACTCGCCGCGGTCGACCGCCGCCTGCAGGTGCGACTCACGAGCCTCGAGGCCGTCGACGGACCCCCGGGCCCGCTCGTGCTGACCGGCGTCGCGCGTCTCGCCGGCGTCGCCCTCCCGGCCGACGGGACGCCCGAGGTGCCCGGGGTCGCCCTGCTCCTGCGTCCTCGCGACCACGCCGCCGGGCAGACCGAGGGCCTGCGCGACCTCGAGCTGCCCTGCACGGCCGGCTTCCGCGACGACGCGCCGGCCGAGCCCGGGGACCTGCCGCCGGTGACCTTCTCCGCCGTCCTGGACCCGGACCTCCTCGACGACCGCCTCCCCCGCGACGCCGACCTCGCGGTCGAGGTGCGGATGCGTCACGCGGGGACGACGACCGACGGCTGGTTCGCGACGAAGGGCTTCGGCCACCCGCCCCCGCACGGGGTCCCCACGCCGTCGGGCGCGTGGGACCTCGGGTGGCGCCCGGGCCCCGGCCTCGAGCTGCGGACCACGTCGCGGTGAGGGTCCTGCTGCGCGGCTACGTCGACCCGCGGACCACGGTCACGGCCGCCGAGGTGCTCGAGCACGACCTGATCGCGCGCAACAGCGGCAACCTGGTCTTCGGCGAGGCCGCCTTCCGGGTCCTGGACCGCCCCGACACCGACCTCACGGTCACCGACTTCCGCGGCTGGTGGCGCCAGGCGGACCGCATCAACGCCGAGTTCGACGCCGTCGTGCTGCCCTTCGCCAACGCCTTCCGGCCCGAGTACCTCCCGACGCTGCGCCGCTTCACCCGGCTCGTACGCCGCCTCACCGTGCCCGTGACCGTGCTCGGCATCGGCGCCCAGTCGGACCTGGACTACACCGTCGACCCGCTGGCCCCCGTCGAGGACGACGTCCGTGACTTCGTCTCCGCCGTCCTGGACCGCGGTCCCTCGATCGGCGTGCGCGGTGAGTTCAGCGCGGCGTACCTGGCCCACCTCGGCTTCTCCGACGTCGAGGTCGTCGGGTGCCCCTCGGTCTTCCGCCACGGCGCGGCCCTGCCGCCCACCCGGACGACGACGCTGACCCGGGAGTCGCCGCTGGCGATCAACCTGACCCCGTACGTCGAGCACCCCGGGCTGCTGGCCCACCATCTCGACCGGTACCCGAACCTGGCCTACGTCGCCCAGTCCGGGGCCGAGCTCCGCACGCTGCTGGAGGGCACGACCCAGGACCGCGGCGGCCCCGACCACCCGCGCGGCCCGGCCGACCGGGTCTACGCCGAGGGGCGCACCAGGTTCTTCCTCGACGCCCCGTCGTGGATCGACTTCCTCCGCGGCGTCGACTTCACCTTCGGCACCCGCATCCACGGCAACGTGGCCTCGCTGCTGGCGGGGACACCGGCCCACGTGCTGGCCCACGACTCACGCACCCGCGAGCTCAGCGAGTACCTCCAGATCCCCTCCACCCGGATCGACCGGCTCGTGCCCGGGACCGACGCGGCCGAGCTGCACGCACGCTCCGACCCCCGACCGTTCCAGGACGGGCACGCCGCCCGGCTCGACCGGTTCCGCGGGTACCTCGACGCGCACGCGGTGCCCCACACGCTCAACGAGGACCGCTGAGGAACGCCTACTCGCAGACACGGCCCGACCCGGGCACCTCGTAGACCGCGGTCACCGCCTCGTGGTCGGAGGCCGCCGAGGGGCGTACGGCGGCGGCCAGCGGGACCACGTCGCCGGACTGGTAGAGCCGGTCGATGCGGGAGGTCACCCGACCCGCCGGGTGGGTGGCGCCCTGGCCGACACCGACGTCGAACCACGTGTCGCGCAGGACCCCGTTGAGCGCCGCCCCGACCGTGCCGGTGGGGCTGGAGTTGAAGTCGCCACCGAGCACGGCCGGGTTGCCGGTCGCAGCGCGACGGGCGCCGATCATCCCGGCGATGCTGCGCGCCTGCTGGACCCGCAGAGGCTCGGCCTGCGGCGTGTGCTGGAGGTGGGTGTCGTAGACGTCGAGCCGGGTGCCCTCGACGTCGACGGTGGCGCGCAGCAGGCCGCGCTGCTCGAGCCCGCTCCAGTTCGGCAGCCGGGCGTTGGCCTGCTCCACGATCGGGTAGCGCGACAGCACGGCCGTGCCGTACTGCGTGCGGGCGCCCTTGCGGGCGTTGTAGCCGAAGGCCCAGCTCATCTGGAGCCCGGCCGCGAGGTCGGCAGGCTGGTCGCTGCGCGCGGCGTCACCGCCGAGGCGGTAGACCTCCTGGAGGATCGCCACGTCGACGTCCCACGAGGCGATGTCGGCGCGGACGCGGGCGAGGTCGTAGCCGCCTCCGAAGCGGGACCCGGCGCCGAGGATGTTGTAGGTGGCGATGCGGACGGTGGTGGGCGGCGCGGGGAGGCAGGTGCGCTCCGGCGCACGCTGCGCACCCGACGCCCGACCGCTCGCGCCGGCCGCGTCCTCGACGGAGCGGGCCAGGTCCGAGAGGGCGTCGCTGACACGCGGGTCGCGCTCGGGGGCCCGCTCGATCGGGGGACCGGCCCGCAGCACGTCCTCCGGCCCCGCGGTGACCGGCACCCCGCCCGGGTCGTCGCCGACGACGTCGCCGACCGGGCCCTCGCCCGTGGCCGGCTCCTCCGACGCGCCGGTCGACCCGGTGCCGCCGGCCGAGGTGGTCGAGGTGGTCGAGGTGGGCGACGCCGTGTCGGCGTGGTCCGCGACCGCCCAGACGCCGACGGCCCCGCCCATGACGAGCACCAGGACGAGCGCCAGCACCTGGAGCGCCTGCCCCGACGGGCCGCGACGCCTCGCCTGCGCGCGGGCCGGGTCGGGGCCGGGGCCATCCGGCTCACGGGGTCCGCCGGGCGCACTCACGTCCGCATCGTGCACCATCCGCGGTGCCGCCGTCCCATCTCCGACGACTCTCAGGCGTCGATGACGACCGGGATGATCATCGGCGTGCGACGGAAGGCGCGCTGCGCCCACCGGCCGACGTCGCGCCCGATCATCTGCTCCAGACGACGCGCGTCCCCGATGCCCTCGGCGGCCGCCCGCGACAGCGTCTTCTCGATGACGGTCACCGCGGGGTCGAAGGCGCGGGGGTCGTGCTCGAAGCCGCGGACCAGGAAGTCCGGCGGGTCGGCCAGCTTGCCGGTGTCGGCGTCGACGATGGCCAGCACCGTCACGACGCCCTCCTCGGCCAGGGTGCGTCGGTCCTTCAGCGTCGCCTCGGTGACGCCGCCGACGACGTTGCCGTCGACATACACGTTGCCGGCAGCGACCTTGCCGGTGACCTTGGCGCGGCCCTTGACGAGGTCGACGACCACGCCGTCCTCGGCCAGCACGACGCGGTCGGCGTCCATGCCGGTGCTGATGGCCAGGTCGGCGTTGGCCCGCAGGTGCCGGAACTCGCCGTGCACGGGCATCACGTGGCGCGGCTTGACGATGTTGTAGCAGTAGACGAGCTCGCCGGCGCTGGCGTGGCCGGAGACGTGCACCTTGGCGTTGCCCTTGTGCACCACGCTCGCGCCCCACCGGGTCAGGCCGTTGATGACGTTCGAGATGGCGTTCTCGTTGCCGGGGATCACCGAGCTGGCCATCAGGATGGTGTCGCCCTCGCCGACCCGGATCTTGTGGTCGCGGCTGGCCATCCGCGACAACGCGGCCATCGGCTCGCCCTGCGAGCCGGTGCAGATCAGGGTGGCCTTGTTGGCCGGCATCTTCTCGAGCTGGTCCAGCGGCACGACGAGGTTCGGCGGCACGGTGAGGTAGCCGAGGTCCTGCGCCACGCCCATGTTGCGGACCATCGAGCGACCCACGAAGGCGACCTTGCGGCCGTACGCGTGGCTCTGGTCGAGCACCTGCTGGATGCGGTGCACGTGGCTGGCGAAGCTGGAGACGATGACCCGGCGCGGTGCGGTGCGGAAGACCTGCTCGATGGCGGGGGTCAGGTCGCGCTCGGCGGTGGTGAACCCGGGGACCTCCGCGTTGGTCGAGTCGGTCAGGAAGACGTCGACGCCCTCGTCCCCGAGCCGCGCGAAGCCGCGCAGGTCGGTGATCCGTCGGTCGAGGGGGAACTGGTCCATCTTGAAGTCGCCGGTGTGCAGCACCAGCCCGGCGGTGGTGCGGATCGCCACGGCGAGGCCGTCGGGGATCGAGTGGTTGACGGCGAGGAACTCGAGGTCGAAGGGGCCGTACGTGCCGTCGGTGCGGTCGCCCTCCTTGACCTGGTGCACCTGCGGGACGATCCGGTGCTCCTTCAGCTTCTCCTTGATCAGGGCCAGCGTCAGCCGGGAGCCCACGACAGGGATGTCGGCGCGCTCGCGCAGCAGGTAGGGCACGCCGCCGATGTGGTCCTCGTGACCGTGGGTCAGCACGATCGCCTCGATCTTGTCGAGCCGGTCGCGGATCCAGGTGAAGTCCGGGAGGATCACGTCGACCCCGGGCTGGTGCTCCTCGGGGAAGAGCACCCCGCAGTCGACGATCAGCAGCCGGCCGGCGTGCTCGAACACGGTCATGTTGCGGCCGATCTCACCGAGCCCGCCGAGGGCGACGATGCGCAGGCCGTCGGAGGGCAGCCGGGGCGGCTTCTGGAGCTCGGGGTGCGGGTGGCTCATGGGTGGTCCGTTCTCCTGCGGTATGTCGCGGTCTCGTCGTGGCCGCGGGCGTCGGTGGTGCGGGATCTCGTCGTGGTGCGCGTGCGGGTGGTGCGGAAGGTCGTGGGCCGTCAGTCTCGCGGGCGCGGCGCCGTGGTGCACATCGTGGCGCGAGGCGTGTCGGCGTCGCTCACCGGGGACGTCGTGGCGCGGTGGCCAGGTAGACGGTGCAGGCCGAGGTGCCGCCGGTGACCGCGTTGTCGAACTCGACCACGTGGGAGCCGGCCTCGGTGAAAGCCGTGCGCATCGCGTCGAGCACGGCCTCCTCCGGTGGCTCGTCGGACCAGAGCGCCAGCACCCCGGCGGGGTCGAGCAGCGCGGCCACGGCCTCCAGGCCGCCGGGCGAGTAGAAGTCGCCGTGGTCGGGGCGCAGCAGGCGGTCCGGTGCGTGGTCGATGTCGACGAGGACGGCGTCGTACTCCCCGTCGTGGGCACGGGAGCGGACCAGGGCGAAGAAGTCGTCGCAGCGCAGGGTGGTGCGCGGGTCGGCGGCCAGGCCGCGGGTGTCGGGGAAGAGGTCGCGGCGGTGCCACTCCACGACGCGCTCGACGGCCTCCACGACGGTGACGTGGGCGACCCGAGGGTCGGCCAGCGCGGTCGCGGCGGTGTAGCCGAGGCCGAGGCCGCCCACCAGCACCCGCAGCCCGTCGCCGCTGAGCGCACGCAGCGCGATCCGGGCCAGCTCCTCCTCGGTGGCGGTGAACTGGCTGGTCATCAAGAAGTCGTCGTCCAGCTTGACCTCGAAGACGTCCCGGTCGGTCACCCGGTCGTGACGACGCCGGAGGCTGACGACGCCCCAGGGCGTGTCGGCGTGGTCGAGCTCCTCGAAGCGGCTGCCGCCCGCACGTGAAACCACGCGTCGTCCGCCTCTCCTGGTCCCGCTCGAGCCTACCCGGACGTCGCGGGACGGTGCCGGCCGCGACCGGAGCCGGAGGCTACCCTCGCCCCCACGTCCGGCGGAGCCGGCACCCCAGCGGCGGATCGGGACCAGATGAGCGCGGAGCACAGCCAGATCGGCGAGGTCGCCGCACGGACCGGCCTGAGCCTGCGCACGATCCGCTACTACGAGGAGGTCGGGCTGGTGCCACCGTCGGCCCGCTCGACCGGCGGCTTCCGGCTCTACGCCGAGGCGGACGTCGCGCGGCTGGAGCTGGTCAAGCAGATGAAGCCCCTCGACTTCTCACTCGACGACATGCGCGACTTGCTCGACGTCGTCGACGCCCTCGAGAAGGACCCCGACGGCGCCGGGCGGGCTGCGCTGCTCGAGCGGCTGGCGGTCATCCACGCCGCGGCGCAGGAACGGGTGGCCACGCTGCGGCGACGGCTGGCGGTGGCCGAGGCCTTCGCCGCCGGCCTCGGGCAGCGGCTGGATTCGGGCACCCTGCCACCGCGGACGTAGATTCGGAGGCGATGTCCACCCACTCCGACGCCCGTCCCCGGCGCACGTTCGCCGTGATCAGTCACCCCGACGCGGGCAAGTCCACGCTGACCGAGGCGCTGGCGCTGCACGCCGAGGTGATCGGCGAGGCCGGGGCCGTCCACGGCAAGGGCCAGCGCAAGGCCACCGTGTCGGACTGGATGGAGATGGAGAAGGCCCGCGGCATCTCGATCACCTCCGCCGCCCTCCAGTTCGAGTACGAGGGGCACGTGGTCAACCTCGTCGACACCCCCGGCCACGCCGACTTCTCCGAGGACACCTACCGCGTGCTGTCCGCGGTCGACTCCGCGGTGATGCTGGTCGACGCGGCCAAGGGTCTCGAGCCGCAGACCCTGAAGCTGTTCCAGGTCTGCGCGCACCGCGGGATCCCGGTCGTGACCGTGATCAACAAGTGGGACCGCCCGGGCCTCGACCCGTTCGGCCTGATGGACAGCATCCAGCAGCAGATCGGGCTGCGCCCCACCCCGCTGACCTGGCCGGTCGGCGAGGCCGGGGACTTCCGCGGCGTGCTCGACCGCCGCTCCGGCGGCTACATCGCCTACACCCGGACCGCGGGCGGCGCGACCAAGGCACCCGAGAAGCGGATGGATGCCGCAGCCGCGCGCGAGGCCGTCGGCTCGTTGTGGGACGAGGCCGAGGAGGGGCACGAGCTGCTCTCCCTCGACGGGGCCGACCACGACCAGGAGACGTTCCTGGCCGGCCGCACCACGCCGGTGCTGTTCGGCTCGGCCCTGCAGAACTTCGGGGTCGCCCAGATCCTCGACATCCTGCTCGACCTCGCCCCGCCCCCGGGCCCGACGCCCGCGGTCGACGGCTCGGTGCGCGAGGTCGACGACGACTTCAGCGCGTTCGTCTTCAAGGTGCAGTCCGGGATGAACGCCGCGCACCGCGACCGGCTCGCGTACGCCCGGGTCTGCTCCGGCGTCTTCGAGCGCGGGATGGTCGCCACCCACGCTGCCACCGGCCGCCCGTTCACCACGAAGTACGCCCAAGCCGTCTTCGGCCGCGAGCGCGCCTCGGTGGAGGTCGCGCTGCCCGGCGACATCATCGGCCTGGTCAACGCGCACGCGTTGCGAGTGGGCGACACCATCCATGCCGGTCGCTCGGTGACCTACCCGCCGATCGCCAGCTTCGCGCCGGAGCACTTCGCGACCGTCGTGGTCACCGACACCGGCCGCTGGAAGCAGTTCCGCAAGGGCATGGAGCAGCTCGACCAGGAGGGCGTGATCCAGGTGCTGCGCTCGGAGCTGCGCGGGGAGCACGCGCCGGTGCTCGCCGCGGTGGGCCCGATGCAGTTCGAGGTGGTGCAGGCACGCCTGGAGAGCGAGTACCAGGCGCCCGTACGCCTGGAGAACCTCGCCTACCAGATGGCGCGACGTGTCGAGCCCGAGCAGGCCGCCGAGGTCGGCGCCCTGCGGGACGTCGAGGTGATGACCCGCACCGACGGCACGCTGCTCGCGCTCTTCCCGGACAAGTGGCGGCTGCAGGCCATCGAGCGGCTCAACCCCCACCTGCGCCTGCACAGCCTGGTCGCCGGGGTGGCGTGAGCAGGACCACCTGCCCACCACCCTCGCGCACGCCAACTCTTCCCTCACGTCAGGGTACTGTTGTGCCACGTGAGTGACACCGTCCTGGCCAGACCGCCCGCCGAGACCCACACCGTGCTCGGCGCCCTGCGCCGCCCCGCCGTCCTGCGCCGCGAGGTCGTCGCCGGCCTCGTCGTCGCGCTCGCGCTGATCCC
This sequence comes from Nocardioides sp., assembly GCA_046595185.1. Taxonomy (GTDB): domain Bacteria; phylum Actinomycetota; class Actinomycetes; order Propionibacteriales; family Nocardioidaceae; genus Nocardioides. The sequence continues at coordinate 46,619 of JBKJPE010000089.1, forward strand.
CGAGGCCATCTCGTTCTCGATCATCGCCGGCGTCGACCCGAGGGTCGGGTTGTTCGCCTCGTTCACGATGGCGGTCTCCATCGCCTTCCTGGGAGGCCGGCCGGCGATGATCTCCGCGGCCACGGGAGCGATCGCCCTGGTGATCGCGCCGGTGATGCGCGAGCACGGCCTGGACTACCTGATCGCCACCGTGATCCTGGGCGGGCTGATCCAGGTCGCCCTGGCCCTGCTCGGGGTGGCCCGGCTGATGCGCTTCGTGCCGCGCTCGGTCATGGTCGGCTTCGTCAACGCGCTGGCGATCCTGATCTTCACCGCCCAGCTGCCGTACCTCGTCGACGTGCCCTTCCTCGTCTACCCGATGGTCGCCGTCGGGATCCTGGTCATGGTCGTGCTCCCGCGGATCAGCACCGCCGTGCCCGGCCCGTTGGTCGCGATCGTGCTGCTCACCGTCGCCACCGTCGCCGCCGACCTCACGCTGCCCGACGTCGGCGACGAGGGCGAGCTGCCCGACAGCCTGCCGTCGTTGTTGCTCCCCGACGTGCCGCTGTCCCTGGAGACGCTGCAGATCATCGCCCCGTACGCCGTCGCGATGGCGCTGGTCGGACTGCTCGAGTCGCTGCTGACCGCCAAGCTGGTCGACGACATCACCGACACCCGCTCCGACAAGACCCGCGAGTCGTGGGGCCAGGGCGCAGCGAACGTGATTACCGGCTTCTTCGGCGGCATGGGCGGCTGCGCCATGATCGGCCAGACGATGATCAACGTGAAGGCCTCCGGCGCCCGCACCCGGATCTCCACCTTCTCCGCCGGCCTCTTCCTGCTGGTCCTGGTCGTCGGCTTCGGCGACATCGTCGCCACCATCCCGATGGCCGCCCTCGTCGCTGTCATGGTGATGGTCGCCGTCGGCACCTTCGACTGGCACAGCATCCAGCCGGGCACCCTGCGCCGGATGCCGAGGTCGGAGACCCTGGTGATGCTGGTGACCGTCACGGTCACCGTCACCACCCACAACCTGGCCATCGGCGTGATCAGCGGCGTCCTCGTCGCGATGACCCTCTTCGCCCGCCGCGTCGCCCACCTCACCGAGACCCACCGCGAGGTCGTCCAGGACGGCGGCGTCGAGACCGCGGTCTACCGGGTCACCGGGGCGCTGTTCTTCGCCTCCAGCAACGATCTCTACACCCAGTTCGAGTACGCCGAGGACCCGCAGCGCGTGGTCATCGACCTCTCCGACTCCCACGTGTGGGACGCCTCGACCGTCGCCTCACTCGACGCGATCACCACGAAGTACCAGCGCAAGGGCAAGCAGGTCGAGATCCGCGGCCTGAACGACAGCAGTGCCGACCGCCACGACCGGCTCAGCGGCAAGCTGTCCGCGCACTGAGCCCGCCGCACCGGTCCGGAGCGCGAACCCGCCCCCGGGGTGGAGCGGGCCACCACGGTCGCCCGGTTCAATGCCCCATGCCCTTCCCGAACGCCCCCCGCTGATGGCGCTCGTCGACGACCGCGCGGGTCTGCTGGTCACCGCCGCACCCGGCACGGGCAGCACCGCGCTGCGCGACGCGCTGCTGGCCCAGCGCGACGCGACGGAGGTGCCCCCGCCGGGCGAGGTGCGGATCCGTGGCGTCGACGCCAAGCACGGCACCGCCCGCGAGCTGGTCGCGGCCGGCCTGCTGCCCCCGGACCACGGGCTGCGGGTGGTCACCACGACGCGCAACCCGTTCGACTTCTACGTCGCGGAGCACGAGCGCAACCGGACCCGGTGGGTCCACGAGCTGCGCGACCCGGCGTCGTGGGTGCACGCGACGCCGGGGGCCGTCGACCGCGTCGTCGACGCCGTCACCCTCGACTTCGGCGCGTGGCTGCGCCGCGGGCTCGGCACCCCGCCCGGCCCGCGCCGGGTCAACCCCGGTCACGTCGACGAGGCCGACGTCGTGCTGCGC
>JBKJPE010000220.1:0-16041 GCA_046595185.1 Nocardioides sp.
CCCCCGCGCGCGCCCCCGGCGGTCGAGGTGGGAGGGCCCCCGGGCCCGACCCTCGAGACCCCCGCGCGCGCTCCCGGCGGTCGAGGTGGGAGGGCCCCCGGGCCCGACCCTCGAGACCCCCGACGCGGAGGGCCGGTCCGGTCTCGAGACGGTCGCTGGCGCTCCCTCCTCGACCAGCGACCCGGCAGTCGGGTCTCGAGACGCTCGCTGGCGCTCCCTCCTCGACCACCCGGTCAGTCGCGCAGCTCGCGGCGCAGGATCTTGCCGGTGACGGTCTTCGGCAGCTCGTCGATCACCACGACCTGGCGCGGGTACTTGTAGGCCGCCATCCGCTCCTTGCAGTGCGCCACCAGCTCGTCGGGGGTGACCTCGACACCGGGGCGCAGGCTGACGTACGCCTTGACCGTCTCGCCGCGCTTCTCGTCGGGCACGCCGACCACGGCGGACTCGCGCACGGCGGGGTGCTCGGCCAGGACGTCCTCGACCTCGCGGGGCCACACCTTGTAGCCCGAGGCGTTGATCATGTCCTTCTTGCGGTCGACGATGTAGACCCAACCCGCGGCGTCCATGAATCCGACGTCGCCGCTGCGCAGGGCACCGTCCGGCAGGCCCGCGGCGGTCTCCTCGGGCTTGCCCCAGTAGCCGGCCACGACCTGGGGACCGTCGGCCACGATCTCGCCGACCTCCCCCAGCGGCAGGTCGTTGCCGTCGTCGTCCTGGATCCGCACGATTGTGCTGGGCACCGGTACGCCGACCGCGAGCGCCCCGGAGGTCGGGTCGACCGGCGACGGCGCGCCGTACGGCGTGAGCGTCATCGGGCTCGTGGTCTCGGTCAGGCCGTAGGCGTTGTGCACCTGCAGCCCGGTCTTCTCGGCGAAGGCCTTCTCGGCCGTCGGTGAGATCGCGGCCCCGCCGGAGTAGACCGAGGTGAAGGACGAGAAGTGGTCGCGGGTGAAGCCGTCGGCGTTCAGCAGGGCGTTGAAGGCGGTGATCGCCCCGATCGTGTACGTCGGGCGGTGCTCGAGCAGGGCGTCGAGGACGACGCCGGCCTCGAAGCGGTACGCCAGCACCAGCGGCGCCGGGGCGGCGAAGCTGACCGCGACGTGCCCGATCAGGCCGGTGATGTGGAAGAGCGGCGCGATGCCGAACACCGACCCGCCGGCGCCGAAGCGGGCCCAGTCGCGGTAGACGCCGGCGGTGAACACGACGTTGCGGTGGGTGTTCATCGCACCCTTGGGCACCCCGGTGGTGCCCGAGGTGTAGGTCAGGAACGCGACGTCGTCCGGTCCCAGCTCCACCGGCGGTGGGACCTCGCCGCGGTGCTCCTCGATCAGCCCGCCCAGGTCGGTGGTGCCCTCGTGCCGGACCCGGGACACGCCCGCGAAGAGCCGCTCGTCGTGGCGCTGCTGGTGCTCCAGCTCGCTGGTGGTCAGGACCAGGTCGACGGCCGAGCCGGGCACGACCTCGCGGGCCACCTCGTCGTAGAGCGACTCCAGGCTGACCAGGACGCGCGCCCCCGAGTCGGCCAGGAGGTAGGTCAGCTCCCGGGCGCGGCTCATCGGGTTGATGGAGACCATCACGCCACCGGCCTTCCAGGTGGCGACCAGGCAGACCACGAACTGGGGCACGTTCTGCAGGTAGACCGCCAGCCGGTCGCCCCGGGCGAACCCGTGCGCCACGAGGGCGCTGGCCAGCGCGTCGCTCTGCGCCTCGAGCTCGGCGCGGGTCAGGACCCCGTCGAAGTAGCGCAGGGCGACCCCGTCGGGGTCGGCGGCGAGCCCGGCGCGGTACATCGTCAGGGCGTCCGGGTGCTCCGGGGGCATCTCGGCGGGCTGTCCGCCATAGAGCCCCAGCCAGGGCTTGTCGTCGTAGGCGCTCACGGGGTCGTCACTTCAGGACGACGGGGTTCACCGGGGCACCGCTGCCCTGCGCCACCTTGATCGGGGCCGCGGTGTAGCAGAACTCGTAGGTCCCGTCGTCCGCGCAGTCGGCCGCGAGGTCCTCGAGGTCGACGATCTCGGTGAAGGTGACGCCGAGGTTGCGCATCAGGGCGTTGTGCAGCGTGAGCGCGACGCCGGTGTTGGGGTCGAAGGTGACCTCGTTGGCGATGGTGTCGGTGACCAGGTTGGGGATCTCCATGTCCTGGAACCACTGGACGAGCTCGGGGCTGTAGACGAGCCCCGGCTCGCAGAACCCCTCGTAGAACGCCTCGCCGAGCTCGAAGAAGCGCTGCAGGTAGTTGGTACGGATGACCAGGATGTCGCGCTTGCGCAGCTCGACGCCCTGGGACTCCGCGCACGCGAGGAGGTCCTCGTGGGTGAACGTCTCGGCGGAGTCGAGGTAGGTCTTGGCGCGGAAGCGCGCCATGTCGAGCAGCACGCCGCGGCCCACCACCCCCTTCTGCGCGATCGGCTCGACGCTGGCCTTGTCCATCCCGCCGATCGAGGTGCGTGCGTCGTAGCCGTTCCACATCTGGCCGTCGAACCACACGTGGCCGAGGGCGTCGTACTGCGTGGACCCCTGGAGGAAGGCGTTGATCATGTCGTCTGCGTAGTGCAGGCCGCCGGGGAAGGCCGGCGCGTCGTCGGCGTCCCAGGTCGCCTCGTCCATGATCTGGGTGCGCACGGCGGGCTTGCGGCCCGGCCACACCGGGTCGCCGTTGGGGTCGCCGATGAGGCGCTGGATGCAGAAGGTCTTGCCCTGACGGACCAGGGACACGGCCGCGAGCACCTGCTCGGGACCGAGGTAGTTCAACCCCCCGACCTCGTCGTCCTCCCCCCACTTGCCCCAGTTGCTGGGGGCGTCCTTGAGCAGCTCGCCGAGGGCGGGGACGGGGGCGTCGTTCATGGTTCCTCCAGCGCGGGTGACCTGGGCGCAGGGCCGAGCGGCCGCTCGGCGTGCGGTATGACGTGCCTCACCATGTCGCGAGCACCTTCCTGCGTCAAGGGCTCACGGTGCCGCTCCCGCAACCTGCCCTGTTCAGGTATCCTGAACCCGTGCCCGGCCCCAGCGACGCCGTCCGTCCCCTCCCGGAGGACGTCACCCACCGCGAGCGCCTCGGGCGTACGATCCGCGCCCTGCGCCGGTACGACGACCTCACCGCGCGCGAGCTGGCCGGGCGCCTGGGCGTCAGCGTGGCCACCGTCAGCGGCATCGAGAACGGCCGTACGGGCGTCTCGACCCGGCGGCTGGCCCAGGTCGCCGACGCGCTGGGCGTGCCGGTGCAGCGACTGCTCGCAGACCCCGACGACCTGCTGCCGCCCCGGGCGGGGCGGGCACGCGTCGCCCACGCCGACGACTGGCGCGCCTTCTCGCCGCTCGTCCTCGACGCCGCGCTGACCGGGGCCCTCGCGGCCTTCTGCGACTTCGGCTACCACGGGGCGACGATGCGCGCCATCGCCGAGCGGGCCGGGTTGTCGGTGCCCGGGCTCTACCACCACCACGACAGCAAGCAGGACCTGCTGGTGGCCCTGCTCGACGTCACCATGGCCGACCTGCACGCCCGCACGCGCGCCGCGCTGGACGAGGCGGACGGACCGGTCGAGCGGTTCACGCACGTCGTCGAGTGCCTCGCGCTCTTCCACACCCATCGGCGCGAGCTCGGCTTCGTCGGCGCCTCGGAGATGCGCAGCCTCGAGCCGGTCTCGCGCGACCGGGTGGCCGCACTGCGGGTCGCCGAGCAGCGCGTCGTCGACACGGCGGTGGAGGACGGCGTGCGCGCCGGCGCCTTCGCCACCACCCGGCCCCACGAGGCGGCGCGCGCGGTGGTGACCATGTGCACCGCGCTGGCCCAGTGGTTCCGCGACGACGGGCCGTCGCCCGCCGAGCACGTGGCGGCGCTCTACGTCGAGTTCGCCCTCGACCTGGTGCGCTGCGACCCGGAGCACCGGCCCCACCGCGCCGCCGTCGCGACCGCGCACGCTAGGAAGGTCCCGTGACCACGTCCCCAGGATCCCCGACCGTCGCGGAGGTCCTCGCCCTGCACACCGCAGGCGAGACCACCGTCCCCGAGGACCACGTCGACGAGAACGGCCACCTCACCACCGGCCACCACTTCTCGGCCGCCTCGGGGGTCGTCTGGGACCTGGTGCAGGAGCGGGTGACCGGGCGGGACTACATCGGTCGTCGGGGGATGTCCCTGTTCACCGTCGAGCACCGCCTCACCTACCTGGCCGAGCTGCGGCTCGCGGAGCGCTACTCCGTCCACAGCGCGCTCGCCGGGCGTACCGCCAAGGCCGTCCACGGCCTCGCGCTCGTCCTGGACCGCGAGCGGGACCGCGTCGCCTGCCGGATGGAGATCGTCTACGTGCACGTCGACATGGACACCCGTCGCTCGGTGCCGATGCCGGACGACGTCGCCGCCCGCGCCGACGCCGAGATCGCCAGGCACCCGTGGGCGGCCGCGGCGGCCACCGGCCTGACATTGCGGCGGTCGAGGTGAACCCCGGCGCGTCCCCGGCGCAGCGCGTGGTCTCCCTGGTGCCCTCGCTCACCGAGGCGCTGGCCTCGGTCTCGCGTGACCGCCTGGTCGGGGCGACCGACTGGTGCACCCACCCCGCCGACCTCGACGTGGCCCGGGTCCGGGGCACCAAGAACCCCGACCTCGCCGCGATCCGTGCCCTCCAGCCCGACCTGGTGCTGGCGGTCAAGGAGGAGAACCGCGAGCTCGACGTGCGGCGGCTGCGGGACGCGGGCGTCCGCGTGCACGTCAGTGAGATCGGGACCGTCCCGGAGGCCGTGGCGATGTTCGAGGACGTCTTCGACGAGGTGCTGTGCTGGGAGCGGCCCGCCTGGCTGGCCGACGCCCGGGCGCAGTGGTGCGGTCCGCTGCCCGCGGCCACCGATCGGGTGGCGATCCCGGTCTGGCGCGACCCGTGGATGGTCGTCGGCGGCGACACCTTCACCTCTGACCTGGCGCGCAGGCTGGGGTGGGCCAACGCCTTCGGCGACCGGGACCGCTACCCCCACGTGGAGCTCGCGGAGATCGACGATCCCGAGCGGGTCGACCTCGTGCTGCTGCCCGACGAGCCGTACGAGTTCACCGCCGTCGACGGCCCCGAGGCTTTCACGCGGGTGCCGACCAGGCGGGTGCCCGGTCGGCTGCTGACCTGGTACGGCCCGTCGCTCGTCGAGGCGTCCGCGCTGCGGGGCTGAGGGGCCCGGTGGTCTGCCGATCCAGCGCAATTGTCGGCTTGGGACAGGTTCTGGGCGCGCCGGCCAGTCACAACTCCACCATTGCGCTGGATCGACCGACCACCGGGCAACCCCCCGCCACCGTCACACAGAGTCGGTCGGCGCAGGGGCGTGAGTGTCGCCCTGGAGCGTGCCACCCTCCGCCGACCCGGAGATCGAGCGGCGCAGCGCCTCCCGCACCGGCACGAACCGGTGGTCGGGGTCGGCGACGTCGCGGCGCACGTCGTCCTCGCCGCAGACCATCTCCTCCGAGAGGCTCTCGACCAGTGCCGAGACTGTGGAGACGTCCATGCCGCAGATACGCGCGCACGCCCAGCCGACGACCGTGGCCGACAACCCCGGCACGACCACACGTCGCCGGCGCAGCCCGTCGACCTCGGCGAAGAGGGCGAGCAGCTCGGGATAGGTCAGCACGTCGTCGCCGCCGACGTCGTAGTGGCGCTCGTGCACCTCGCCCTGCAGCGAGCGCACGAGCAGGTGGACCACGTCGTCGATCGAGACCGGCTGCAGGCTGCTGCGCATCCAGGACGGGACCGGGGTCACCAGCGGCACACGGCGGCTCAGCCGGCGCAGGAGCTCGAAGGAGGTCGAGCCGGAGCCGATCACCATCGCGGCGCGCAGCACGGTGGCCGGCACCGACGAGCCCAGGAACACCTCCTCGACCTCGAGCCGGGAGCGCAGGTGGTCGGTCAGCCCGGCGTCGGGCACCAGCCCGGAGAGGTAGACGACCTGGTCGACGCCGGCCTTCTCGCAGGCCCGGGCGACCCGCTCGGCGGCCTCACGGTCCAGACGCACGAAGTCCGCGTCGGCCATGGAGTGCACCAGGTAGACCACGGCGTCGACGCCGTCGACCGCCGCGGCGATCGTGTCCTCGTCCCCGATGTCGAACTCGGCGGCCGTGACCCGGTCCGACCACGGGTAGCTCTCGAGGCTCCGCGCGCTCCGCGACGCTGCGACCACGTCGTGACCCTCGGCCAGGAGCGCAGGCACCAGGCGCGAGCCGACGTACCCCGTCGCTCCGGTGACCAGCACCCGCTGGCGTCGCACGGGTGCAGGGTCCTGCTCGGTCGTCATGGTGTCCTCACCAGGAGCCGGGTCGTCGGCGCCCAGGACGACGGTACGGCGGGCTCCGCTCACCCCCGGGCAGGGACCCGGCTCGGGCTCGCGCCCTGATCGACCGGTGTTGACGTGGTCCGGGGCCGCCGTGCCCGGGATCTCGCCGGCCGCCGCGGCGGCGCCTCACGTGAGGTAGCACTCTCCGGCGGGGGAGAGTAGCATGGCCTGCCTAATTCACCGGATCACACTCTTGTTCTTCAGGAGGCGTCATGAGATCGCTGGGTTCTTCACCACTGGGCAGGGCCGCAGACCTCGGCCCACTGCTCCTCCGGTCCGGGGTCGGGCTGGTGTTCCTCGTCCACGGATGGCAGAAGCTCGACGGCGGGGTGACGGGCTTCGCCGGGTTCCTCGAGTCCCTGGACGTCCCGTTCCCCGAGCTGACGGCCTGGCTGGTCACCCTCGCCGAGACCGCGGGCGGGGTGCTCCTCGTCCTGGGCCTGCTCACGCGGGTCGTCACCGTCCCGCTGATCGCGTTGATGCTCGGCGCCATCGTCCTGGTCAAGGTCGACCTCGGCTTCGTCGTCGCCGACGCTGCGGGGGGCGAGCTCGACACCGCCCTGCTGGCCGGGCTGCTCGGACTCCTGTTCATCGGGCCGGGCCGCTACTCGGTCGACTCGGTGATCGGGCTCGAGACGTCGGCGGTCCCTGCCAGGCACGACGAGGCCCGGGTCCCGGTGTGACGGCCGGAGGGGCCGTCGGCCGCTCACCGAGCGGCCGACCACCCCTCCACCCCTCGCTGGACCCCCACCGTCAGGATCGACGCGACACCAGGCCTCACGGCGACTCGCCCGTCAGCTCCTGCTCAAGGGCGATCAGCGCGCTCTCGACGACCTCGCTCAGGGCCGGGTGGATCCAGTACATGCCGCGGGCCAGGCCCACCACCGGCTGGTCGAAGCTCATCGCCTGGATCAGCGGCTGCACCAGCACCGAGGCCTGGGGCCCCACCAGGTGGGCGCCGACGAGACGGCCGGTGGAACGGTCGGCCAGCAGCTTCACGAAGTGACAGGTGTCGTCGGTCTCCATCGCCCACCCGTGGGCGGTGTCGGCGTAGTGGGAACGGCCGATCGCGAGGTCGACGCCCTGCTGGTGGGCCTGCTCCTCGGTCAGCCCGACGGCTGCGACCTGCGGCACGGCGAAGACCGCGCTGGGCACGAATCGGTGGTCGGTCACCCGCAGGTCGTCGGGGTGCAGCAGGTTGTGCTGCACGATGCGCGCGTCCTGGTTGGCCGCGTGCTTCAGCGGCTGGTCCGACGAGACGTCGCCCAGGGCCCAGACCCCCTCGGCCGTGGTGCGCTGGTGCTCGTCGACCACGACCCGACCCGCGTCGTCGACCTCGACGCCGCTGCCACCACCGTCGAGGTCGAGCAGGTCGGCGTTGGGCTTGCGACCCACCGCCACCAGGACCACGTCGACCTCGGCGCTGCTGCCGTCGCCCAGGTGCATCGAGATGCTGCCCGCGTCCGTGCGCCCGACCTTCTCCAGCCCGGCGCCGAGACGCAGGTCCCAGCGGCGGCCGGCGAGCTCGGTGAAGTGGTCGGCGACCTCACGGTCGTGGTTGTCGATCAGCCGTGGCGCGGAGTCGACCTGCACGACCTGGCTGCCGAGGGAGGCGAAGACGTGCGCGAACTCCGAGCCGACGTACCCACCCCCGACCACGCCGATCCGAGCGGGCAGACGCTCCAGGCGCATCACGCTGTCGCTCGTCTCGTGGGCGACGGTGTCGAGCCCCGGCACGTCCGGGACGACCGGGCGGCTGCCGACCGCGAGGACGACCTGGTCGGCGGTCAGCTCGAGGTCGTCCTGACCCTCGCGCGACACGAGCAGGGTGCGCCGCCCGGTGAAGCGCGCCCGCCCGTCGATCGCGTCGACGTGGGACTGCCCGGCGCGGTGGTCGTGCCCCGCGCGGGCGAGGGGGTCGATCCGCCCGAAGACGCGGTCCCGCATCGCGCGCCAGTCCGCCCCGTCGTACGACGTGCGGAGGCCGAGCCGTGGGCCCTCCTCGGCGGCCTCGTGGGCCATGGTCGCCGGGATCACGAACATCTTCGAGGGGATGCAGCCGCGGTTGAGGCAGGTCCCGCCGTACGGCCCCTCCTCGACGATCGCGACCTTCCACCCCTCGAACCGGTGGTCGAGGACGGTGTTGCCCGAGCCGGTGCCGATGATCACGAGGTCGTAGTGCGCCATGGCGCCACGGTAGGGCGGGCAGCCTCACCCGCCGGGTGGTCGCGGGGCCGGGGTGGGAGCTGTCGTGGTGCCGCCTGGCACCCTCGGGGAGTGAGCCATGCACCGCTGCCCGAGCGGGCCGACGTCCGCCTGGTGGTCGTCGACATGGACGGCACCCTCCTCGACGGCGCCGGGCGGGTGCCGGACGGCCTGTGGCCGCTGCTGGAGCGGATGCGTCGGGCCGGCGTGGTCTTCGCCCCGGCCAGCGGTCGGCAGTACGCGACCCTGGCGGCGATGTTCGCCCGGGCGGCCGCGGGCATGGTCTTCATCGCCGAGAACGGCAGCCACGTCGTCCGCGACGACGAGGAGGTCAGCTCGGTGACGCTGCCCCCGGCCGTGGTGACCGACGTCGTACGCCGGATGCGGGCGCTCACCGACGACGGCACCGACCTCGGGGTGGTCGTCTGCGGTCGCCGCACGGCCTACGTGGAGCGCCGCGACCGGGCCTTCCTCGACCACGTCGACCCCTACTACGCCAGCCTGGCCGAGGTCGCGGACCTGCTCGCGGTCGACGACGCCGCGGTCAAGGTCGCCGTGTTCGCCGCCGGCGACCCGACCGAGCGGGTCGAGCCGGCCCTGGCCACGCTGCGTCCGGGACACCAGGTGGTGGTCTCGGGCGCGCACTGGGTCGACGTGATGAGCGCCGGGGTCCACAAGGGCGTCGCGGTGCGGCGCCTGCAGGAGGCGCTCGGGGTGACCGCGGCCCAGACGGCCGCGTTCGGCGACTACCTCAACGACCTCGAGATGCTCGACGAGGCGGGCCTGTCGTTCGCGATGGACAACGCGCACCCGGCCGTCCTCGAGCGCGCCCGCCACCGCGCCCCGGCCAACACCGACGACGGCGTCGTCCGCATCCTCACCGCCCTGCTCGACCTGGGCTGACCTCGGCCCATCCCGGCAGCATCGGCAGCACCCGTGCGGTCGCCGAGCCCGGCTCGACGGTGTACCCCACGAGCCGCTGGTCCGGGTCGTGCGGGGCGCCGACCGCATCGATCCCGAACCGCCGTGGGCCGGCCCCTGGGTGCGCCAGCAGCTCCTCGACAAAGGTGTGGTCGCGCGCGCCGTGGTCGTCCCACCACCCGGTGGCCTTTCCTCGACCGGGCGGCCCGGGTGCTCGTCAGCAAGTGGGAGAACGTCGCCACGGCGGCCGTCGGTGGGTTGCGTCTCCGGGTCGGCCGGCGTCCGGGGGGACCGCGCCTGCTGGCCCTGGTCGCCGAGCTGCGCGGTGCGAGCGAGGAGGTCGCCGCTGCCGACCGGCCGGCGCCCGTCCCCCCAGGCCCGCGCCCGAGCGGGTCTCAGGCGACCGGGGACCGGGCGCCCGTGCCGCGGACCCGCTCGACGGCCGTCATCAGGTGGTACACCACGAGCGCGGCCACGGTGCCGAGCGCGATCCCGGTGACCACGACGTCCTCGCCCCCGAGGCCGAAGCCCAGGGTCAGGTCGCCGATGCCGACGACCAGCGCGACCGCGGCCGTGAGCTGGTTGACCGGGCGGGAGAAGTCGACCCGGTTGTCGATCCAGATCTTGACCCCGATGACACCGATCAGGCCGTAGAGCGCCACGGTCACGCCGCCCAGGACGCCGGCCGGGATGGTGTTGACGAGGGCGCCGAACTTGGGCGAGAAGCTGAGCATCAGCGCCACGACCCCGGCGACCCAGTAGGCCGCGGTGGAGTAGACGCGGGTCGCGGCCATCACGCCGATGTTCTCGCCGTACGTCGTGGTGCCCGACCCGCCGCCGGCGCCGGCCAGCGTGGTAGCCAGCCCGTCGGCCAGCAGCGCGCGACCGGTGAGCCGGTTGACCTCCTCGTCCCCGGTCAGGTGGGCGACGGTACGCACGTGGCCGACGTTCTCGGCGACCAGCACCAGCACCACCGGCAGGAAGGCCGGGAGCACCGACCACGCGACGGTCGGGGCGGTGAAGTCGGGCAGGCCGACCCAGGCGGCGTCACGCACCGGGGCGAGGTCGACCGCACCGGTGACCGCGGCCACGGCGTACCCGACCGCGACCCCGATCAGGATCGACAACCGCGCGGCGAACCCGCGCAGCCCGACCGCCACCAGGAGCACCACGAGGAGGGTGACGGCGGCGGTCAGCGGCGCCATCTCGACGTTCGTCGTCGCCGCGCCAGCGAGGTTGAGCCCGATCAGGGCGACGATCGCGCCGGTGACGACCGGTGGCATCAGCCTCTCGATCCAACCGGTGCCGGTGACCAGGACGAGCGCGCCCACCGCGGCCAGCAGCAGGCCGGTGGCCAGCACGCCGAACAGCGCCGCGCCCGGGCCGCCGCCCGCGCTGGCGGCGGTGATCGGCGCGATGAAGGCGAAGGACGACCCGAGGTAGCTCGGCAGGCGGTTCGCGGTCAGCAGCAGGAAGAGGATCGTGCCGACGCCGGAGAAGAAGAGGGTCGCCGTCGGTGGGAACCCGGTCAGCAACGGCACGAGGAAGGTCGCGCCGAACATCGCCACGACGTGCTGGGCGCCCAGCCCGACGGTCAGTGGCCAGCTCAGCCGCTCGCCGGGGCGGACGATCGCGTCGGGGGCGACCGAGCGCCCGTCGCCGTGCAGGGTCCAGGTGCGTCGCATGAGCGGCATCGTCTCCTGCCCCAGGCGTGGAGCTGCACCCGGGCCACGTCGGCGGGCACCGCCACCACCTGCTCGCGGTGGCGGTTGCGGCTCACGACGCGACCCCAGACCGAGGTGCCGGTCGCGGACACCCGAGGTGCCGCTCGACGGTCCGCGCGTGGCGGTCGGGTCAGAAGCCGCAGGCGGCCAGGGCCTGGCGCAGCAACGTGCCCTGGCCCCCGGCCATGGCCTGCTGCACCTCCGGGTCGGCCGCCTGCTCAGGGGTGAGCCAGGCCAGCTCCAGCGCGTCCTGCTGGGGCGCGCAGTCGCCCTCGACCGGCACCACGTAGGCCAGGGAGACCGCGTGCTGGCGGGCGTCGTGGAACGGGGTCACGCCGGGCATCGGGAAGTACTCCGCCACCGTGAAGGGCTGGGGGTGCGCCGGCAGCTTCGGCAGCGCGAGCGGACCGAGGTCCTTCTCGAGGTGGCGCAGCAGGGCCGTGCGCACCCGCTCCTGGTAGAGCACGCGGCCGGAGATCAGCGCCCGGCTGATGGCGTTGTGCCCGCTGACCCGCAGCAGCAGGCCGAACGCGGTGACGGTGCCGGTCTCGTCGACCCGGACCGGGACCGCGTCGACGTAGAGCATCGGCAGGCGCTGGCGCGCCGCGTCGAGCTCGTCGTGGCTCAGCCACTGGCTGCTGGACTCGGTGGACAGGTCGCTCATGGGGCTTGTCTACCGGACGTCCCCACCGCCGTACGGCACCGGCCGCGCCGCTCGAGGGGGCGGGGCCCGCCCCAGCGCCGGCCGAGCTCCGGCGCGAGCTGGTTGACGACGACGTCGAGCACGGGGCGCAGTGGTCCACGCCGAGCTGGTCGGGCACCGTCTGCAGCAGCGTGTCGGCGGCCGGGACCGCCTCGTCCTCCGCCAGCTCCCGGACCAGCTGCTCGAGGTCGCCGCCGTGGGTCTTGCCGAAGCGTGCCCCTCCCGCTGGTGGCCGGCGTCGGCCCACGCCTTGCGGTAGCGCTCGACCCGCTCGGCCTGCACCTGGTGGAACGGGACCCCGGTGCCCTCGCTGAGCAGCGTGGAGCTCATCAGGTGCATGCCCTGCTCGGCGGTCCACCCGGCGGTCGCCCGCGTCCCGGCGCCCCACCAGATCCGGTCCCGCAGGCCCGGGCTGTGCGGCTCGATGCGCAGCAGCCCCCGGCGGGTTGGGGAGCCTCGGGCGCGGGTGGGGCTCGGCGAAGCCCTCGCCGTCGAGCACCTCCAGCAGCACCGGCTCCCACCACGTCGACGCCGAGGACGTCGCGTGCTCAGCCGGTGCCGAACGGGATCCGCTCCAGCTCGCGCGATGGCTGGGTACGCGGGTCCGCGGGCCGCTGCAGCAGCGAGACGTGGTCGATCGTCCAGGCCCGACCGGGCAGCGCGGCGAGCGCCGCGAGCGCGGACTCGAGGTCGGCCTCGGTGGTGTGCTGGTTGACCCGCGCCAGCGGCAGGTGCGGCCGGACGATGCGACGGTCGCAGAAGATCCCCACCCGCTCGACCGCGGCGACCACCGCCGAGGCCACCGCCCGCAGGCCCGCCTCGTCCCCGACGAGACCGACCCAGACCCGGTCGTCGCCCATCGGCTCCAGCGCCACTCCGCCCTGAGCCCGCAGGACCGGCCGGGTCAGCGGCGCCAGCGCCTCCGCGATGGCCTCGGACACCCGCCCGGCGTCGCGCGGGGTGACCTTGCCGAAGGACGTCAGCGGAAGCAGGACCATCGCCGGGTCCAGCAGGTCGAGCCCGTCCGGGCCCACCGGGACCTCGACACGCTCGCGGCGCAGCCGGAGCCCGATCCTGCCCCGGCGTCCTTCCCTCACGTCCCCCGGTCCGACGTCGGCGCGCTGCCCGCTCAGCGCCGCACGGGCCTCCGCCACGAGGTCGGGCGGGGGCGTGATCGCGGCGTGCAGGTGCATGTTCCGCACGGTAGACCGCGCCGGGCGGGCAGGGGCCGGAACGGTCGGCTCCGCACCCTGCCGGGCAGGATCGGTCCGTGGACCACCTCGTCGACCCCGACCCCCGACGCAGTTCCGCCGGGCCTTCGCGCACCTGGCGGCGGCCCTGGCCACCGCCGAGGCGACCACGGCCGACCTCGTCGAGCTGACCAGCCACCACGTAGGGCTGCGCGAGCACGTCCTCGCCTTCGCCGCGGTCAAGGACGAGCACGTCCCCGCGCCCCACCCGGCCTGGTCGGCGATCGGGGTGGCCGAGCTGGTCGTTCCGGGCACCCTGGTGAGATCCGCGCGGTGGCCGAGGACCCGGCGGCCGGCTGAGCGTCGGCCCGCCCGGTAGTCACGGGTCGTGCCGCGGTGCTGCTGCACCCCTGTGGTGGGACTGTCCGGGGCCCCCCGGGCGTTGCACCTCGTGACAGGCCGACGGGACGCACCGGTGGCCGACCACCCCGACCCCCTCCCGGAGGCCCCCGTGATCGCCACGCCGCCCGCACCGCCCGCACCGACCGCACGGGTCGCGTCGGTCAAGACCGTCAGCCACCTCGAGCCCGCCGTCCCTCGGCGCAGGCCCGGTCGGACGGTCACCGCGCTGCGGACCCGGCGCGAGCTGCGCGCCGCGCCGGCTCGGTCCACCATCGGGAGCATCGTGGCCGCCGGACGGGACGACGACCGCTGCGAGCACCGGACGGGCGCGCTGCGCTGCGTACGCGGCCCGCACCTCGAGGCGCCCCGGGCGCACGTGCTGGTCGCCGGGGCACCGGACCCCCGCCGCGGGCGCACCGCGGCCCGTGTGCCCGACGACACCCCGGCCCCGTCCTCTGCCCGGGCCGCCGCCGTTGCCGCCGTGGTCTGCTGCGCCTGACCGCACCACGCCCACGCACGACGCCCGGGCCGGCCCCTCGCGGGGCCGACCCGGGCGTCGGGCCGTACGGGTGACCCCGGGGGGCCGGTGGGTCAGGCGCGGGCGTCGACCAGGTCGTAGCGGTCGGCGTCCATGACCTTGACCCAGGCCTTGACGAAGTCGCGTACGAACTTCTCCTGCGCGTCGTCGGCGGCGTAGACCTCGGCGACCGCGCGCAGCTCGGAGTTCGAGCCGAAGACCAGGTCGTGGCGGGTGCCGGTCCAGAGAACCTCGCCACCGCCGCGGCGGCGGGCCTCGAAGGAGTCGCGGTCGTCGCCGACCTGGGTCCACTCGAGGTCCATGCCGAGCAGGTTGCGGAAGAAGTCGTTGCTCAGGACACCCTTGCGGTCGGTCAGCACCCCGGCCTGCGAGCCGCCCGTGTTGACGTCGAGCACGCGCAGGCCGCCGACCAGCACGGTCAGCTCGGGCGCGCTCAGGCCCAGCAGGTTGGCCCGGTCGACCAGCAGGAACTCCGCCGGCAGCAGCTGGCCCTTGCCGAGGTAGTTGCGGAAGCCGTCCGCGGTGGGCTCGAGCCAGGCCATGGAGGACTCGTCGGTCTGCTCCTGCGAGGCGTCGGTCCGGCCCGGCGCGAACGGGACGGTGACGTGGTGACCGGCGTCGCGGGCCGCCTTCTCGACGCCGGCGGCACCGGCGAGGACGATCAGGTCGGCCAGCGAGATCCTCGCGGACCCGGCGGCGTTGAAGTCGTCACGGACGCCCTCGAGGACGCGGAGCGCCTGAGCCAGCTCGTCGGGCTCGTTGACCGCCCAGCCGTTCTGCGGCGCCAGCCGGATGCGCGCGCCGTTGGCGCCGCCCCGCTTGTCGCTGTGGCGGAACGTCGACGCGGAGGCCCAGGCGGTGGCGACCAGGCGGGAGACCGACAGGCCGGAGCCGAGGACCTTCTCCTTCAGCGCGGCGACGTCGGCGTCCGAGACGAGCTCGTGGTCGACGGCGGGAACGCGGTCCTGCCAGACCAGCTCCTCGGTCGGCACCTCCGGGCCGAGGTAGCGCTGGATCGGGCCCATGTCGCGGTGCGTCAGCTTGAACCAGGCGCGGGCGAAGGCGTCGGCGAACTGGTCGGGGTCCGCCCGGAAGCGGCGCCCGATCTCCTCGTAGACAGGGTCGACCTTGAGGGCGACGTCGGTGGTGAGCATCGTCGGCGGGCGCGAGAGCGAGCCGTCCTCGGGGTCGGGCACCGTGTCGGCGGCCGCACCGCCGGAGGGCTGCCACTGGTAGGCGCCGCCGGGGCTCTTGGTGAGCTCCCAGTCGAGGTCGTAGAGGTTCTCCAGGTACGACATGCTCCACCGCGTCGGCGTGGCGGTCCAGGTGACCTCGATGCCGCTGGTGATGGCGTCGCGGCCCTTGCCGGAGCCGAAGGTGCTGCGCCAGCCGAGACCCTGCTCGGTCAGGTCAGCCCCCTCGGGCTCGGGGCCGACGTGCGGCTCCGGGTCGCCGGCACCGTGGGTCTTGCCGAAGGTGTGACCGCCGGCGATGAGGGCGAAGGTCTCCTCGTCGTTCATCGCCATCCGGCCGAAGGTGTCGCGGATGTCGCGGGCCGAGGCCACGGGGTCCGGGTTGCCGTTGGGACCCTCGGGGTTGACGTAGATCAGGCCCATCTGGACCGCGGCGAGCGGGCCCTGGAGCTCCCGGTCACCGGAGTAGCGCTCGTCGCCGAGCCAGGTGGTCTCGGGGCCCCAGTAGACGTCCTCGTCGGGCTCCCACGCGTCCACGCGTCCACCGGCGAAGCCGAAGGTCGGCAGGCCCATGTCCTCGAGCGCGACGTTGCCGGTGAAGACGATCAGGTCGGCCCAGGAGAGGCGGCGGCCGTACTTCTGCTTGATCGGCCACAGCAGGCGGCGGGCCTTGTCGAGGTTGGCGTTGTCGGGCCAGCTGTTGAGCGGGGCGAAGCGTTGCTGCCCGGCCCCGGCACCACCACGGCCGTCCTGGACGCGGTAGGTGCCGGCGCTGTGCCAGGCCATGCGAATCATGAACGGGCCGTAGTGACCGAAGTCGGCCGGCCACCAGTCCTGGGAGGTGGTGAGCACCTCGGCG
>JBKJPE010000014.1:0-20258 GCA_046595185.1 Nocardioides sp.
GCGGGCTACACCCGCGACTTCCCCGTCGAGCGCTACATGCGCGAGGCCAAGGTGATGCAGATCTTCGAGGGCACCAACCAGATCCAGCGGATGGTCGTGGCGCGCGGGCTCGACGCCCGCGGGCCCGGCGAGATCACCCACGTGTGACCGACCCCGCGGCGCGGGCGGTGCTCGCGTGACGTGCGGGGCGACCGCTCCTCGCGACGCGGTGGCGCACCGCCCCACCGCGTCGCGCACCCGCCCTGGGTGCCCGCACGTGACGTCGACCACCTAAAGTGCGGTCCGTGACCTCCTCGACCGCTGACACCTCCCAGCCGAGCTACGCCGAGCTCGCGGCCCTGCCGGCGTACGCCGCCCGGCCCGTCCCGGCGGCGTTCGAGGACGTGAACGGCCACCTCAACATTCGCCACTACGTCGGCATCGCCAGCGAGGGCCTGGACGAGTCGCTCGTCGAGTGCGGCATCCCCCAGCAGTGGCCCACGGTGGCCGGCTCCGGCATCTTCACCGCGGAGCACCACATGAGCTACCTCGACGAGGTGCGCACCGGTGACAAGATCTCCGTGCGCGTGCGGCTCGTCGGCCGCTCCGAGCGCGCCGTCCACGCGCTGGTGTACCTGCTCGACGACACCCACGAGCGGCTGAGCTACGTGATGGAGGAGATCTTCCTCCACGTCTCCATGGAGACCCGTCGTACCGCACCCTGGCCCGCCGACGTCGCGGCCAAGATCGACGAGCGCCTCGCCGCCTACCAGACCCTCGGCTTCGACTCTCCGACGTCCGGGTCGATGGCGCTGCGCTGAGGTCGCCCGCCGGTTTCCCCGGTGCGCCGGGGAAGTCGGCACTGGTCAGGGGATGCGTCACCTGACAAGTGACGATCTCCCCTGGCCAGGGGAAGCAGCCGGCCCATCCATCTCCCCGGTCCGCCGGGGAAATCGACGCAGGTCAGGGGAACCGTCAGGCGGGCGGCTCCACGTCGCCGAGCCCGATGAGGACCTCCTGGGCGACCCGGAACGCCGCGTTGGCGGCCGGGGCGCCGCAGTAGACCGCGCTGTGGAGGATGACCTCGCGGATCTCCTCCACGCTCAGACCGTTGGTACGCGCCGCGCGCACGTGCATGGCCAGCTCCTCCTGGTGACCCAGCGCGACCAGGGCGGCGATGGTGACGATCGAGCGGCTGCGCCGGTCCAGCCCGTCGCGGGTCCACACCGCGCCCCACGCGTGCTCGGTGACGAACTGCTGGAAGTCGGCGGTGAAGGCGGTCGTCGCCGCCACGGCCCGGTCGACGTGCGCATCGCCGAGGACCTCGCGGCGCACCGCCATCCCGGCGTCGTACGTCGGTCCCGCCGACGGCGGCGCCGCCACCGCCGCCGCGGGGGCGGGGTCCGGGGCGACCCGCAAGCCCAGCGCGTGCTCCAGCACCAGCGCGGCCACCTGTGCCGGCGCCTCCGCCGGGGCCAGGTGGGCCACGCCCTCGAGCACCTCCAGGCGCCCGGCGCGGACCCCGTCGGCGATCTCGCGCAGCCCGTCGGTGGGGGTCACGGCGTCCACCGCACCGGCCACCGCCAGCACCGGGGCCCCGATCTCGCCGAGGCGGTCGCGGACGTCGAAGGCGGCCAGGGCGCCGCACACCGCGGCGTACCCCTCGTCGGCGACACCGGCCAGTGCGTGCAGCAGGGCCCCGGCCCGGTCGGGCTCGCGCTCGGCGAAGCCCGGGCCGAACCAGCGCCTGGCCGAGGCCTCGGACAATCCGGCGGTCCCGCCGGCGCGCACGGCCGCCACCCGCTCGGTCCAGACCTCCTCGTCACCGATCCGGGCGCCGGTGCAGAGCAGCACCGCCGAGGCCACCCGGTCCGGCGCGTCGAGCAGCAGCTGCAGCCCGACCGCGCCGCCCACCGAGTCGCCGGCGTAGTGGAAGCGGCGCTCGCCGACCTCGTCGACCAGCTCGAGCACCCCGGCGGCCAGGTTCTCGACGCTCAGCGCCGCGTCGGGCACCGACCGGTCGAGCCCGTGCCCGGGCAGCTCCCACGCCAGGATGGTGAAGTGGTCGGCGAGCCGGTCGGCGGCCGCCGACCACAGGGTGCTGGCGGAGGTGCCCAGTGAGGGTCCGAGCACGAGCAGCGGCTTGTCGGCCACGCTCCCGCGGCCGAAGCGGACGGCGATGGTCATGGGACCTCCAGGGTCGGGGACGGGCGGGTCCGGTGGGCCGTGCGGTGGGTCGCGGCCCGGCTGAGGACGGCGTCGACGAGGTCGCCGGCCAGGCCGAGGTACGACCCGGGGTCGGCGCGCGGGCCGGCCCGGCCGGCCGCGGGGTCCGGCGCGGGGTCGGCCACCGTCGGGTCAGCGGCCGCGGCCATGGACCGCTGCTCCGCAGTGAGCACCTCCGCCGCCTCCCGCGCGCGGGCCGTGGCGACGTCGGCGTGGACGACCAGCCCGGCGAGCAGCTCGGTGGCGTGACCACCGGCGACGACGGCGCCCCTGGCCAGGGCGCGCAGGGCGGGCCACTCGGCGTGCCAGGCGCCGTCGGCGCGCTCGTCGACCTGACCTGCTGCGGCGACGTGCAGGGTGGCGAGATGGCCGGGCGCGACCAGCGCGGCGCGGCGCAGCAGCACCGCGCGCACCGGGTTGGCCTTGCCGGGCATGGTCGACGACCCGCCGCCCGCGCCCTCGGCGAGCTCGCCGACCTCGGGCCGGCCGAGCGCCAGCACGTCGGCGGCGAGGTGGCCCCAGGCGTCGGTGGTGGTGGTCAGGGCGTCGCCGACCCGTGTGAGCGGGCGGCGGCGGGCGTGCCAGGGTGCAGCGGGCCGCAGGCCGAGCTGCCCCGCGGCGGTGACGACCACCGCCCGCGCCTGCTCCGGCCCGGCCAGCGCGACGAGGGCCGCCAGGGTGCCGCCCGCGCCCCCGACCTGGACCGGCCAGCCGTCCGCCTCCAGCGCCGCGAGGTCGGCGTCGGCGTCGAGCAGGCCCTCCAGCCAGCCCGCGGCCCGCAGGCCGACGGTGGTGGGGACGGCGTGCTGGGTGAGGGTGCGCGCGGCGGCGACGGTGCCGCGGTGCGCGGCCACCAGGTCGGCGAGCCGGGCGACCTGGACGGCGAGGTCGGCCCGCACCCGGCGTACGGCCTCCCGGGCCCCGAGCACGAGCACCGTGTCGACCACGTCCTGGCTGGTCAGGCCCCGGTGCAACCACCGCGCCGCCTCGGGCTGCCCCGCGTCGCCCAGCCGGGCGCGCAGCAGCGCGACCAGGGCGACGACCGGGTTGCCGCCGGCGTCGGCGTCGCGGGACAGCCGGGCCAGGTCGTCGCCGCCGACCAGGCGCGCCAGCCGTCCGGCCGGCAGCGCCGCGCCCGCCGGGGCGACGTCGTGCACGACGAGCGCGGCCAGCCAGACCTCCTCGACCCGCAGCATCGCTGCCAGCACCGCGGCGTCGTCGAGGACGCCGTCGGCGCGGTGGTCGCCGGGCACGAGCAGGTCGGTCACGGTGTCAGTCTCACCCACGTACAGCCGGCCCGGCTCAGCCGCCGTGCGGCAGGCGGGGGTAGGTGAGCCAGACCGTCTGCCCCGGCCCCTGCAGGACGAGGTCGCGGCGCAGCGCGTCCCCCTCGACGTCGCAGACCAGGGTGGACCGACCCGCGACGTCGAGACCGGCCAGCAGCGGGTCGACCGAGAGCGCCGCCGCGGAGCCCCCACGGCCCTCGGGCAGGTAGGCACGGGTCAGCAGGCGGTGCAGCAGGCCACGGGCGAGGACGGTCAGGGAGAAGAACGCCGCGACGCCGTCGGCGTGTGGCCCGGGCAGGAGCGTGGTGAAGGAGTATCCGCCGTCCGGGTCGGTCGCGCAGCGGCCGAAGCCGGTGAAGGTGTGCCCGTCGCGGTGCAGCGAGCCCGGTCGCTGCACGACGCGGCCGTCCGGCCCGACCTGCCACAGCTCGACGAGCGCGTCGGGCACCGGGTCGCCGGCACCGTCGCGCACCACGCCGTGGAGGCGTACGGCGCCCGGCCGCCCTGGCGGGACCAGCTCGGCGTCGCCCGGCCAGGACAGCGCGTCGTGGAAGAACGGGCCCACGGTCTGCCCGGGGGTGGGGTGCAGCTGCTCGGCCATCAGCCCTCCTCGCCCGGGGCGCCGACGAGGTCGTCCTCGTGGGGGGTGCGGTGGGCGCCGGTCAGCACGACGTCCCAGCGGTAGCCGGTGGCCCACCCGGGCTGGGTCAGGTCGTGGTCGTAGGTGGCCACCATGCGGGCGCGGGCGGCCGGGTCGACCACGGCGGTCGCGATCGGGTCCAGGCCGATCAGGGGGTCGCCGGGGAAGTACATCTGGGTCACGAGCCGCTGGGTGAAGTCGGTGCCGAACAGGGAGAAGTGCACGTGCGCCGGACGCCAGGCGTTGCGGTGGTTGCGCCACGGGTACGGACCGGGCTTGATCGTGGTGAAGCGGTACCGGCCGTCGTCGTCGGTCAGGCAGCGGCCGGTGCCGGTGAAGTGGGGGTCGAGCGGGGCCGGGTGCTGGTCGCGCTGGTGCACGTAGCGTCCGCCGGCGTTGGCCTGCCAGACCTCGACGAGCTGGCCACGCACCGGGCGGCCGTCGCCTTCGAGCACCCGCCCGGTGACCACGATCCGCTCCCCCAGCGGCTGGCCCCGGCCCTGGATCGTCAGGTCGGCCTCGAGCGGGTCGACGTCGCGCTGCCCGAAGCAGGGCGCCCACAGCTCGACGCCCTCCGGGTCGACGGGGTGGGGGTCCCCGGTCGGGACACGCAGGGCGCTGGAGCGGTACGCCCCCCAGCGGCGCCGGGTCGCGGTCTCCTCGGGGGTGCCGGCCGGGCGGGCGGCGTACGCCTGCTCCGCGGCCTCGATCTCGGCGCTGACGTCAGCCTGGGTGCTCTCGGTCATCGGGGTCCTCCGGTCGTGTCGGGCCATCCCGTGTAGGCCTCGGCGAGCCAGGTCGAGCCGGCGCGGGAGCCGACGACGGCAGCCAGCTCGCCCTGCTGGCGACGCAGGTCGAAGTCGCCCCCGTCGGGCAGCGTGTGGAGCAGCGTGGTCATCCAGTAGGAGAAGTGTTGGACCTTCCAGACCCGCTCGAGCGCGCGGGTCGAGTAGGTGTCGAGGTGGCCGGGGTCGTCGTCGCGCACGGCCCGTTCGAGCTCCTCGGCCAGCACGCGCACGTCGGCCAGGGCCAGGTTGAGCCCCTTGGCGCCGGTGGGCGGGACGGTGTGCCCGGCGTCGCCGACGAGCACGGCACGGCCGTGCCGCAGCGGCTCCTGGACGAACGACCGGAACGGCAGCACGGTGCGGGAGGTGATCGGGCCGTCGGTCAGCTCGTGGCCGTTGCTGCCGCAGATCGCCCGCAGCCGGGCCCACACGCGGTCGTCCGACCACGCGTCGGGGTCCTCGGTGGCGTTGCACTGGAAGTACATCCGCTGCAGCGTCGGCGTGCGCTGGCTGACCAGCGCGAACCCGTCCGGGCTGTGGTGATAGACCAGCTCCGGGGCGCTCGGCGGCGCCTCCGCGAGGATCCCGAACCAGGCGAAGGGGTAGTCGCGGACGTACTGCCGCCGGGCGTCGGCCGGCACGGCCCGACGGCACACCGAACGGGACCCGTCGGCCCCGACGAGGTAGTCGCAGGTGACCTCGTGGCGCACCCCGGCGGCGTCGGTGAAGCGCAGCGACGGCGTCCGCGCGGCCAGGTCACCGACCTCGACCCCGGTCACCCCGAAGCGGACGTCGCCGTCGTCGCGCTCGCGGGCGTCGGCCAGGTCGCGGAAGACGTCGGTCTGCGGGTAGAGCCGGGTGCCGGCGCCGACCAGGTCGGTGAAGTCGAGGTGGTGCCGCGCACCACCGAAGCCGAGCTCGATCCCGCGGTGCTCGTCGCCGTCGCGCAGGACCCGGTCCGAGACGCCGCCGTCGACGAGCATCCGCACGCTGTCGGTCTCCAGGATCCCGGCCCGGTGGGTCTGCTCGATCTCGCTGCGCGTGCGCAGGTCGATGGCCAGGCCGGCGATGCCGACCCGGGCCAGCAGGTGGGTGAGCATCAGGCCCGCGGGCCCGGCACCGACGACCGCGACGGGTACGTGGGTGCGGGTGGGCAGGGCGGGCGGCATGCCGCCATCGTGACCCGGCGCACGAGCGGACCGACACCTCCGACGTGCGGTGGACCGAAGCGGGCGGCCGGTGCCCCGTTCCAGGTGGCCGCCCGTGGCACCGGGCGCGTGGTCGGGCCGGCGTACCCGGCCGGTCCACCGCCGGGAGCGGCGGGTTGACTGGCGGGGTGACCCTCTCCCTCCCGCACGGACCCGCCTGGCCGAACACCTACGCCCTGGCGCCGCTGACCAACAAGCAGTCCCACGCCGACGGCGTCTGCTCGGAGGACGAGCTGCGTTGGCTGCGGGCGCGGGCCGAGGGCGGCTTCGGCCTGGTCATGACGTGTGCGGCGTACGTCTCTGGGGCCGGCAAGGCCTGGCAGGGCCAGCTCGGCGTCGCCTCCGACGAGCACCTGCCGGGCCTGACCCGGCTCGCGACGTCGCTGCGCGAGGCCGGCGCGGTCTCCTCGGTCCAGCTGCACCACGGCGGTCTGCGGGCCAGCCGCGAGGTCTCCGGCGTGCCGACGAAGGCGCCGTGGGACGACGAGACCACCGGCGCGACCGCCCTGAGCACGGCCGAGGTCCACCAGGCCGTCGCCGACTTCGTGGCCGGCGCGGTCCGCGCCGAGCAGGCCGGCTTCGACGGGGTCGAGCTGCACGGCGCGCACGGCTACCTGATCGGGCAGTTCCTCGACGCCCGCTCCAACCACCGCGAGGACGGGTACGGCGGTGCGCTCGAGGACCGCGCCCGCTTCCTGCGCGAGGTGCTGGAGGGCGTGCGCGAGGCGACGGGGCCGGACTTCCAGGTCGGGCTGCGGCTGACGCCGGAGCGGATGGGGATCAGGCTGGAGGAGTTCCGCGAGGTCGCCGGGTCGGTGCTGGCGAGCGGGCGGCTGGACTACCTGGACGTGTCGATGTGGGACGTCCGCAAGGCCCCGCACGAGGCGGCGCGATGGGGAGGTCTGCTGATCGACCACGTGGTCGACCTCCCGCGCCACGGCGCCCGGCTCGGACTGGCCGGCGAGGTGAAGTCGGCCGCCGACGCGGCCTGGTGCCTCTCCCGCGGTGCGGACTTCGTGCTCGTCGGCACCGGCGCGATCCTGCACCACGACTTCGCCCGCCGGGCGGTCGCGGACACGGGCTTCCGCGCTGCCGACCAGCCGGTCACCCGCGAGCACCTCGCTGCGGAGTCGGTGGGTCCGGTGTTCGTGGACTACCTCGCCGAGAACTGGGACGACTTCGTCGCCTGAGCAGGCGGGCTGCGGCTGCTGGAACCGCGCAATTGCAGCCGTACGACCGAGCCGGCAGCCCAGAACGTGTCGGAAGCCCACGATTGCGCCCGTACGCCGACCCGCCCGCACCCCCGCCCGTCAGCGCGTCACCAGGCGCAGGTCGGCGTCGGCCGTCGCGCGCAACGCTCCGAGCGTGCCGCGCAGAGTCGCTGCCGACGACGTCGAGGAGACGTTCAACGCCCCCACGTAGGCCGTCCCGAGCCGGAGCACCTGTGGCGTCGGCGAGAAGCACCGGCCGTCCGAGCGGACGTACCCCAGCTCCACGAGCGTGAGCAGGAACCTGCGCGCGGTGGCCAGCCCGAGCCCGGTCAGTTCGGCGACCTCGCTCAGCGTCAGGGCGGGGTGGTCGGCGTCGAAGGCGGTGATCGCCTCCAGCCCGCGGGCCAGCGAGCGGACGAGCTCCTCGGCCACGCCGCGCTCCTCAGCCGCTGGTGGGCGACGCCGACGAGGTGGCGTCGACCAGCGGCACCGCGAGCCGCTCGCCCAGCTCCGCGACCCCGACGCCGTACGTCGCGAGCACCCGCACCGCGCCGGCCGTGTGCGCTGCCGGGCCGACCTCGAAGGTCGCCAGGTCGGTGTAGACCCGGTCGACGCAGGCCAGCCCGGTCAGGGGGTAGGTGCACTCCGGCACCAGCTTGGGCGTCCCGTCGCGGGCCAGCAGCGTCATCATCACCACGACCCGCCTGGCCCCGATCGCCAGGTCCATCGCGCCGCCGACGGCCGGGATGGCGTCGTCCTGCCCGGTGTGCCAGTTGGCGAGGTCGCCGCCGGCCGAGACCTGGAAGGCCCCGAGCACGCACACGTCGAGGTGGCCGCCGCGCATCATCGCGAAGGAGTCGGCGTGGTGGAAGTACGCCGCCCCGGGCAGCTCGGTGACGGGGACCTTGCCGGCGTTGGTCAGGTCGGGGTCGATCGGGTCGTCCGGGCCGCCGTGGGCCGCCGGGCCCATGTTGAGCATCCCGTTCTCGGTGTGGAGCACCACGCCGGACCCGGGGGCAAGGTGGTCGCCGACCAGCGTCGGCTGCCCGATGCCGAGGTTGACGTAGGACCCGTACGGGATGTCGGCGGCGATCGCCGCGGCGATCTCGTCCCTGGTGCGGCTCACGCCACCACCACCCGGTCCACGAAGATGCTCGGCGTGACGACGGCCTCGGGGTCGAGGCCGCCGACGGGCACGACCCGGTCGACCTGCACCACCACGGTCTCCGCCGCCGTGGCCATCACCGGCCCGAAGTTCCGCGCGGTCTTGCGGTAGACCAGGTTGCCGAGCTCGTCGGCCAGGTGCGCCTTGACCAGCGCCACGTCGCCGCGGATCGGGTGCTCGAGCACGTGCAGCCGACCGTCGATCTCCCGGGTCTCCTTGCCCTCACCGAGCAGGGTCCCGGCGCCGGTGGGGCAGAAGAACGCCCCGATCCCGGCCCCGGCGGCGCGCATCCGCTCTGCGAGGGTGCCCTGGGGCACGACCTCGAGCTCGATGCGGCCCTGCCGGTAGAGCCCGTCGAAGACCCACGAGTCCTTCTGCCGCGGGAAGGAGCACACCATCCGGCGCACCCGGCCGGCCGCGAGCAGCGCGGCCAGGCCGGTGTCGCCGTTGCCGGCGTTGTTGGAGACCACGGTCAGGTCGCCCGCGCCCTGGCGCACGAGCGCGTCGATCAGCTCGATCGGCATCCCGGCCATCCCGAAGCCGCCGACCAGCACGGTGGCGCCGTCGGCGGTGTCGGCGAGGGCGTCGTCGTACGCCGTCGCTCCTGCGTAGGTCGTCGCGCTCAACCGGAGCGCCGCGCGGTGTCGACGTTCTCCAGCACCACGGCCAGGGCCTGGCCGACGCCGATGCAGATCGCAGCCACGCCCCACCGCTGCCCGTCCGCGACGAGGCGGTGGGCCAGCGTGCCGAGGACCCGCGCCCCGGAGGCACCCAGCGGGTGCCCGATCGCGATCGCGCCGCCGCGCGCGTTGACCAGCTCCTCGTCGGCCAGGCCCTCTGCCAGCCAGGCGTCGACACAGGCCAGCGACTGCACGGCGAAGGCCTCGTTGAGCTCGACCGCGCCCACCTCGGACCAGGAGATCCCCGCCCGGCGCAGCGCGGCGTCGGCGGCCCCGACGGGGGCGTAGCCGAACTCCTGGGGGTCCAGGGCGCGGGCGGCGCGGCCGGCCACCCGGGCCAGCGGGTCGCGGCCGACCGCCCCGGCCGCCGGGCCGGAGCCCAGCAGCAGGGCGGCGGCGCCGTCGTTGAGCGGGCTGGCGTTGCCCGCGGTGATGGTGCCGTCGGGGCGGAAGGCCGGGGTGAGGGTCCCGAGCTTCTCGGCGGTGGAGCCGGGCCGGATGTCCTCGTCGCGGGCCAGGTCGACGCCGTCGACGGCGACGACGAGGTCGTCGTAGAAGCCGGACTCCCACGCCTCGTGGGCCAGGTTGTGCGACCTCGCGGCGAACTCGTCCTGGCGCCGGCGCGAGATCGCGAACCGCTCCTGGAGCTGCTCGTTGCACTCGCCCAGCGAGGTGGTCCACTCCTGCGGCATCCGGTCGTTGACCAGCCGCCAGCCCAGGGTGGTCGAGACGGCGGTGACGTTGCCGGCCGGGAAGCCGCGCGAGGGCTTGGGCAGCACCCACGGCGCCCGCGTCATCGACTCGACACCACCGGCCACCACGACGTCCGCGTCGCCGGTCTCGATGGTGCGCGAGGCCGTCATCGCAGCGTCGAGCGAGGAGCCGCAGAGCCGGTTGACGGTGCTCGCGGGCACCGACGTGGGCAGGCCGGCGAGGAGCACCGCCATCCGCCCGACGTTGCGGTTGTCCTCCCCGGCGCCGTTCGCACAGCCCCAGACGACGTCGCCGACCGCGGCCGGGTCGAGGTCGGGAGCCTTGGCCAGCACGCCGGACAGGGCGACGGCTGCGAGGTCGTCGGGGCGGGTGCCGGCCAGCGCGCCGCCGAAACGGCCGAAGGGGGTGCGTGCGGCGGCGTACACGTAGGACTGGGGCGGCTCGGTCACGGGGGCTCCTGTTCGCCCAGCGAACCTCCGTTCACCGGGCGCCCATCCTAGGCCGGTAGTGAGACGGCCGCCACGCCTGCGGAATACCTCGGGGCCCGGAACCGCTGTGTCCCCATGAGCACCTACCAGACCGTGAACCCGGCCACCGGCGAGACCGTGCAGGAGTTCGACAGCCTCGATGCCGCCGGCGTCGAGCGTGCGCTCGAGGCCGCCCACCAGGGCTACCTGAGCTGGCGCACCACCTCGATCGAGGAGCGGTCGCGGATCCTGTCCCGCGTCGCCGAGATCTACACCGAGCGCACCGACGAGCTCGCCCGGTCGATCGCGCTCGAGATGGGCAAGCCGGTCCGCGAGGCCAAGGGCGAGGTGCAGCTCTCCGCGGCGATCTACGCCTACTACGCCGAGCACGGCCCGTCGTTCCTGGCCGAGGAGACCCTCGACGTCCCCGGCGCCGACTCCTCCATCGTCCAGCGCCGCCCGATCGGCGCCCTGCTCGGCGTCATGCCGTGGAACTTCCCGTACTACCAGGTGGCCCGCTTCGCCGGCCCGAACCTGATGGTCGGCAACACCGTGCTGCTCAAGCACGCGCCGAGCTGCCCGGCCTCGGCGCTGCTGATGGAGGAGATCTTCCGGGCCGCCGGCCTGCCCGAGGACGCCTACCTCAACATCTTCGCCACCAACGAGCAGGTCGCCGACATGATCGCCGACCCGCGCGTGCAGGGCGTCTCGCTGACCGGCAGCGAGCGCGCCGGCACCGCCGTGGCCGAGACGGCCGGGCGCAACCTGAAGAAGGTCGTGCTCGAGCTCGGCGGCTCCGACGTGTTCATCGTCCTGGACGCCGCCGACATGGGTGCCACGGTCAAGGCTGCCGCCCGCGCGCGCCTGGGCAACGCGGGCCAGGCCTGCAACGCCGCCAAGCGCCTGATCGTCACCGAGGAGTACTACGACGACTTCGTCGAGCAGCTCACGGCCGCCTTCGCCGCGACGAAGACCGGTGACCCGCTGGACGAGACCACCCGGCTCGGTCCGCTGTCGTCCCGGGCCGCGGCCGACACCCTGGTCGAGCAGGTCGAGGACGCCGTGGCCAAGGGCGCGACCGTGCTCACCGGCGGCGGCAGGGTCGACGGCCCGGGGGCGTACGTCCAGCCGACCCTGCTGGCCGACGTCACCCCGCAGATGCGCGCCTTCACCGAGGAGCTGTTCGGCCCGGTGGGCGTCGTCTACAAGGTCAAGGACGCCGACGAGGCGCTCGCGCTGGCCAACGCCTCGGCCTACGGGCTGAGCGGCTCGGTGTGGAGCGCGGACGCCGAGCGCGCCCGGGAGGTCGCCGAGGGCCTCGACGTCGGGATGGCCTTCGTCAACGAGCACGGCACGACGATGCCGGGCCTGCCGTTCGGTGGCGTGAAGCGCTCTGGCGTCGGGCGTGAGCTGGGCCCCTGGGGCATGGACGAGTTCGTCAACAAGAAGCTCGTCCGCGTCTCCTCGATCTAACCGCCCGCCGCTCCGGCGGCACCCCACTGGTCGATGCCCCCGGTCGCTCTGCGACCGGGGGCGTCGTCGTCCGTCGATGACGGGACATGGTAGTTGACGCATCAACTATCGTGGTCCGTGCCGCACGTCGTCGGCGACCCGACCCGAGGAGCCCGCCCCCATGACCGACACCGCCGTCGACCTCGACGCCGTCGCCGCCGCCCGTGAGCGGGTCCGCGCCGACCACCTGCGCCCCGCCGCGGAGCGCCCCTCCTCGACGGCGCGCGGGCTGCACCACACCGCGCTGGTGAGCAGCGACGTCGAGCGGACCGTGCGCTTCTACCAGGACGTGCTGGGCTTCCCGCTGACCGAGCTCATCGAGAATCGTGACTACGCCGGGTCCTCGCACTTCTTCTTCGACATCGGCAACTCCAACCTGCTGGCCTTCTTCGACTTCCCCGGTCTCGACGTGGGGCCCTACGCCGAGGTGCTCGGCGGGCTGCACCACGTGGCGATCTCGGTCGACCCGGAGCGCTGGGGCGCCCTGCGGGCGCGGCTGGTGCAGGCCGGCGTGGAGCACGAGGTCCACAGCGGGGTCTCCATCTACTTCCGCGACCCCGATGGCGCGCGCCTCGAGCTGATCGCCGACCCGCTGGGCGAGATGTACGGCGAGCACGTCCTCTGAGCCGGCCGGCAGCGTCGCCCCGTCCACACCGGTGGCGGCATGGCCCTGCCCCCGGCGGGGAGCAGGGCCACCGTCCCCTCGCCCACTTCCTGCAGGTGAGGGCTCACCCGGGTCCAGTGGACAACGAGGGTGCGTCGTCGACTGTGCCTCGCGGCTGGTGGCCGCTGCTCACCCTTCGAGCCACCTGGCCCCCGGCCGCCCCCGACGTGCCAGGCTGCGGCCGTGGGCATCGCCGACTTCTCACTCCAGTGGTTCTCGCTGGCCGGTCGCACCGCCGTGGTGACCGGCGGCAACAGCGGCCTGGGCCAGGCGTTCAGCCTGGCCCTGGCCACGGCGGGCGCCGACGTGTGCGTCCCGACCGTCCTCGACGACGGCGGCGAGACCCGCGCCCTGGTCGAGGCGACCGGCCGGCGCTACGTCGAGCTGACCACCGACCTGACCCGTGACGGCGTGGCCGAGGAGGTCGTCGCGACCTGCGCCGCCGACCTCGGCGGCCCGGACGTGCTGGTCAACTGCGCGGGCCTGAACCGGATCGCCCCGTGGGAGGAGTTCGGGCGCGGGCAGTGGGACCCGATGGTCGCGGTCAACCTCACCGCTCCCTTCGCGATGGCCCGTGCCGCCGCGCCGGGGATGGTCGCGCGCGGACGAGGCAAGATCATCAACGTGGCGTCCGTCTTCTCCTTCCTCGGCGGGCGCGGGTCCCCGGCGTACGCCGCGACCAAGCACGGCCTGGTCGGGTTGACGCGGTCCTACGCCGACGAGCTCGGCGGCCTCGGGGTGCAGGTCAACGCGATCGCGCCCGGCTACGTCGTCACCACCCTGACCGCCGCGACCCGCGCCGACCCCGTCGCCGAGCGGGCCGTGCGCGAGCGCACGCCCGCCGGGCGCTGGGCGGAGACCGAGGACCTGATGGGCACCGTGGTCTTCCTGGCCTCGCGCGCCTCGGACCACGTCAACGGTCACGTCCTGACCGTCGACGGCGGTTACCTCGTGCGCTGACGCCGACCCCGCCCCGTACGCCCCCACTTCCCGTACCGAACCGCAGGAGCCAGCCGTGACCCTCGCCCCCGACGTGCTCGTCGCCCGCCTCGTCGACCTCGTCGGCGCCGACCGCGTGGTCACCGACCCCGACCGGTTGCGCGAGGTCAGCCAGGACCGGTGGAAGAAGTACCAGTCGGTGCACGGCATCTTCGACGGCCCGCAGCCGGTGGCGCTGGTCCGGGCGGGCTCGACCGCCGACGTCGCCGCGGTCCTCGCCCTGGCCCACGCCGAGCGGGTCCCCGTCGTCCCGCGTACCGGCGGCACCGGCACCGAGGGCGGCCTCGAGGTGGTCCTCGACGGCACGGTCGTGCTCGACGGCTCCGACCTCGACGAGGTCCTCGGCATCGACGAGATCGACATGACCGCGACGGCGCAGGGCGGCGTACGACTGGCGGTGCTCGAGGACGCGCTGCGCGCGCGGGGCCTGACCACCGGGCACTCCCCCCAGTCGCAGCCGCTGGCGTGCCTGGGCGGGCTGGTGGCCACGCGCTCGATCGGCCAGCTCTCCACGCTGTACGGCGGCATCGAGGACATGCTGCTCGGGGTGGAGGCCGTCCTGGCCGGCGGCGAGGTGGTCCGGGTGCGCCCGGTCCCGCGCCGGGCCGCCGGCCCGGACGTGCGTCACGTGGTGCTCGGCAACGAGGGTGCGCTGGCCTACGTCACCGAGGTCACCCTGCAGGTCTTCAGGCTCCCCGAGCACCGGGTGTTCGCCGGCTACCTGCTCGACGACCTGCCCGGCGGGGTCGGGGTGCTGCGCGAGGTCGTCACCGCGGGCTTCCGTCCCTCGGTGGCCCGGGTCTACGACGCCGGTGACGCCCGGCAGCACTTCGCCCACCTTCCCGGCTGGGCCGACGGCCCGGGCGACGGCGCCGGCGGATCCGGGTCGGCGGTCCTGGTGGCCGTGGCCGAGGGCCCGCGAAGCATCGCCGAGGCCACCGCGGCCGCCGTGGTCGCCGCCGCCGAGGCGGTCGGCGCCCGACCCGTGGACCCCGCCCTGGTGGAGGAGTGGTTCACCCACCTCAACTGGGGCCCCGAGAAGCTCGAGGCCGAGAAGCAGGACATGCTCACCGGGCGTCGCCTCGGCTACACCACCGAGGTCTCCGCGTCCTGGTCGCAGGTGGCCTCGCTGCACGCGGCGGTGCTGCGTCGGGTGCGGGAGGACTTCCCCCGGGCTGCGGACCTGACCATGCTCGGCGCCCACTCCTCGCACAGCTACCAGACCGGCACGAACCTGTACTTCGTCTACGACTACGACATCACCTGTGAGCCGCGGGAGGAGATCGACCTCTACCACCGCCCGCTGAACGCGATCGTGGTCGAGGAGGCGCTGCGGGTGGGCGGCTCGATGGTCCACCACCACGGGGTCGGCAAGTACCGCACCCCGTGGGTGGAGGCCGAGCACGGCTCGTCGTGGCGGTTGCTGACCGGGCTGAAGGAGGCCTTCGACCCGCACGGGGTGATGAACCCCGGCACGATCTACCCGCTGACGTGACCGCGCCACCGAGGGAGCAGCTCCTGGTCGGGGTCGACCTCGGCTCGCAGAGCGCGAAGGTCGTCGTCCACACCGCCGACGGCCGCGTCGTGGCGAGCGGGCGGCGGGCGCTGCGCCCGGCGCGGACCCCGCGACCCGGGGTGGTGGAGCACCCCGACGACGACCTGGTCGACGCGCTCGCCGCGGCCTGCCGGGAGGCGGTGGCGGCGCTGGCCGCGGCGGGCGGCTCGACCGGCGACCTCGTCGGTCTGGGGCTCTGCGGGATCCGATCCACCCGCGCCCTGCTGCGCGCCGACGGTTCGCTCGCGGCGCCGGTGATCAGCTGGATGGACGAGCGGGCCTCCCGGCCGCACGACCCCGCCACGGCTCCGGGAGGCACCGCCGTGGTGACGGCGTCGTCGGGCCACCTGACCCGGTGGCTGACCGGCCGCGCGGCGGACTCCCCGGCCGCCTACCCCGTCCTGTGGCCGCTCGAGCTGGAGCAGTGGGACTGGTCTGCCGACGACGAGGTCGTGGCGGCGTACGGCCTGCGCCGCGACCAGCTGGTCGACCTCGTCCTCCCGGGCGCGGTCCTCGGCGCCGTCACCGACGAGGCCGCCCGTGCCACCGGCCTGCCCGCGGGCCTGCCGGTGGTCGCGACCGCCAACGACAAGGCCGTGGAGGCGCTCGGCTGCGGGCTGACCGGGCCCGACCAGGCCCTGGTCTCGCTGGGCACCTTCGTGGCCCCGATGCTGCTCGGCGACGCCCCGCTGGGACCTGGCGAGGAGGAGGCCGCCGACGCCTGGACCAACCTGGCCAGCGTGCCCGGGCGCTACCTGCTGGAGGGCCGCGGCGTGCGGCGGGGGATGTGGACGGTGTCCTGGCTGCGCGACCTGGTCGGCCCGGGGCTGCTGCCGGGCGCCGGGCCCGAGGAGCTCGAGGACGCGCTGAACCGGGCCGCCTCCGAGGTGCCGGTCGGCGCCGACGGGTTGCTGGTCGTGCTCGACTGGCTCGCACCGGCCCACGAGCCGTGGCGACGGGGAGCGTTCGTGGGTCTCGACGGCCGCCACGGCGCGGCGCACCTCTACCGCGCGGTGCTGGAGGGCCTGGCCCTGACCGTCGGCGCCCACCTGCGGACGCTGACCGACGGGCTCGGCCGCGACGTGCGGCTGGTGCTGCTCTCCGGCGGGGGCGCCCGGTCACCGCTGATGCGCCAGGTCGTCGCGGACGTGACCGGGCTGCCGGTCCACGCCGCGGTCGACGACGGCTCCCCGGCCGCCCTGGGGGCGGCGGTCTGCGCGGCCGTCGGCACCGGCGTCCACCCCGGCTTCGACGAGGCCGTGGCCGCGATGGTCCGGCCCGGGGTGGTCGTGCAGCCGGACGCGGCGGCGAGCCGGGCGTACGCCGAGATCGGCCGCACCCACGCCGACCTCCGGGCCGCGTTGGGGCCGGTCCTGCGCCAGCGGCGGTAGTCCCCCACGTTCGTGTGGCCTCTACCCCTCCGGGCCCCCACGGACGTGGGGGACTATCCCCGCCTCAGGCGCCGAAGCCGCCGTCGGCGGCCACGACCGAGCCGTGCAGGACGGCGCCGGCCGGGCCGGCGCAGAAGGCGATGGTGGCGGCGACCTCCTCCGGCTCGATGACCCGGCCGAGCAGCTGGTGGGAGACCAGGTCGGCCGTGGTGGTGCCGTAGATCCGGGCGGTCTCCTCCAGCATCGCGGTGCGCGTCGAGCCCGGCGAGACCGCGACGGCCGTGACCCCGGTGCCGACGAGGTCGGCGGCCAGCCCCCTCACCAGTCCGACCACGGCGTGCTTGACCGCGGTGTAGCCGGCGAGCCGGTGGAGCCCGTGGCTGCCCGCGGCGGAGGCCACCGCCACGATCCGGCACCCCGAGGGGTCCGGTCCGGCGAGCATCGCCGGGACGGCCGCGGCGGCGGTGTGCCAGACGCCCTTGACGTCGACGTCCCACAGCAGGTCCAGCTCGGCGGGGTCGGTCTCCCAGAGCGGACGACCGCCGACCACGACCGCGGCGGCGGCGACGGCCACGTCGAGGCGGCCCCACTCCGCGACGCACCGGTCCACAGCCTGCCGGAGCGCGGCGGGGTCGCGGACGTCGGCGACCACCGGGACCACGTGCGACCAGGGTGCGGCCACGGCCTCCAGGTCCGCGCGGGTGGGCAGGTCGTACGGCGCGTCGCCCGGCCCGGGACGCGGCCCGGCGCACGCGTCGAGGGCCACGACGGCACACCCGTCGGCGGCCAGCCTGGCCACGGTGGCCGCCCCGATGCCACGGGCGGCGCCGGTCACCAGGGCGACCCGGCCCACCCGGCCTCCCCCGCGGTCCGCGGCGCTCACGTGCGCACCGCGAGGCGCGTCAGCGCGGCGTCGACCATCGCGGCCAGGATCCGCTCCCCCTCCGCGGCCCCGGCCCCGGTCGGGTCGCCCAGCACGCCGTTGGCCGACACCGCCGCGACGCCGCCGGCCCGCAGGGCCGGCAGCAGGTCCCGCACGGGCGTGAGGCACCCCGGCTCGGCCAGTCCGGGTCGTACCGCGTCGGGGTGCAGGTGCAGCAGCAGCGAGGTCTCGGTCCTCCCGGCGTGGGCGTCGGCTCCGGGCGTGCCCACCGGGAGGGCGCACGGCACCCAGTCGACGCGGTGGCCCTCGTACGTCAGCTGCTCGACCGCCCCGCGCACGGCGTCGAGGTTGCCGCCGTGGCCGTTGACCAGCACGACCCTGTCGGACCAGGTGCGCACCGAGCGGACCAGCTCGACCAGCACGACCCGCAGCGCGTGGGTGCCGATCGAGACCGTGCCCGGGAAGGACTGGTGCTCGCCGCTCGAGCCGTACGCCACCGCTGGCGCCGCCCACGCGCCCCCCTCGACCACATCCGCCAGCCGCACGGCCAGGGCCTCCGCGACGGCCGTGGCCACGAGGGTGTCGGTGCCGAGGGGCAGGTGGCGGCCGTGCTGCTCGGTCGAGCCGACCGGCACGACCACCACGCCGGAGCCGGCGACCTCGGCCGAGGTCGCCCCGCCCACCCGCAGCTCTCCCACCGGCTCAGTGCTGGTGGAGCTGCGCCGGGACGCCCAGCGCGCGGTGGAAGCCGGCAGGGACCTCGAGCAGGTCGGGCGAGAGCTGGTGGGTCGAGGACAACCCCATGCCGAGCAGGGCCGAGTCGATGCCCGAGCGGAGCACGTCGAGGACGTTGCCGACCCCGTCCTCGCCGTTGGCGGCCAGGCCCCAGAGGTACGCGCGCCCGATCATCACCGCCCGGGCGCCCAGGGCGACGGCCTTGACCACGTCGGAGCCGCGCCGGACACCGCCGTCGAGCACGACCTCGACGTCGTGGCCGACCGCCTCCGCCACCGCCGCGAGGCAGCGGATCGTGGCCGGTGTCCCGTCCAGGTTGTTGCCGCCGTGGTTGGAGACCGAGATCGCGCTGACCCCCGCGTCGACGGCCCGTCGGGCGTCGTCGACGCGGCACACGCCCTTGAGCATGAAGGGCAGACCACCGCTGACCTGCGTCCACTGCTCGCGCATCCACGCGACGTCGTCCCACGTGGGCGGCGGGGTGGTCATCCACTCGTAGTAGGCACCGAAGAAGGTCGGGCCCTTCGCGGCGCCGGGGACGGCGAGGTTCGGCGCGGTCAGGTCGGGGATGGTGCCCGTCCTGCCGAACCGCCACAGCCAGCCGACCTTGGTCGCCACCTGGGGCGCCATCCGCACCATCGTGCGGAGGTCGACCTTCTCGGGGATCTCCGGGCTGCCCCAGTCACGACCCATCGAGAACGACCAGTCCAAGGTGGCGATCAGGCCCTTCGAGCCGGCGTCGGCGGCGCGTTGCATCCGCTGGACCATGACGTCGCGGTCGCCGGTCCAGTACATCTGGAAGAAGGTCTTGTCGTTGACCGCGCAGACCTCCTCGACCGACTTCGAGGCGAAGTTCGACAGGCCCATGATCGTCCCGCGCGACGCCGCGGCGCGGGCCACGGCGACCTCGCCGTCGGGGTCGACGGCCTGGACCCCGGTGGGGCTGATCACCACGGGCAGGGAGATCTCCTGGCCCATCAGCGTCGTCGCCATGGACCGCTCGGCCTGGAGGCCGGCGACGTGCGGGGCGAACTGGATCTCGGTGAACGCCCGCTGGTTGTCGTCGATGGTCTGGCCCCGCTCGGAGCCGGCCACCAGCGCGCCGTACACCGGGCCCGGCAGCCGCTTGCGGGCCCGCTGCTGGGCCACGGCGACCGACTCGAACCACGGGTTCTGCTTCCAGGGGTTCTCCAGGCCCTTGCGGATGGTGGCCAGGCGGGCGGCCTTCGAGGTCTCCATCAGTGCTCCCCACCCGCGCTGCAGCCGCAGCCGCCCGACGCCGCGGGGCCGGCCGGGCTGAACCCGGCCAGCGGGCTCTCGGCGCAGGCCGACACCGGGGCCCCGGAGCCACCGTCGGGACGCCGGGTGAGCAGCTGCAGCATCACCGGCTGGTTGCGGGTCGGGTTCGCCTTGGAGTGGTCCTGGCTCTGCGCCGGGATGGTGCGTTCCCCGGCCAGGGCCGTCTCGCCGTACCCCTGGACGCACTCGGGATCGGGCCCGTCGAGCGGCAGCCCGGTGAAGAACTTCGCGGCCATGCAACCGCCACGGCAGGCGTCGAAGTGCTGGCACTTCGTGCAGGCGCCACCGGTCTGGGGCGAGCGCAGCTCCGCGAAGAGCGGGGACGTCCTCCAGACCTGGCCGAAGCCTCCGTCGGTGAGCAGGTTGCCGGCGAGGAACTCGTCGTGGATGGCGAAGGGGCAGGCGTAGACGTCGCCGACGGGGTCGACGAGGCAGACCACGCGACCGGCCCCGCAGAGGTTGAGTCCGGGCAGCGCGTCGCCGAACGCCGACAGGTGGAAGAACGAGTCACCGGTGAGGACGCCCTCGCCGTGGGCGACGAGCCAGTCGTAGAGCTGGCGTTGCTGCTCGGGCAGCGGGTGCAGCTCGCCCCAGACGTCGGCGCCGCGCCCGGACGGGCGCAGTCGGGTCAGCCGCAGCTGCGCGCCGAAGTGGTCGGCGATCGCCTTGAACGCATCGAGCTGATCGATGTTGTGCCGGGTGCACACGACGGAGATCTTGAAGTCCTTCATCCCCGCGGCCCGCAGGTGGGCCATCGCCCGCATCGCCGCGTCGTAGGTGCCTGCTCCGCGCACCGCGTCGTTGACCTCGGCCGTCGCCCCGTCGAGGGAGAGCTGCACGTCGACGTAGTCCGTCGCGG
>JBKJPE010000163.1:0-2737 GCA_046595185.1 Nocardioides sp.
CCTCGAGCAGCGCGTCGTCGACGGCGACCTCGTCGCCGACCTGCTTCAGCCAGCGGGTGACGGTGCCCTCGGTGACGGACTCGCCCAGCTCGGGGAGCTTCACGACCGTGGCGTCGCCGCCGCCGGAGCCCCCGGAGGGCGTGGCGGCCGGCTCCTCTGCGGGCTCGTCGGGCTCGTCCGCGGCGGCCGCCTGCGGCTCCTCGGTGCTGGGCTCCGGCTCGGGCTCGGGCTCGGGCTCCGGCTCGGCCGCCTCGGGCTCCGCCTCGGGCTCGGGCTCCGGGTCGGCGGACCCGCCGTCGTCCCCGCCGCTCGAGGCCTCGTCGGAGTCACCGACGAGAGCGAGCAGGCCGCCCACCTCGACGGTGTCGTCCTCGGCCACCTTCTGCTCCAGCAGGGTGCCGGCCACGGGGGAGGGGATCTCGGTGTCGACCTTGTCGGTCGAGACCTCGAGCAGCGCGTCGTCGACGGCGACCTCGTCGCCGACCTGCTTCAGCCAGCGGGTGACGGTGCCCTCGGTGACGGACTCGCCCAGCTCGGGGAGGTTGACTTCGGTGGCCATGGGGTTCCTTCGGTGCAGTGGGTGCGGGTGGCTCGTGGCGGACGGGTCGGTGGTGCTCAGCCGTGGGCGTGCAGCGGCTTGCCGGCGAGGGCGAGGTGGGCCTCGCCGAGCGCCTCGTTCTGGGTGGGGTGGGCGTGGACCAGCGGGGCGACGTCCTCGGCGTGGGCCTCCCAGCCGTAGATCAGCTGGGCCTCCCCGATCAGCTCGCCGACGCGCTCCCCGACCAGGTGGACGCCCAGGACGGGACCGTCGGTGCGGCGGACCAGCTTGACGAAGCCCTGGGTCCGGAGGATCTGGCTCTTGCCGTTGCCGCCGAGGTCGTAGGTGAGGGACTCGACCCCCTCGGCGCCGTGCCGTTCGACGGCCTGCTCCTCGGTGAGGCCGACGGAGGCGACCTCCGGGTGGGAGTAGGTCACGCGAGGCACGGCCAGCTCGTCGACGGGGGCCGGGTCGAGCCCGGCGATCTCCTCGGCGACGAACATGCCCTGGGCGAAGCCGCGGTGGGCCAGCTGCAGGCCGGGGACGATGTCGCCGACGGCCCACAGGCCCTCGACCCCGGTGCGGCAGCGCTCGTCGGTGACCACGAACCCACGGTCCAGGGTGACGCCTTGCTCCTCGTACCCGAGATCGTCGGTCACGGGGGCACGGCCGACGGCGACGAGGAGCAGCTCGGCCTCGATCAGGTCGCCGCCCGCGACGGTGACCGCGACCCCGTCGGCGGTCTCCTTCACGCTCTCGAACGGGGCCGAGGTGCGCACGGTGATCCCGCGCTTTCGGAAGGCGCGCTGCAGCGCCGCGGAGGACGCCGGGTCCTCGCCGGCCACCAGGCGCGGCAGGGCCTCGACGAGGGTCACCTCGGCGCCGAAGCTGCGCCAGACGCTGGCGAACTCACAGCCGATCGCCCCGCCGCCCAGGACGACGACCGAGGCCGGGACGTGCTCGAGGCGCAGCGCGTCCTCCGACGTCAGCACCCGGGTGCCGTCGACCTCCAGGCCGGGCAGGACCCGCGGGCGGGAGCCGGAGGCCAGCACGACGTGTCGGGCGGAGTACGCCCGGCCGTCGACGGTGACCTCGCGGGGACCGGTCAG
Organism: Nocardioides sp.; assembly: GCA_046595185.1. GTDB lineage: Bacteria > Actinomycetota > Actinomycetes > Propionibacteriales > Nocardioidaceae > Nocardioides. Next base: position 1,648 of record JBKJPE010000163.1, read on the forward strand.
CCGGCCCGTCCCGGCCACGGTGGTGATGCCCCGGCTGCGGACCAGGCCGGTCAGGCCCTGGTGGAGGCGGGAGACGACCCCGTCGCGGTAGGCGTTGACCGCGGGCACGTCGATGCCGTCCAGGGTGGCCCGCACCCCGAACTGCGCAGCGTCGCGGGCCGAGTCGGCGACCTCGGCGGCGTGCAGCAGCGCCTTGGTGGGGATGCAGCCGACGTGGAGGCAGGTGCCGCCGACCTTGTCCTTCTCGACCAGCGCGACAGTCAGGCCGAGCTGGGCGGCCCGCAACGCGCAGGCGTACCCGCCCGATCCCGCGCCGAGGACGAGCACGTCGAAGTCCGGTGCGGGCACGCTGATCCTCTCGCTGCGGGCGGTGGGGCGCCGGCCGCCAGGGTCGGCGGGGCCATCCTTGCACCTCGACCGGGGTCTGTGGCCAGGGGCCGCAGGGGTGTGGCGTGCGGGTTGCGCCCCGATGACCTGGGACGGCAGGGCAGACTGGGGTCCATGGCGATCTGGGACCGCTTCCGCCGCGGTGGGCGTACGAGGATGAGCAAGCCCGCCAAGGCCGGAGCACGCACGGGGTCGACCCGGGTGCGTGCGTCGACCCGGGTCGACGAGCAGCACCTGCTCGAGTTCGTGACCGCACGGCACGGTGTGGAGGGCTTCGTGGAGCCGCGCACCGCGGTGAGCGACGTGACGCTGCTGCTGGTCGCGCACGACGGGGAGTGGACCCGGCGACGGGTGCCGTCCATCGGCTGGGCGCACGACTTCTGCAACCACCACCAGGTGCCGTCGTACGACGCCGGGCTGGTGGGGATCCCGCAGCGGATGCGCGACTGGAACCACCGCGAGAAGCAACGGCAGAAGGACCGGCGCCGCGAGCCGGGCCTCTGACCGGTCCGTCAGCCCCGGTCCGTCAGCCCCGGTCGGCCAGGCCGCGGACCAGCTCGACGAGGGTCGAGACGCCGTACCCGGTGCCGCCGGCGGTCACGTGGCCGCTCGCGCCGCTGCCGAAGGCGGGCCCGGCGATGTCGAGGTGCGCCCACGGGCGGCCGGCGACGAACTCGCGCAGGAAGGCCGCGGCGTAGAGCCC
>JBKJPE010000177.1:0-8066 GCA_046595185.1 Nocardioides sp.
CCAGGTCGCCGGACCCGGCTCCTGGTCGTGGCGGCGCCGCTCGAGGAAGTCGGTGGCGGTGACGAACCGGCGCGGCTCGACCGGCTGCGGCTCGGCCTCGCCGGGACCGACCTCGCCCGGCGCGGCCACCCGGCGCCCCGCAGCCGCCTCCGGCGCGGCGGCCGGCTGCTCGGGCGTGGTGGGCTGCTGGACCCGTCGGCCGGGCCCGGACGGCGGGGTGCGGTCCGTGCTCGGGTCTGCGGGGTGCGGGTCGTGGCTGGTCATCATGCTCCGTCGGGGTGCGGTCAGAACGCCTCCACCCTGCCACGGCCCGTGCCTCGCGGGCGCAGGCCGTCCCGCCGGAGGGCGCGGGTCAGCGGGAGAGGTGGCGGGCGCGGGCCAGGCAGAACACGCCGTACCCGGAGATCCCGAGCGCGACCAGGCCCAGCAGGTAGCGGCCGTACGGCTGCTCCAGCACCTGCTGGAGGGCCTGGTCCATCCCACCGGACTTCGAGGCGTCGTGGATGATCGCGGCGTAGCCGAACAGGCCGCCGACGATGGCGAGAGCGACGGCCTTCGCGGCGTAGCCGACCTTGCCGGCCAGCACGTAGAACGTCCCCGACCTGCCCTGCTTGCCCTCGGCCGTGAGGTGCTCGCGGAAGTCCTCGGTGACGGCCTGCTTGGCCTGCACCACGGCGTAGGCGAGGATCCCGAGGGCCACGGCGCCGACGATCAGCTGGCCGCCGGGTAGCTGGAGCACCTGCGCGGTCGGTCCGTCGGTGCCGTCGCTGCTGCTGCTGCTGCTGCTCCCCGTCGCCACCCGGACCGCGCTCACCCCGATCGCGCCGTAGATGACGGCCTTGAGCACCGAGACGGCCCCCTTGCGCAGGCGGTCGGAGCCGTCCTCCGACTGGTTCCCCGCGAAGGCCTCGAGGAGGCGCCAGGCCACCAGCAGCAGCATCCCCAGCGCGACCAGCCACAGCGCGACCTGCCCGAAGGGCTGCTGGGCCAGCTCGGTCATCGCGCCACTCGTGCTGGTGTCACCGGTGCCCTGGCCCAGGGCCAGCTGCAGCGCCAGCCAGCCGACGACCAGGTAGACGACCCCGTAGGCCACCATGCCGAAACGGACGGCGTGGTCGACCCACGAGTGGTCCTCGGCCGCGGCCAGGGACCGCGGAGCTTGCTCGGACGTGCCGCCGGTGCTCATCTCGGCAGAGTAGGCCCCCGCGGGCCGGGGCCGCGCCTAACCCCCGGGGGGTATTTTACCTCAGGCGTCGGCGAGCTCCCCGAGCGCGGTCTCGATCGCACGGTGGAAGGTCGGGTAGGCGTAGATCATCGTGCGCAGGGTGGCCACCGGCACCTCGGCGTGCACCGCGAGCGCGAGCAGCCCGAGCACCTCGCCGCCACCGGGACCGGCAGCGGTGGCGCCCACCAGGACGCCGCGGTCGGCGTCCTCGACGACCGTGATCAGTCCGCGGGCACCGGGGCCGTGGGTGAACCCCCGCGAGGAGGTCTCCGTCGCGGTGCGCCCCACGCGCACCCGCAGCCCGGCGGCCTGGGCCTGTCGCACCGTCATCCCGACGCCGCCGACCTCCGGGTCGGTGAAGGTGGTGTGCGGCACGGCGTGGTAGCGGGCGGGCGGTCCGTCCTGGCCGAGCACGTCCTGCAGGGCGATCGCCGACTGATACATCGCGACGTGGGTGAAGGCGCCCTTGCCGGTGACGTCGCCGAGCACCCACAGACCCTCGACGGGCCCGCCGCCGACGGTGGCGCGCATCCGCTCGTCCACCTCCAGGGTGCGCGCAGCGGGGTCGAGCCCGACCGCGCCGAGACCGAGGTCGTCGAGGTTGGGGGTCCGCCCGGCGCCGACGAGCACCTGGTCGGCGTGCAGGGTCTCGGTCGCCGCGTCGTCGTCGGTGCCGACGGTGAGGGTGAAGGTGCCGTCGGCGTGGACGACCTCGCGCAGGTCGGCGCCGGTCATCACGCGCAGCCCCTCGCCGACCAGGACGTCGGCGAGCAGCTCGCCGGCCTCGGGCTCGTCGTTCGGCAGCAGCCGGGGCCCGTGCTGCAGGATCGTGACGCGGGCGCCGAACCGGGCGAAGACCTGCGCCATCTCGCACCCGATCGGGCCGCCCCCGACCACGACGAGGCTCGCGGGGACCCCGGTGGCCTGCACCGCCTCCCGGTTGGTCCAGTACGGCGTGCCGGCCAGCCCGGCCACGGGCAGCTCCGCGGGCCGGGTGCCCGGGTTGAGCACGACGCCGCGGCGCGCGGCGTACGCCCGCACCGTGCCGTCGGGCAGCGTGACCTCGACCGCGCGCGGGCCGGTCAACCGGCCGACGCCGTGGTGCACCGTGGCACCGGCGTCCTGGAGGCGGCGTACCGCGATGTCGTCGTCCCAGTCGGTCGTGGCCTCGTCCCGGATCCGGGTCGCCACCGGCGTCCAGGACGGCGTCACCGTCACGTCACCGGCCAGCGTCGCGACCCGCGACGCCTCGGCCAGGGAGCCCGCGGCACGGACCATCATCTTCGACGGGATGCACCCGTAGTAGGGGCACTCGCCGCCCACGAGGTGGCGGTCGACCACGACGACCGACAGCCCGCCGGCCGCGGCACCGGAGGCCAGGGCCTCCCCGCCGGGCCCGGCCCCGACGACGACGAGGTCGACCTCGGTCACGTCGTGGTGCGTGCTGCTCCGGCTGCTCTGGTGGGTGCTCACGCCCCCACGATGCCAGCATCCCGCTCGCACCGTGGCGAGCACGCACTCGGGCCCCGCTCAGCCGGCGAGCGTCGCCTTCTCGCGCGCGATGCGCGCCAGCAGCCCGTTGACGAACTGCGGTGACTCGTCGGTGGACAGGTCGCGCACCAGGGCGATGGCCTCGCTGACCGCCACCTCGTCGGGCACGTCCTCGGCCCACAGCAGCTCCCACACGCCCAGGCGAAGGGCGTTGCGGTCGACCGCGGGCATCCGCTCCAGGCTCCAGTCGGTGGAGTAGGTGGAGAGGAGCTCGTCGATGCGGGGACGGTGCTCCACCACGCCGCGCACCAGCGTGGCGGTGTAGTCGTTGGTCGGGCCCTCGCCGGCGTCGATCGCGCGGTCGAGCGCGACGACGGCGTCCTCGGCGCGCAGGTCCGAGGCGTAGAGGACGTCGAGGGCCCGCTTGCGGGCCTTGGACCGGGCTCCCATCCGGGCCCCGCTCAGCTCTTCACGCGGCCGAGGTAGGAGGACTCGCGGGTGTCGACCCGCACCTTCTCCCCCTGCGTGATGAACAGCGGCACCTGGATCTCGTGGCCGGTCTCCAGCGTGGCCGGCTTGGTGCGACCGGTGGCGCTGTCCCCGGCCACGCCGGGCTCGGTGAAGGTGATCTCGAGCTCGACCGAGGCCGGCAGCTCGATGTAGAGCACGCGTCCCTCGTTCGTGGCCACGAGCGCCTCCTGCTGCTCGAGCAGGAAGTTGGCAGCGTCGCCGACGATCTCGGGGGCGACCTCGAGCTGCTCGTAGTCGCTGGTGTCCATGAAGACGTAGGACGTGCCGTCGTTGTAGAGGTACTGCATGTTGCGCTTGTCGACCGAGGCCACGTCGACCTTGACGTCGGCGTTGAAGGTCTTGTCGACGGTCTTGCCGGACTCGACGTTCTTCAGCTTCGAGCGCACCACGGCCCCGCCCTTGCCGGGCTTGTGGTGCTGGAACCAGATGACCTGCCAGAGCTGGCCGTCGAGGTTGAGCACCATGCCGTTCTTCAGGTCGTTGGTCGTTGCCATGCGCGCGTGTCAGCCTTCGTGGTCGAGGACGGGGTGCGGCACCACCCGGGCCGTCCCGGCGCGGGCCGGGGCGCGGGGCGCCAGGGCGCAGACTCTATCGCGCCGCGAGGTGGGACAGCGCCACGCGGTAGCCCTCGACGCCCTGTCCGGCGACCACCAGGGCGGCGTGCGGGGTCACCACCGAGTGGTGGCGGAACTCCTCGGGCCGCGAGAGCGGGTCGGAGAGGTGCACCTCGACCAGCGGCGCCCCGAGCATCGCGCAGGCGTCGTAGATGGCCAGGGAGTAGTGCGTCCAGGCGGCGGCGTTGAGCACCACGGGCGTGCCGTCGTCGGCGGCCTGGCCGAGCCAGTCGAGCATCAGCCCCTCGTGGTTGGTCTGGCGCACCTCGACCTCGAGGCCGAGGTCGGCGCCCCACGCCTCGCAGCGCTCGGCGAGCTCGGCGTGCGTCGTGGTGCCGTAGACCTCGGGCTGGCGGCGCCCGAGCCGGCCGAGGTTCGGTCCGTTCAGGACCAGGACCCTCACGAGGACGGGTCCTCGTCGGAACGCGGGTCGCCGCGCCCGACCAGGGTCGGCTGCAGCCCGCGCACGACGTCGTAGGCCGCCCGCAGGTCGGCCTCGTCGGGACCGGTCAGGACCTGGGGCCGGCCGAGCGCACCCAGCACGACGAACCGCAGCTGCGAGCCGCGGGCCTTCTTGTCCACGCGCATCGCAGCGAGCACGTCCTCGAAGTCGGCGCCGGCGTAGCCGACGGGGAGCCCGACCCGGGCCAGGACGGTGCGGTGGCGGTCGACGAGCGCGTCGTCGACGGTGCCGGTGCGCCGGGCCAGCTCGGCCACGAAGACGCAGCCGACCGCGACGGCGTCGCCGTGGCGCACGGCGTACCCCTCGGCGTGCTCGATCGCGTGCGCCAGCGTGTGGCCGTAGTTCAGCGCCTCGCGCCCGGGGTGGCCGGGCTGGTCGGCGCGGCCGCCGGTCTCACGGAGGTCGGCGACCACGACGTCGACCTTGACCTCGATCGCACGCTCGACCAGCTCGCGCAGCACCGCCGAGGTCGGCGTGAGGTCCTCGGGGTCGGTGTCCTCGATCAGCCGCAGGATCTCGGGGTCGGCGATGAAGCCGCACTTGACGACCTCGCCGAGGCCGGCGACGAGGTCGGCGCGCGGCAGCGTGTCGAGCAGTGCCAGGTCGCACACGACACCGGCCGGCTCGTGGAAGGCACCGACGAGGTTCTTGCCGGCAGCGGTGTTGAGGCCGGTCTTGCCGCCCACGGCGGCGTCCACCATGCCCAGCAGCGTGGTCGGCACGTGCACCACGCGGACCCCGCGCAACCAGGTCGCGGCCACGAAGCCACCGAGGTCGCTGGTGGCGCCCCCGCCCAGGGTGACCACGGCGTCGGAGCGGGTGAAACCGCGCTCCCCCAGCGCCTCCCAGCAGTCCGCTGCGACCGCGGCGGTCTTGGCCTGCTCGGCGTCGGGGAGCCCGAGGGCCAGGACGTCGTAGCGTGGGACGAGGCGCTCGGCCAGGGCCTGCGCCTGCTCGCCGAGCTCGCCGGCGAAGAGCAGGGCGACCCGGGTGGGGCCCTCGCCCAGCAGGTCGGGGACGCGGTCGAGGACGTCGCGGCCGACCACCACGTCGTACGGCGCGGCCCCGCGCACCGTGATCGTGCGGGCGGGCGCGCTCACCGCGGCGTCCCGGCGAGCAGCAGGTCGACCTCGGCGGCGACGTCCTCGGGCGTGCGACCGTCGGTGTCGACGACGTGGCGTGCCACGGACTCGTAGACCGGGGTGCGCTCGTCGAGCAGGGCCTTGATCCGCGAGCGGACGTTGCCCAGCAGCATCGGCCGCCCGACGCCGAGCCCGACCCGCTTCACGGCGTCGGTGAGCCCGACGCGCAGGAAGACGACCTGGTGGCCGGCGAGCACCTCGCGGGTGCCGGGGTCGACCACGGAGCCGCCGCCCAGCGAGAGCACGCCGTCGTGCTGGGCCAGGGCGAGCGCCACGGCGTTGCGCTCGAGGTCGCGGAAGTGCTCCTCGCCGTCCTCGACGAAGATGTCGGGGACGCTGCGGCCGGTCGTGGTCTCGACGTCGGCGTCGGTGTCGCGGACCCCGACGCCCCACCGCTCAGCGAGCAGGCGGCCGACGGTGGTCTTGCCGGCGCCCATCGGACCGACCAGCACCACACGGGGGCGCACGTGCGGCAGCGCGGCGCTCACCGGTACCTCAGCGCCTGGAGGTAGGACTGCACGTTGCGGCGGGTCTCGTGCACCGCGTCGCCGCCGAACTTCTCGACCACGGCGTCGGCGAGGACCAGCGCGACCATGGCCTCGGCCACGATCCCGGCGGCGGGGACCGCGCAGACGTCGGACCGCTGGTGGTGTGCCCGGGTCTCCTCACCGGTGGCCACGTCGACGGTGCGCAGGGCCCGCGGGACGGTGGCGATCGGCTTCATGGCGGCACGCACGCGCAGCACCTCACCGGTCGACATGCCCCCCTCGGTGCCACCCGAGCGTCCCGACGTACGACGCAGCACGCCGTCCTGCGTCACGATCTCGTCGTGGGCCTGCGAACCCGGAGTGGCCGCCAGGTCGAAGCCGTCGCCGACCTCGACGCCCTTGATCGCCTGGATCCCCATCAGGGCGCCGGCAAGACGGGCGTCGAGTCGACGGTCCCAGTGGACGTGCGAACCGAGGCCCGGCGGCAGACCGTGCACGACGACCTCGACCACACCGCCGAGGGTGTCGCCGTCCTTGTGGGCCTGGTCGATCCGCTCCACCATCAGCTTCGAGGCGTCGGGGTCCAGGCAGCGCACGGGGTCCTCGTCGAGGTAGCCGATCTCATCGGCCGTGGGCACCGAGCCGGCGGGGGCGGGGACGCCTCCCAGCTCGACGACGTGGGCGACCAGGCGGGCGCCCGTGGCCTGCTCCAGGAAGGCCGAGGCGACGCGCCCCAGGGCGACGCGGGCAGCCGTCTCACGGGCGGAGGCACGCTCCAGGATCGGGCGGGCCTCGTGGAAGTCGTACTTCTGCATGCCCACCAGGTCGGCGTGGCCGGGTCGCGGACGCGTCAGGGCGGCGTTGCGGGCCAGGGCGTCGAGCTCGACCGGGTCGACCGGGTCGGCGGACATCACCTGGTCCCACTTGGGCCACTCGGTGTTGCCGATGACGATGGAGATCGGGCCGCCCTGGGTCTCACCGTGGCGGACGCCGCCGGTGAGGTGGACCTCGTCCTGCTCGAACTTCATCCTGGCCCCGCGCCCGTAGCCGAGACGGCGCCGGGCCAGCGCGTCGGAGATGTCCGCGGTCGTCACCTGCACGTGGGCAGGCAGACCTTCCAGGATTGCAGTGAGCGAGGGGCCGTGGGACTCCCCTGCGGTGAGCCAGCGCAGCATGGTCGCAGTCTTTCACGCGCGGGTGCGCCGCCCGGAGGGGCCGTCAGTACCCGAGACCTCGGGCCAGCCACGGTCCGGCGACCACGGCCAGGAAGGCACCGACGAGCATCCAGGGACCGTAGGGGACCCGCACCTTCAGGCTCCTGCGCGCGAACGCCACGGCCAGGCCACCGAGGGCGCCGACCAGCAGCATGAGCACGAGCCCCATCAGCATCTGCGACCAGCCCAGGTAGCCGAGCGCCGGTCCCAGGACCCGGGAGAGGCGTACGTCGCCGAAGCCCCAGGCGTGCAGGACGAACCAGAAGACCCAGAACCAGCCGCCGATGACCAGCCAGCCCCACCCGGCGCGGTAGAGCGCGTCGAGGTCCCGGTCGAGGAGGGCGGCGAGCGGGACCAGCACCGCCAGCATCCCGTAGGTGGGGTGGATGATCCGGTTCGGCAACAGCGTCGTGTGCCAGTCGATCACCAGCAGGGCGACGCCGATCGGGACCAGCGGGACGAGGTAGAGCAGTGCTCCGGTCCACCCCAGCGCGAGACCGGTCACCGCACCGACGACGGCCGAGGACACCGACATCTTCACGGCCAGGTGCGGGAGCGCGGCGAGGTCGGCGTACCGCTCCTTGGGTGCCGTCCGTGCGGGCAGCCAGCGTTCGAACGGCGGCCGCTCGCCGACGTCGGCCGGTTCGGGTTCGGGCTCCGGCTCTGGTTCCGGCAGCCGTCCCATCACCTGCGGCGCGGACAGGCCCAGCACGCCGCAGGCCACCAGGCAGGCCAGCGCGGCCTGGACGTGGGCGGGGTCGGTCCAGCTCACGTGACCGCAGCTCGGCGGGCCAGCTCGGCCCGTCCGGCCTCGCGGATCAGCTCCACGGGCACCGGCCGACCGGTCATCAGCTCCACCTGGAGGATCGCCTGGTGCGCGAGCAGGTCGAGCCCGCTG
>JBKJPE010000094.1:0-11882 GCA_046595185.1 Nocardioides sp.
GTTGGAGTAGCCCCACTCGTTGTCGTACCAGCCGACGACCTTGACCTGGTTGCCGATGACCTTGGTCAGCGGCGCGTCGAAGATGCACGACGCCGGGTCGGTGACGATGTCGGAGGAGACGATCGGGTCGGTCGAGTAGCGCAGGAAGCGGCCGTCGGCGGGGTTCTCGACGATCGCGTTGACCTCCTCGACGGTGGTCTCGCGACCGGCCTCGAAGGTCAGGTCGGTGGCCGAGCCGGTCGGCACGGGCACCCGCAGCGCGTAGCCGTCGAGCTTGCCCTTCAGCTCGGGCAGCACCAGCCCGATCGCCTTCGCGGCGCCGGTCGAGGTGGGCACCACGTTGAGGGCGGCCGCGCGGGCACGGCGCGGGTCCTTGTGGATGTTGTCCTGCAGGTTCTGGTCCGCGGTGTAGGCGTGGACGGTGGTCATCAGGCCCTTGACGATGCCGAGATCGTCGTTGAGCGCCTTGGCCATCGGACCCAGGCAGTTGGTCGTGCAGGACGCGTTGGAGATGACGTGGTGGGACGCCGGGTCGTAGTCGGCGTGGTTGACGCCCATCACCACGGTGAAGTCCTCGTGTGAGGCCGGCGCGGAGATGATGACCTTCTTGGCGCCGGCGTCGAGGTGGGCACGCGCCTTGGTGGCGTCGGTGAAGAAGCCGGTGGACTCCACGACGACGTCGACCCGGAGGTCGCCCCAGGGCAGGTTGGCGGGGTCGCGCTCGGCGAAGGCCTTGATCTCCTGGTTGCCGACCACGATCGCGTCGTCGGTGGCGCTGACGTCGGCGTCGAGGCGCCCGAGGATGGAGTCGAACTTCAGCAGGTGCGCGAGCGCCTGGTTGTCGGTCAGGTCGTTGACGCCGACGATCTCGATGTCGAGGCCCGAGGCCCGCACGGCCCGGAAGAAGTTGCGGCCGATCCGGCCGAATCCGTTGATGCCTACCCGTACGGTCACTGCACGCTCCTGTGTCGCTGGTGGTCGAGACGTCCTGGCTCCCTGACGGCGCCACCCTAGCGCTCAGAGCCGACGTCGGCCGGGGGCGTCCCGGCGTACGTGCCGGTAACCGGCGGCAGCGGTTCAGGCCTCGTCGGCCAGCATCTCCTCGGTGAGCGACGCCTCGGTGTCGGGGAGGCCGAGGTCGTGGGCCTGCTTGTCGGCCATCGCCAGCAGGCGCCGGATGCGTCCGGCGATGGCGTCCTTGGTCAGGACCGGCTCGTGCAGCTGGCCGAGCTCCTCCAGCGAGGCCTGCTTGTGCTCGAGACGGAGGTGCCCGGCGAGCTTGAGGTGGTCCGGCACCTCCTTGCCGAGGATCTCCAGGGCCCGCTCGACACGGGCTCCCGCAGCCACCGCGGCGCGCGCGGAGCGGCGCAGGTTGGCGTCGTCGAAGTTGGCCAGCCGGTTGGCCGTGGCCCGCACCTCGCGGCGCATCCGGCGCTCCTCCCACGCCATCAGCGACTCGTGGGCACCCAGGCGGGTCAGCAGCTGACCGATCGCGTCGCCGTCCCGGATGACCACGCGGTCCACCCCCCGGACCTCGCGGGCCTTGGCCGGGATGCCGAGCCGGCGGGCCACGCCGACCAGCGCCAGGGCGGCCTCCGAGCCGGGGCAGGTGACCTCCATCGAGGACGACCGGCCGGGCTCGGTGAGCGACCCGTGGGCCAGGAACGCCCCGCGCCAGGCGGCGACCGCGTCGCAGGTGCCGCCGGAGACGACGGCCGGCGGGAGCCCGCGCACCGGGCGGCCACGCTGGTCGACCAGCCCGGTCTGGCGGGCCAGGGCCTCGCCGTCGCGCACCACCCGGACGATGTAGCGGCTGCCCTTGCGCAGCCCGTTGGCCTGCACCATCACCACGTCGGACTGGGTGCCGTAGACCTCGGCGAGGTCCTTGCGGAGCCGCCGCGCGGCGGCTCCGGTGTCCAGCTCGGCCTCGACCACGATGCGCCCGCTGACGATGTGGAGACCACCGGCGAACCGCAGCACGCAGGCGACCTCGGCCTTCCGGCAGCAGGTCTTGGTGACCGGGGTGGACGAGAGCTCTGCCTTCACCTGAGCCGTCATCGCCATGGCGCGATCCTGTCACGAACGTCAATCACGTCCGACCTCAGGCAGGGGCCCGGCCGAGCACGACCTCCTCGGCCGCGCCGGCGAAGATCCGGGCGTAGGCCGCCGCCAGCAGCACCGGGTCGTGGCGGGGCGAACCGTCGTCGGCACCCACCTCGGCGACCACCAGGCGGGCCCCGAGGGCCGCCACGGTGTCGACGAGGTCCTGCTCGTGCCCGGCGACCCCGGCCCGGTCGGCCAGGACCGTGTGGACCCGCAGGTCGGGGGCGTGCTCGGCGAGCACCGCGAGGTGGTCGGCCGGCGCGAAGCCGGGCGTCTCTCCCTCCTGCTCGGCGAGGTTCAGCACGACCACGAGGCGGGCGTCGGTCGTCTCGAGCGCGCGTCGCAGGGCCGGCACCATCAGGTGCGGCAGGACCGAGGTGAACCAGGACCCGGGCCCCAGCACGACCCAGTCGGCCCCTGCCAGCGCGCCGAGGGCCTCGTCGCTGACCGGCGGGTCCTCGGGCACCAGGCTGATGCTGTCGATCAGGCCCTCGGTCGTGGCGACCTCGACCTGGCCGCGCACGGTCGTGAGGGCCGCGGGGTCGTCCTGGAGCCCGCGGACGGCCGCGGTGATGTCCATCGGGCACAGCGCCATCGGCAGCACCCGCCCCTTGGCGCCGAGCAGGCGACCGACCCAGTCGAGCGCCTCGACCGGGTCGCCGAGCTGCTCCCACAGGCCCACGATCAGCAGGTTGCCGATCACGTGGCCCCGCATCTCGCCGTGCCCCTCGAAGCGGTGCTGGAGGACCTGCGACCAGGTCACTCCCCAGGCGTCGTCGCCGCAGAGTGCCGCGAGCGCCATCCGCAGGTCCCCGGGCGGCAGCACCTGGAACTCGCCGCGGAGCCGGCCCGAGGACCCCCCGTTGTCGGCCACCGTCACCACCGCGGTGAGGTCGTCGACGGTCAGGTCGTCCACGAGCAGCCGCAGCGCGCTGAGCGAGGCGTGCAGGCCGTGGCCGCCGCCCAGCGCCACGACGGCCTGCGCGCGCTGGTCACTCACGCCCGAGGTCCCGGTGCACCACGCGGACGTCGTGGCCCAGCGCGGCGAGGCGACGCCCCGCCTCCTCGGCCATGGCGACGCTGCGGTGCTTGCCGCCGGTGCAGCCCACGGCGACGCGCATGAACCGCTTGCCCTCGCGCAGGTAGCCCTGGGCCACCGTGTCGAGCAGCGGCACGTAGCCGTCGAGGAACTCCCACGCGCCGTCACGGCTGTAGACGTAGGCGGCCACCGCCTCGTCCCGGCCGTCACCCTCCCGCAGCTCGGGCTGCCAGAACGGGTTGGGCAGGAAGCGCATGTCAGCCACGAAGTCGGCGTCGACCGGGATGCCGTACTTGAAGCCGAAGCTGATCACGGTGAGCTTGAGCCGGCGGGTGCTGGCGTCGCCGAAGGCGTCGTCGACCCGGGCCGTGAGCTGGTGCACGTTGAGCGTGGTGGTGTCGACGACCAGGTCGGCCTCCGCGCGCAGCTCGGCCACCGCGGTGCGCTCGCGGTGCACGCCGTCGAGCAGGCGGCCGCTGCCCTGGAGCGGGTGCGGGCGCCGGGCGGCCTCCTGGCGGCGTACGAGCACCTCGTCGCTGGCGTCGAGGAAGACCATCGAGGCGGTACGCCCGTGCGCGCCGTGCGCGAGCTGGGCGCGGAGGTCGGAGAAGAACGAGCCCGACCGGACGTCGACGACGACCGCGATCCGTTGGGTCAGGCCGAGGTTCTGGTCGACGAGACGCACGACGTCGGGCAGCAGGGCCGGCGGCAGGTTGTCCACGACGTAGAAGCCGAGGTCCTCCAGCTCCTTGGCCACGGTGCTGCGCCCGGCGCCGGTCATCCCGGTCACGACGACCAGCTCGCCGGGGTCGCCCGGCCTGCCCAGCTCGCTCATGCGTCCTCGATCTCGCCGGTGGCGGTGTTGACGGTCATCCCTACGGGGCCATCCTGCCCACGTCCGGCGCCGGCCGGCGGCTCGGTCACCGACTGCTTGATCGCGGCGGCGGTGCGGGGGCCGATCCCCGGGACCCGGGCGATCTCCTCGACCTCGGCGGTGCGCAGCTTCTTCAGCGACCCGAAGTGCTTGAGCAGGGTCTTGCGGCGCACCTCCCCGAGGCCCGGCACGTCGTCGAGGGCGCTCTCGACCATCGACTTCGAGCGGCGGTTGCGGTGGTGGGTGATCGCGAAGCGGTGCGCCTCGTCGCGCAGCCGCTGGAGGAGGTAGAGCCCCTCCGAGGAGCGGGCGAGGATGACGGGGTCCTCCTCGCCGGGGACCCACACCTCCTCCAGCCGCTTGGCCAGCCCGACGACGGGGATGTCGTCGATGCCGAGCTCGTCGAGGGCGCGCTGGGCCGCGGCGACCTGGGGCGGGCCCCCGTCGACGACCACGAGACCGGGGGCGTAGGCGAACTTGCGGGGCCGGCCGGTCTCGGGGTCCACCAGCATCGGCCCCCGGGGCTCGGTCCCCGAGGAGGTGTCTGGCAGGGCGACCTGCTGGGAGCGGGCCTGCTCGTCGAGCAGCCGCTTGAAGCGCCGGGTGATCACCTCGTGGACCGACGCCACGTCGTCCTGGCCGTCGACGCCGCGGATGACGAACCGGCGGTACTCCCCCTTGCGGGAGAGCCCGTCCTCGAAGACGACCATCGAGGCCACGACCTCGGTGCCCTGGAGGTTGGAGACGTCGTAGCACTCGATGCGCAGGGGCACCGCGTCGAGCTCGAGGGCCAGCTGGATCTCCTCGAGCGCCCGGTTGCGGGTGGTGAGGTCGCTGGCGCGCTTGGTCTTGTGCAGCACCAGCGCCTGGCCGGCGTTGCGGGCCACGGTCTCCTGCAGCGTCTTCTTGTCCCCGCGCTGGGGCACGCGGATGCTCACCTTGGCGCGGCGCAGGTCGTGGAGCAGCTGCTCGAAGGTCTCCACGTCGGGCGGCAGCTGAGGCACGAGGATCTCGCGAGGCACCGCGTCGGCGTCGCCGGCGTAGAGCTGCAGCAGGAAGTCCTCGACCAGCTCGGGTGTGCCACCGTCGTCGGTGCGGTCCGCGACCCAGCCCCGCTGCCCGCGGATCCGGCCGCCGCGGACGTAGAAGATCTGCACGGCCACCTCGAGCGGGTCCTCGGCCAGCGCGATCACGTCGGCGTCGGCACCGTCGGAGAGGACCACGGCCTGCTTCTCCAGCGCACGGTTCATGGCCCCGAGGTCGTCGCGCAGGCGGGCGGCCTTCTCGAAGTCCATCTCCTCCGACGCGGCGAACATCTCCTGCTCGATGCGGCGCAGGAACGGCCGGGTGCGCCCGCCCATGAAGTCGCAGAAGTCCTCGACGATGCGGCGGTGCTCCTCGGCGCTCACGTTGCCGACGCAGGGCGCTGCGCACTTGTCGATGTAGCCCAGCAGGCAGGGGCGCCCGATCTGGGCCGAGCGCTTGAACACGCCGTTGCTGCAGGAGCGCATGGGGAAGACCCGCAGCAGGATGTCGACGGTCTCGCGGATGGCCCAGGCGTGGCTGTAGGGCCCGAAGTAGCGGGTGCCCTTGCGCTTGGCTCCGCGTCCGACCATCACGCGGGGGAACTCGTCGCCGGTGGTGACGGCCAGCCAGGGGTACGACTTGTCGTCGCGGTACTTGACGTTGAACCGGGGGTCGAACTCCTTGATCCAGGAGTACTCCAGCTGGAGCGCCTCGACCTCGGTGTTGACGACGGTCCACTCGACGCCGGCGGCCGTGGTGACCATCGAGGCCGTGCGCTGGTGCAGGTTGGCGATGTCTTGGAAGTACGACGACAACCGCGCCCGGAGGTTCTTGGCCTTGCCGACGTAGATCACCCGACCGGCGGCGTCACGGAAGCGGTAGACCCCCGGCTGGGTGGGGATCGAGCCCGGCTCGGGGCGGTAGGACAGGGGCCCGCGGGAGCTGCGCGAGGGGCGGGCGGGGGTCACCCCCCAACCCTACGAGCGGCCTCCGACGCTGCTGCGGGCGGTCGCTCAGACGAGGCTGATCTGGTCGCCCTGCACCGACACCTCGACGGCGGGCAGCGGCGAGGTGGCAGGACCGGACTGGGGCTCGCCGGTGTCGAGGGAGAAGACGCTCCCGTGGCAGGTGCAGCTGATGCCGGACTCATCGATGCCGGTGACCGGGCAGCCCTGGTGGGTGCAGATGTTGGAGAAGGCCTTGAAGTCGCCCTCGGTGGGCTGCGTGAGCACGAGCCCCTCCTCCTCGAGGATGACGCCGCTGCCGACCGGGACGTCGGCCGTGGAGGCCACCGGGCCGGTGGCCGTCGGCGACGGAGGCGCACTGGCCGACGAGTCGCCGGCGGGCTCGGAGCCGCCGCAGGCGACCAGCACCGGGGTGGCCAGGCCGAGCGTCGCCGCGCCGGTCAGGGCACGACGCCGGGTCAGCGCGGACGGGGTGGGCACGGGGTCGGCCACGACGAGCTCCTCCAAGGTAGGCGGGCAGCGGGGTTGGTCCTGCGTCGAGGATAGCCAGCGACGGGTCAGGCCGACCGGGCAGCGCGCGAGGATGCCGTGGCCGCCGTCCGCCCGCGCGCCGGCAGGGAGGCCGCCTCGGCCTTCCTCGCCGCCGCGACCTTCTTGGCCGCGGCCTTCTTGCCGGCCTTCGTCTTCGGCTCCGGGGGCGGCGGGGGCCTGCGCGGCGGGCCGGGCTGCTTCGCGCCGCGGCCCTCGATGAGCGGAGCGAGGAACTGCCCGGTGTAGCTGCCCGCGACCGCGGCGACGTCCTCGGGCGTGCCCTCGGCGATCACCCGGCCGCCCCGCGAACCGCCCTCGGGGCCCATGTCCACGACCCAGTCGGCGGTCTTGATGACGTCGAGGTTGTGCTCGATGACCAGCACGGTGTTGCCCTGGTCGACCAGCCTGCCGAGGACGCCCAGCAGCTTGCGGATGTCCTCGAAGTGCAGCCCGGTGGTCGGCTCGTCGAGGACGTAGACCGTGCGCCCGGTGGAGCGCTTCTGCAGCTCCGCGGCCAGCTTGACCCGCTGGGCCTCGCCGCCGGACAGGGTCGTGGCCGGCTGGCCGAGCCGGACGTACCCGAGCCCGACCTCGACCAGGGTGCTGAGGTGGCGCGAGATGCCGGGGACCGCGGAGAAGAACTCCGCGGCCTCCTCGATCGGCATGTCGAGGACCTGGGCGATGGTCTTGCCCTTGAAGTGCACCTCGAGCGTCTCGCGGTTGTAGCGCGCCCCGTGGCAGACCTCGCACGGCACGTAGACGTCGGGCAGGAAGTTCATCTCGATCTTGATCGTGCCGTCGCCGGAGCAGCCCTCGCAGCGCCCGCCCTTGACGTTGAAGGAGAAGCGGCCCTGCAGGTAGCCGCGGACCTTGGCCTCCGCGGTGGAGGCGAACAGCTTGCGGACGTGGTCGAAGACCCCGGTGTAGGTCGCCGGGTTGGACCGCGGGGTGCGACCGATCGGCGACTGGTCGACGTGGATGACCTTGTCGACGTGCTCGAGGCCGGTGATCCGCTGGTGGCGCCCGGGCACGGCCCGGGCGTTGTAGATCTGCTTGGCCAGCGAGGTGTAGAGGATGTCGTTGACCAAGGTCGACTTGCCCGACCCGGACACGCCGGTGACGGCCACGAACAGGCCGAGCGGGAAGCTGGCGGTGACGTCGTGGAGGTTGTGCTCCTTGGCACCGACGACGGTCAGCTCGCGGCCCCGGGTGCGCGGGCGGCGCTCGGCCGGCACGGGGATCTCCCGACGACCGGAGAGGTAGAGGCCGGTCATCGAGTCGGGGTGGGCGTAGAGGTCCTCGACGGTGCCGCTGTGCACGACCTGGCCGCCGTGCTCGCCGGCGGCCGGGCCGAAGTCGACGACCCAGTCGGCGACCTTGATGGTGTCCTCGTCGTGCTCGACGACGATCAGCGTGTTGCCGAGGTCGCGCAGGCGTACGAGGGTCTCGATCAGCCGCTGGTTGTCGCGCTGGTGCAGCCCGATCGAGGGCTCGTCGAGGACGTAGAGGACGCCGACCAGGCCGGCGCCGATCTGGGTCGCGAGCCTGATCCGCTGGGCCTCGCCGCCGGACAGCGACCCCGAGGGCCGGTCGAGCGAGAGGTAGTCGAGGCCGACGTCGAGCAGGAAGCGCAACCGCTCCTGGATCTCCTTGAGGACCTGCTCGGCGATCTGGCTCTCCCGGGCACTCAGCTCGAGGGTCTCCAGGAACGCCGCCGCCTCGTTGATCGGCAGGGCGCACACCTCGGCGATGTTCATCTCGCCGTGCTCGGTGGAGCCCATGGTGACCGCGCGGATGACCGGCTTGAGCCGGCTGCCGTGGCAGGTCGGGCAGGGCACCTCGCGCATGAAGCCCTCGAAGCGGTCGCGGCTGGTGTCGGTCTCGGCCTCGCGGTGCCGACGCTCGATGTAGGGCCGCACGCCCTCGAAGGCGGCGTGGTAGCTGCGCTGGCGGCCGTACCGGTTGCGGGTGACGACGTGCACCTTGGTGCTGTGGCCGTCGAGCACCGAGCGGCGCGCGCGGGGCGACAGGTCGTCCCAGGCGGTGTTGAGGTCGAAGCCGAGCTCGTCGCCGAGGGCTCCGAGGAGCTTCAGGAAGTAGTCCGCGACGTGGGCGCCCGACCAGGGCTGGATGGCGCCCTGGCCGAGGGTGGCGCGGCCGTCGGGCACGACGAGGTCGGGGTCGACCTCCATCCGGGTGCCCAGGCCGCTGCAGGCCGGGCAGGCGCCGAAGGGCGAGTTGAAGGAGAACGAGCGCGGCTCGAGCTCGTCGGTGTCCAGGACGTGCTCGTTGGGGCACGACATCTTCTCGCTGAAGCGCATCTCGCGCTGCGGGTCGTCGTCGGGCAGGTCGACGAAGTCCAGCAGGACCAGACCGCTGGCGAGGTTCAGCGCCGTCTCGACCGAGTCGGTCAGCCGCCGCTTGGCGGTCTCCTTCACGGCGAGGCGGTCGACGACCACCTCGATGGTGTGTTTCTTCTGCTTGTCCAGGGTCGGCGGGTCGTCGAGGGCGTGGGTCTCGCCGTTGACCCGGGCGCGGCTGAAGCCCTGGACCTGGAGCTGCTTGAAGAGCTCGAGGTACTCCCCCTTACGGCCGCGGATGACCGGGGCCAGGACCTGGAAGCGCCGGCCCTCCTCGAGGGTCAGCACCCGGTCCACGATCTGCTGCGGGGTCTGCCGCTCGATGGGGGCGCCACAGGTGGGGCAGTGCGGGTGGCCGGCGCGGGCGTACAGCAGACGGAGGTAGTCGTAGACCTCGGTGATGGTGCCGACCGTCGAGCGCGGGTTGCGCGAGGTCGACTTCTGGTCGATCGACACCGCGGGCGAGAGGCCTTCGATGAAGTCGACGTCGGGCTTGTCCATCTGGCCGAGGAACTGTCGCGCGTAGGCCGACAACGACTCGACGTAGCGGCGCTGCCCCTCCGCGAAGATCGTGTCGAAGGCCAGCGAGGACTTCCCGGAGCCCGACAGCCCGGTGAAGACGATCAGCGAGTCGCGGGGCAGGTCGAGGGAGACGTCCTTGAGGTTGTGCTCCCGGGCACCCCGGATGATGAGCTGGTCAGCCACGCTGGTCCTTCCGGTGCTCCGCTGCCGTGCCCGGGTGGGTCACGGGCTGGTCGAACACATGTTCGTCGTCACGACGCCCGGCGCGCAACTCCGCGCGCCGTCCAACGATCAGGTTCTCACGCGGGACCGACACCCCTTCCGGGTGACCGCTGCGTGCAGCACGATGGGCGCGTGAGCCCCGCGGACGTCGCACCACCCCCTCCCTCCGGACGGTCCGCCGCAGCGGCCCTCGAGGACCTCGAGGACGCCACGCAGCGCCTGGTGCGGGGGGTGGACGAGCTCCCCGACGACGCGTACACGGCGGCCTCGCTGCTGCCCGGCTGGACCCGGGGCCACGTCGTGGCCCACCTGGCGCTCAACGCGGAGTGCCTGGAGGGCGTGCTGCGCGGGGCCGCCGCGGGCGGTGAGCCGGCGATGTACCCCTCCCAGGCACGGCGGGACCAGGACATCGAGCACCTCGCCGTCGCCGACCCGGGGGACCTGCGCGAGCGCCTCCTGTCCTCGGTCCGACACTTCTCCGACGCCGTCGCCGACTTCCCGCAGCAGGCCTGGGACGCCGGGTTCCGGCGGTTGCCCGACTCCCCCGAGGTCCTCCCGGTCCACGTCGTGCTCGGCATGCGACACCGCGAGGTGGAGATCCACCACGTCGACCTCGACGCCGGCTACGCCGTCCGCGACTGGCCGGGCTCGTTCGTGGTGGCCACGATCGAGGCGCTGCGCCGGCGCGCTCCCGGCGTCACGTTGCTGGCCACCGACCTCGGCCGCTCCTGGCACGCCGAGCGTGGCCGGGTGACGGTCAGCGGGCCCGGGCCCCAGATCGCCCGGTGGCTCAGCGGCCGCGGCCGCGGCGAGGGACTGACCAGCAACGACGGCGACCTGCCGCGGATCGAGGAGTGGTGACATGAGCGAGCACGAGCAGCCGGGGTACGTCGGGGACGTCTCCCCCGGTGGACCGGCCCAGGTCCGTACGGCCGGGTGCCTGCGGATCACCAAGGTGGCCGTCGACCCCGAGATGAGCAACAACTGCTACCTCCTGCGCTGCGAGCAGACCGGGGACCAGGTCCTCGTCGACGCCGCCGCCGAGCCGGAGCGCCTGCTGGAGCTCGTCGGCGACGACGGGCTGACGACGGTCCTCACCACGCACCAGCACTGGGACCACCACCGCGGCCTGGCCGACGTGGTCGCGGCGACCGGCGCCGAGGTCGTCGTCGGTGCGCCCGACGCGGACGCCGTGACGGAGCAGACCGGTGTGCCGGTGACCCGCGCGGTCCGGCACGGCGACACCGTCGCGGTGGGCGCGTGCACGCTCGAGGTCGTCGCCCTGGCCGGGCACACCCCCGGCTCGGTCGCGCTGCTCTTCGACGACGCCGAGCGCGGCGACGGCCGGGCCCACCTCTTCACCGGTGACTCCCTCTTCCCCGGCGGGCCCGGCAAGACGGGCGGCCCGGCGGAGTTCGTCTCGCTGATGGACGACCTCGAGGCGCGGGTCTTCGACCGGCTGGCCGACGGGACGTGGTTCTACCCCGGGCACGGGGACGACTCGACGCTGGGCGAGCAGCGCCCGCAGCTCGGGGAGTGGCGCGAGCGCGGTTGGTGACCCGGGAGCCCGGACCAGCCGAACCCGCCCCCGTCCCCTCCGCCGCCGCCACCGTCGCCGTACCCGCCGTCGCCGTACCCGCCGTCGAACCCTCCGCCGTCAGCGCCGCCGGGGAACCCGCCGGAGGCGCCGCCCCAGCTGGCCGAGGGCCGGCAGGCCCACATCATCACCGCGGAGCCGGCGAAGTACCCGTCGGCGTACGGCCGGTAGGCGGCGCCCGCCTCCCAGTACGGGACCCTGCGGGAGCCGATCGTGACCCGGCGGACCTCCGGGACCTGGCGCTCGGTGACCCGGGCGGCGTCCTGGGCGCGCGCGGGGACGTCTCGCGTGCCCCGGCCGGGCTGGGTCCACATCACGGTGGCCACGAACGGCCCGTGCCGGGGGTCGAGGAAGCACGGCACGCGCAGCTCCGGCAGCGGCGCGCCGGCCACGCGGGCCCGGACACAGGCCGGGGCGTAGCGGCCGGTGGACAGGGTGTCGGTGGTCTTGCTGACGTCGTCCGCCCGGCGGATCCTCGGGACCGTGCGCTGCGCGGTCTCGAACGCGTCGAGGGCGGTCTGGTAGTCGCCGGGTCGCCGGGTCGAGCTCGCGGCCCGTGACCTCGGCGTCGAGGCGCTGCAGCTGCTCGCCGAGGACGGTGACGTCCTCGTCCGCCAGCGGTCGGACGTCCTCGAGCTCCACC
>JBKJPE010000227.1:0-6803 GCA_046595185.1 Nocardioides sp.
ACGATGTCGGCGAGGTCGGCGCGGATTTCTTCGGTGGTGGCCATGGGAGATGGATCCTCTCGTTGGTGGAGCTGAAGGGGTTGAGTGAAGATTAGGGGACGACGACGACCTGGGCGGCGTAGGCCAGCCCTGCGCCGAACGCGATGAGGAGAGCGAGGTCGCCGGAGCGTGCCTCGCCCTCGGCGACCATACGGTGCAGGGCCAACGGCACGGAGGCGGCCGAGGTATTGCCCTGCTCGGCCACGTCGCGCGCGATCTTGACCGTCGCCGGGAGCTTCATCGCCCGCGCCATGGCGTCGGTGATGCGCATGTTGGCCTGGTGGGGCACGAAGCAGTCGAGCTGCTCGGGCGCGACGCCGGCCCGGTCCAGGGCCTCCCGGCCGACCTTGGCCATCGCGAAGGAGGCCCAGCGGAAGACCGCGTTGCCCTGCATCACCAGGTGCGGGATGACGGGCTCGTCGGCCACGATCACGTCCCGCCAGTCCTCGCGCTGACGGATCAGGTCGTACTGCTCGCCGTCGGAGCCCCAGACGACCGGGCCGACGCCGGAGACGTCGCTGGGACCCATCACCACGGCCCCGGCGCCGTCGGCGAAGATGAAGGCGCTGCCCCGGTCGTCGGGGTTGGTGATCTCGGAGAGCTTCTCGACCCCGACCACCAGCACGTGGCGCGCGCTGCCGGCACGGATGAAGTCGGCGGCCATGCCCACTCCGTGGCAGAAGCCGGCGCAGGCGGCGGAGACGTCGAACGCGGCCGCCTGGTCGGTCCCGAGCTCGTGCGCGATCAGCGTCGCGACCGCCGGCGTCTGCATCATGTGGCTGATCGTGGCCACGACGACGCAGTCGATCTGTGCCGCGTCGATGCCGGCGCGCTCCAGGGCGATCCGGCTGGCGGCGACCGACATCGACTGCACGGTCTCGTCGTCGGTGGCCCAGCGGCGCTCGCGGATGCCGGAGCGCTGCTGCACCCACTCGTCGGTGGAGCCGATGCGATCGACGATCTCGGAGTTCGGCACCACGCGCGAGGGGCGGTAGGCGCCCAGGCCCAGGATGGCGGCGTGCGGGGCACCCTGGCTGCTGCGCATCTCGACGGGGCCGTTCACGACGCGCTCCCGGTCGGGTGCAGCCGGAGGAGGGGCTGGCCGGGCGCGACCGGGTCGCCGTCCTCGACGAGCCACTCGACGACCTGGCCGCCGTGGGCGGCGGGCACGTCCACGGAGTCGCGGGTGCTCGCGACGCGGCCGATGACGGCGCCGGCGGCGAGCTCGTCGACGTCGGCCTCCGGGGCCCGGTGGAAGAGCCCCTTGCTCGGAGAGACGACCATCCGCCAGGTCGGGGTCGAGGCGATCAGGGAGCCCTCGCCGTGGCGGGCGCAGAACGCGCGGGCGTCGTCGAGCTGGTCGGGTGTCTTCAGCGCGAACGTCTCGACGCCCTTGAGGTTGCGCTTGGCGATGCCGGTGAGCGTGCCGGCAGGCGGCATCTCCAGCACGCCGGTGACACCGAGGTCGCTCATCGTCTCCAGGCAGAGGTCCCAGCGCACGGGGTTGGCGATCTGCCCGACGATGCGGCGCAGCACCTCGGCGCCGTCGTGGACGACCTGGCCGTCGCGGTTGCTGATCACCGCCGTGCGGGGGTCGTGCACCGACACCGAGCGGGCGAGGTGGGCCAGCCGGTCGACGGCGGGCGACATGTGGTGGGTGTGGAAGGCCCCGGCGACCGACAGCGGGGTCAGCCGCGCCTTGGCCGGCGGGTCGTCTGCCAGGGCGGCCAGCTGCGCGGCGGTGCCGGCGGCGACGACCTGACCGGGGCCGTTGTCGTTGGCGGGGGTCAGGCCGTGGCGCTCCAGCGCCGCCCGGACCTCCTCGCGGTCGCCACCGAGGACTGCGGTCATGCCGGTCGGGGTGGCGGCCGCGGCCTCGGCCATGGCCAGGCCCCGCTCCCGGACCAGGACCATGGCCTGTTCCGCGGTCATCACGCGCGCGCCCGCGGCAGCGGCGAGCTCACCCACGCTGTGGCCGGCGACGGCCCCGATCTGGTCGTAGGCGTCGTGCGGGTGGGGGAAGAGCTCGAGCGCGGCGACGAGACCGGTGCCCACCAGCAGCGGCTGGGCCACCCGGGTGTCGCGGATGGCCTCGGCGTCGGCCTCGGTGCCGTAGTGGGCGAGATCGACCCCGGCCACCACCGACAACCACTCCAAGCGCGCGGCGAAGGTCGGGTCCTCCAGCCAGGGGCGGAGGAAACCGGGGGACTGGGCCCCCTGTCCGGGGGCGACGATGACGAGCACGGGTCAACACTGCCCGGCGGCGGCAGTCGGTGTCGCGTGCGGAGTGGACGAATCTGACCCCAGCTCTTTTGTAGGGTTCCCACAACTGCTGGACATCCCGAGCCCTGCTGTCAGGTGCTGGGACCGGCCTGCCGTCCGAGCACGAGGGCGAGCTGCAGGGTGAGCGCGTCGCGAGGGTCGTGGGGGTCGAGGCCGGTCACCTCGGCCACCTGCCGCAACCGGTAGCGCACGGTGTTGGGGTGCACGAAGAGGCTGCGGGCGGTGGCCTCGGTGGAGCCCGCGTGGGCGAACCACGCCGCGAGCGTGGTGACCAGGATGTCCCGCTCGGCGGTGAGGGGCCGGTACACGTCCTCCACGAGGTGGCGGCGGGCGTGGCCGTCGCCGGCCAGCACCCGCTCGGGCAGCAGGTCGACGCTCAGGGCGGGGCGTGGCGCCTGGGGCCACCCGGTCGCCGCCCGGTAGCCGGACAGGGCCGCCCGTGCGGACAGGTGGGCGCGGGTGAGGTCGGTGACGACGGGTCCGACCACGACCGGGCCCGGCCCGAAGGTGGAGGCGACCGCGGTCGCGGCGGCGCGGCCGTCGAGCACCCCGCCGAGCAGCACGACGAGGCGCTCGCCCTGGACCGCGCACAGCGCGTCGAGCCCGGCGGCGCGGGCACAGCGGCGCACCTCCTGGAACAGCCCGGTCTCGGTGGCGGGGTCGCCCACCCCTGCGGCGACGTCGCCGAGGACGACCGCCACCTCGCCACGGGCCTCCCAGCCCACCGCGCTCGCGCGGGACAGGACGGTCTCGTCGGCCTCGGCGCGCAGGACGGCGTCGACGACCAGCGCCTCCAGACGCGCGTCCCAGGCGCCGCGGGCCTCGGCGGCGCGGGCGTACACCTCGGCGGTGGCGAAGGCGACCTCCCGGGCGTAGCGCGAGGCCGCCACGCGCAGGTCGGGCGCGTCGTCGGCCTCGACCATGACGTCGACGTTGCTCTCCACGACCTCGATCGTGAGCCGGACCAGGTCGACGGTCTGGGCCAGCGTGATGATGCCGGCCAGGGTGCGGGGGGCGGCCCCGAAGACCGAGGCCGCCAGGGCGGGACCGTGACCCCCGTGGTCGGGGTCACCGGCCGTGGCCTCGCCCCGCCGCAGCCAGTCGGCGAAGCCGCGCACACCGGCCTGGAGGATCAGGCCGACCCAGGACCGGTTCTCGGCGTCGAGGTCGGAGAACCACGCGTGCTCGGTCTCCATCCTGGTGACCGCCGCGCTGCTCAGGGTCCCGGTCGACCGTGAGACCGCGTCGGCGCAGCGCTGGCGCCACTGGGCACGCCGCGACGCGTCGGACCCCCGCGGTGCTGGCACCCCGCGACCCTAGGCCATCTCTCCCCGACCACGCCGGGCGAGCCGCGGACTGCGCGGCTCCGGCGTGGTTGAATCCGGGACAAGTCCCCCCAAGGAGGCCCCGGTGTCCCAGACCCGTCGCGACCCTCGCCACGAGGTGCAGTTCGTGACCGTGCACGGGCACCGGCGTGCGTACGTGAAGATCGGTTCAGGCCCGGTCCTGCTCCTGCTGCACGGCCTGGGGTGCGACCACACCACCTGGGATCCGGTCATCGACCGGCTCGCCGAGCGCTACACGGTGCTGGCACCGGACCTGCTCGGCCACGGGCAGTCGGCCAAGCCCCGTGCCGACTACAGCCTCGGCGGGTACGCCAACGGGATGCGCGACCTGCTCACGGTGCTCGGCATCGACAAGGTCACCGTGGTGGGCCACAGCTTCGGCGGCGGTGTCGCCATGCAGTTCTCCTACCAGTTCCCCGAGCGCACCGAGCGGCTGCTGCTGGTCTCCTCGGGAGGGCTCGGTCCGGAGGTCAGCCCGGTGGTCAGGGCCATGACCACCCCGGGCTACCACCACGTGATGGGCGTCCTGACGCTGCCGGTGGTGCGACACGCCGGCAAGGTCGGGCTGCACGTCCTGCGGGCGACGGGCTCGCGGCACACCCGTGACCTGGTCGAGGTGGCCGCGATCTACGAGACCTTCAAGGACCCGCACGCCCTGCACGCGATCCGCCACGTGGTGCGCGCCGTGGTGGACTGGCGGGGGCAGATCGTGACGATGGCCGATCGCGCCTACCTCACCGACGCGATGCCGATGGCGGTGGTCTGGGGTCGCGACGACCAGGTCATCCCGGTCTCCCACGCGGCGCTCGTCGCGACCCTGGCGCCGAAGGCGCGCGTCGAGGTGCTCGAGGACGCCGGGCACTTCCCGCACAAGGACCACCCCGAGCGGTTCGCGGGCTGGGTCGACGAGTTCGTCCGCACCACCAGGCCCGCTACCTACTCGCGGGCGACGTGGCGTGCGCTGCTGCGCGGGGGGATCAACGCCGCCCCGCCGCCGACGCTGACCAGCGTCGAGACGGCCTGACCGGGCACGTGCGGCAGACCAACGGCGGCCGGGTCCCCACGGGGGGACCCGACCGCGGTGGTGTGCAGGCGCACGACGCTTAGGCGTCGCCGCCCTCCTGCTTGACATCGGAGACCGCGGTGGGGTCGTCGATGCGGTAGGCGGCGAAGGCCTTCTCGACCTGGCCGCGGTCGACCTGACCGGCGTCGGCGAGCGCCTGCAGCGTCTGCACCACGACCGACTCGGCATCGACGTGGAAGAACCGCCGCGCGGCCGGGCGGGTGTCGGCAAAGCCGAACCCGTCGGTGCCGAGGACCCGGTAGTCACCGGGGACCCAGCGCGCGATCTGCAGCGGCACCGCGCACATGAAGTCCGTCACCGCGACCGTCGGCATGCCGCCGTCGCCCAGCGTGGACGTCACCCACGGGGTGCGAGCCTCGTCACCGGGGTGCAGCAGGTTGTGCTCCTCGGTGGCAACGGCCTCGCGGGCCAGCTCGTTCCAGGAGGTGACCGACCACAGCTCGGCGGCGACGCCCCAGTCCTCGGCGAGGAGACGGGCCGCCCTCTCGATCCACGGGTAGGCGATCCCGGAGGCCATCAGGCGCACGGTGGGGCCGTCGCCCTCCGCGGCGGCGATCCGGTGCATGCCCTTGAGCAGGCCCTCGTGGTCGAGGTCCTCGGGCTCCTTGGGCTGGACCACCGGCTCGTTGTAGACCGTCATGTAGAAGATGACGTTCTCGCCGTCGGGGTGCTCCTCGGTGCTGCCGTACATCCTCTCCAGCCCGCTGCGCATGACGTGGGAGACCTCGTAGGCGAACGCCGGGTCGTAGTGGACGACCGCGGGGTTCGTGGCCGCGAGCAGCGGCGAGTGGCCGTCGGCGTGCTGGAGGCCCTCGCCGGTCAAGGTGGTGCGACCGGCGGTGGCGCCGAGCAGGAAACCGCGCGACATCTGGTCGGCCATGGCCCAGATCGAGTCACCGGTGCGCTGGAAGCCGAACATCGAGTAGAAGATGTAGAACGGGATCATGTGCTCGCCGTGCGTGGTGTAGGCCGAGCCGGCCGCGGTCGCGGAGGCCACCGCGCCGGCCTCGGAGATGCCCTCGTGCAGCATCTGGCCCTGCTTGGACTCCTTGTACGAGAGCAGCAGCTTGCGGTCCACCGACTCGTAGCGCATGCCGCCGGGGTTGTAGACCTTCGCGCTCGGGAACATCGAGTCCATGCCGAACGTGCGGTACTCGTCGGGGGCGATGGGCACGATGCGCTGGCCGATCCCGGGGTCCTTCATCCAGTCCTTGAGCAGGCGCACCGAGGCCATCGTGGTCGCGACGGCGTTCTTGCCGGACCCCTGCTTGAGCTCGGAGTACATCGCGTCGCCGGGCAGCTCGAGCATCGTGGCCCGGTTGACCCGGCGCGGGATGCTGCCGCCGAGGGCCTTGCGGCGCTCGAGCATGTACTGGATCTCGTCGGAGTCCTTGCCGGGGTGGAAGAACGGCGCTGCGCCGGTCTCCTCGTAGGACCGGTCGAGGTCGCGGTCGGAGATCGGGAGGTAGAGCCGGTCCCGGAACTTCTTGAGGTCGTCCGGGGTGAGCTTCTTCATCTGGTGGCTGGCGTTCTTGCCCTCGAGGCCGTCGATGGTCCAGCCCTTGACGGTCTTGGCCAGGATCACCGTCGGCTGCCCGGCGTGCTTCTTGGCCGCGTCGAAGGCGGCATAGACCTTGCGGTAGTCGTGCCCGCCGCGGGGGAGCTTCTGGATCTGACCGTCGCTCATGTGCTCGACCATCTTGCGCAGGCGGGGGTCGGCGCCGAAGAAGCTCTCGCGCACGTAGTCGCCGGTCTCGACCGAGTAGGTCTGGAAGGCGCCGTCGGGCGTGGTGTTCATCCGGTTGACCAGGACGCCGTCGACGTCGCGGGCCAACAGCTGGTCCCACTCGCGGCCCCAGACGACCTTGATGACGTTCCAGCCGGCCCCGCGGAAGGTCGACTCCAGCTCCTGGATGATCTTGCCGTTGCCGCGCACCGGGCCGTCGAGCTGCTGCAGGTTGCAGTTGATGATCCAGGTGAGGTTGTCGAGCTCTTCGCGAGCAGCCACGCGGATCGCGCCCAGCGACTCGGGCTCGGCCATCTCGCCGTCG
>JBKJPE010000049.1:0-32649 GCA_046595185.1 Nocardioides sp.
ATCGACGGCCGCCAGGTGTGCGTGTTCTCCCAGGACTTCACCGTCTTCGGTGGCTCGCTGGGCGAGGTCTACGGCGAGGTCCATCACCTTGGTGATCTTCTCGCCGTAGACCTCGCCCAGCGAGCCGCCGAAGACGGTGAAGTCCTGGGAGAACACGCACACCTGGCGGCCGTCGATCGTGCCGTACCCGGTGATCACGCCGTCGCCGTACGGGCGGTTCGCCTCCAGGCCGAAGGCGGTCGAGCGGTGCCGGGCCAGCTCGTCGAGCTCCACGAAGCTGCCCTCGTCGAAGAGCTGGCCGATCCGCTCCCGCGCGGTCTGGCGGCCCTTGGCGTGCTGCTTGTCCACGGCCTTGGCGGACCCGGCGTGCACGGCGGCGTCGAGGCGGCGGTCGAGGTCGGCCAGCTTGCCGGCGGTGGTGTGGAGGTCGACGTCGGCGGGGACCTCGGTGCCGTGTCCGGGCTGGGCGCTCACGCTGGTGGGTCTCCTTCTCGCACGGCGGCCCGGTGGGCCCGCCCTGAGGTGCTGCTGGGTCCTGCGTCAATCTAGACCCGTGACTGCTCCTCCGGGCCCGCGCCCACCCCTCGACCGGGACGTGCTCGGGGCCGGGCTGGCCCCGCTCGGCCTGGAGCTGCTCCTGGTCGACGCCACCGCCTCCACCAACGCGCTGGCCGCCGAGCGGGTCCGCGCGGGTGACGGACCGGGCCTCGTCGTGGTCGCCGATCACCAGACCGGCGGGCGGGGGCGCCTGGACCGGCGGTGGGAGACGCCGCCCGGCACGGCGGCGGTCTACTCCTGCGTCCTGGCCCCCGACGTCCCCGCGGCGTCCTGGCCGTGGCTGCCCCTGCTGACCGGCCTGGCCACGGCCCGCACCCTGCGTCGGCACGGCGTGGACGGCGGGGTCAAGTGGCCCAACGACGTCCTGGTCGGTGAGGAGAAGATCGCCGGGATCCTGGTCGAGCAGGTCGACGGCCCGGGGGGCCCGGTCGCGGTCGTGGGCGTGGGCGTCAACGCCGACCTGCGGGCCGACGAGCTCCCCGTCCCGACGGCCACCTCCGTCGGCCTCGTCACCGGTCGTCCCGTCGACCGGACGGCCCTGCTGGTGGATCTGCTCACCGACCTGGTGCGGGCCCACCAGGACTGGGTCGCACCGGGAGGCGTGGACCGGCTGCGCGAGGCGTACCTCCGCGGGTGTGTCACCGTCGGCCGGCAGGTACGCGTCGCGCTGCCGGGTGACCGGAACCTGCGTGGGCTGGCCCGGACCGTGGACCGAGCGGGACGGCTGGTCGTGCGGACCGACGACGGGCGGGACGTCGCGGTCGCGGCCGGCGACGTCGTGCACGTGCGGCCGAGGCCCGGCTCCCCGGCTCCGGGCACGGATTCCTGAGATGATCCCGCCCGTGCCCCCCGCGACCCCGCCCCGCGACCCCGAGCCGGACGTCCAGGCCGACGGCCTGCCCGCTCCCGACGGTCGGGTGGAGAGCGCGGTGCTGCGGGAGGAGCCGGCGTACGCCGCCGCCGAGGTCGCCGAGCGGCTCGGCGTCCCGACGGCGCAGGTCCGTCGGCTGTGGCGCGCCCTCGGGCTGCCCGACCACGGTGACGCCCGCGCCTTCACCGACTCCGACGTCTCCGCCCTGCAGGACCTGGTCGGGCTGGTCGACGGGCAGCTGGTCGACCTCGACCTGGCCGTGGGCACCACCCGCGCCGTCGGGCAGACCATGGCCCGCCTGGCCGACTGGCAGGTCGGCACCCTGGTGCACCGGGTGGAGCAGATCGAGGCCCGGGGGAGCGCGGCGCCGGCCAGTGCCGCCGACGACGCCGTCCGGCTCGTCGAGCGGCTGCGCGGGCCCTTCGAGGAGCTGCTCGTGTACGCCTGGCGGCGTCACCTCGCGGCCGCGGTCGGGCGGATCGAGGCGCTCGGGGCCAACGAGGAGGACCTGCACAGCACCGAGGTCACGGTGGGCTTCGCCGACATCGTCAGCTTCACCGCGCTGTCGAACCAGATCAGCCGCGAGGACGTGGGTGACCTGATCGAGCGCTTCGAGTCCCGGTGCGCCGACGTGGTCGCGCTGCAGCAGGGCCGGGTGATCAAGAGCATCGGCGACTCGGTGCTGTTCGTGAACGCCGACCCCGTCCGGGCCCTGGAGACCGCCGAGGGCATCATCAACAAGATCGGGCGCGACAGCCGGATGCCCGACGTGCGCGTCGGCCTGGCCAGCGGCTCGGTCGTGCTCCGCCTGGGCGACGTCTTCGGTCCGCCCGTCAACCTGGCCGCCCGGCTGACCACCGTGGCGCGGCGCAACCGGATCATCATCGACGCCGCCACGGCAGAGCAGCTGCCGGGCGACGAGTTCGAGACCCGCCGGCTCCCCGGCCGCCCGGTCCGCGGGTTCGGCATCCTCGAGCCGCTCGCGGTCTGGCGTCACTAGCGCCAGGTGGGTCGTGTGCCTGACGACGGCCCGGGGGCCGTGGGGAGGCACACGACTCCGGGACCGGGGCGCCGTGGCCTCCGGATAGGGTCGCGGCGTGCCCGAGCCTGCCCCCGTCCTCGCCGTCGTCGGTGGCGGCCAGCTCGCCCGGATGATGGCCGAGCCGGCCATCGCACTGGGCCTGCCCCTGCGCCTGCTGGCCGAGGCCGAGGGCGTCAGCGCCGCCCAGGTCATCCCCGACCACCGGGTCGGCGACCACCGCGACCTCGCGGACCTGCGCGCGCTGACCGCCGGCTGCGCCGCGGTCACCTTCGACCACGAGCACGTCCCGACCGAGCACCTGCACGCGCTCGCGGCGGACGGCCTCGCGGTCCGGCCGGGCCCCGACGCCCTGGTCCACGCCCAGGACAAGGCCGTGATGCGCGCCCGGCTGACCGCCATGGGGGTGCCCTGCCCGCGCCACCTGCTCCTCGGTGAGGACGCGGGGCCCGGCGACGTCGCGGACTTCGGCTTCCCGTGCGTGCTCAAGACCACCCGCGGCGGCTACGACGGCAAGGGTGTGTGGGTGGTGCGGTCCGCCGCCGACTGCGCCGAGCCGTTCGCCGCCGCCCGGCAGAGCGGCGTGGCGCTGCTGGCCGAGGAGCTGGTCGACTTCCGCCGTGAGCTGTCGTCGCTCGTGGCGCGCTCCCCGAGCGGGCAGGCCGCGGCGTACCCGGTGGTGGCCTCGACCCAGCAGGGCGGCATCTGCCTCGAGGTGATCGCGCCCGCGCCCGACCTCGACCCCGACCTGGCCACCCACGCCCAGCAGGTCGCGCTGCGGATCGCCGGCGAGCTCGACGTCACCGGGATCCTGGCCGTGGAGCTCTTCGAGACCCGCGACGGGCGGATCCTGGTCAACGAGCTGGCGATGCGCCCCCACAACACCGGGCACTGGACCCAGGACGGGTCCGTCACCTCGCAGTTCGAGAACCACCTGCGGGCCGTGATGGACCTGCCACTGGGCTCGCCGCAGGCGCGCGAGCGGTGGACGGTGATGGTCAACATCCTCGGCGCCCCCGAGCGCGCCGGCGAGCCCGTCGGACGGCTGTGGGACGGCTTCCCGCACGCGATGGCGCGAGACCCGCGGCTGCGCGTGCACCTGTACGGCAAGGACCTGCGCCCCGGACGCAAGGTCGGCCACGTCAACGCCTACGGCGACGACCTCGAGGACTGCCTGGAGCGGGCGCGGCACGCCGCCGCCTGGTTCCGCGGCGACCTCGGCAACGAGAGCGAGTGAGCATGGGCGACGAGACCGCCGGTCGGGCCCGGGTGGGCATCGTGATGGGCTCGGACTCCGACTGGCCGGTGATGAAGGCGGCAGCGGAGGCGCTCGACGAGTTCGACGTCGCCTACGAGGCCGACGTCGTCTCCGCGCACCGGATGCCCGACGAGATGCTGGCCTGGGGCCGCGGCGCGGCCGGGCGGGGACTGGCGGTGGTGGTCGCCGGTGCAGGCGGTGCGGCCCACCTCCCCGGGATGCTCGCCGCGGTCACGCCGCTGCCGGTCGTCGGTGTCCCGGTCCCGCTGCGTCACCTCGACGGCATGGACTCGCTGCTCTCCATCGTGCAGATGCCGGCCGGTGTGCCGGTGGCGACGGTCTCGATCGGCGGGGCCCGCAACGCCGGGCTGCTGGCCGTGCGGATGCTGGCCGCCGCCGACCCGGCGCTGCAGCAGCGGATGGTGGCCTTCCAGGCCGAGCTCAGGGCCTCGGCGCAGGCCAAGGGCGAGGCGGTGCGCGGGAGCGTACGAGGTGGTCGTGGCGGGTCGCGCGCCGGCTTCTGACCGCACCCGCACGACCGGGTCCGCGGGTCCCGGGCGCGCGGGGCGTCTGGTCGGACTCGACGTCGCCCGCTGCCTGGCCCTGCTCGGCATGGTGGCGACGCACGTGCTGCCGTCGACCGGCGCCGACGGCGGCCTGACCACCACGCAGTGGCTGGCCGGGGGACGTGCCTCGGCGCTGTTCGCGGTGCTGCTGGGCGTCTCGCTCGCGCTGGTCAGCGGCGGCGCCCGTCGGCACGCGGGCCGTCGGCTCGGCCGCGACGCCGCCGGGCTGGCGGTGCGCGCGGTCCTGGTGGCCACGATCGGCCTCCTGCTGGGGCTGCTCGACACCGGGCTTGCGGTGATCCTCACCTACTACGGCGTGGTGATGCTGCTCGCGCTGCCGTTCCTGGCGCTGGGGGCCCGGGCGCTGCTCGGGACGGCCGCGGCCTGGGCGGTGCTCTCACCGGTCGTCTCGCAGGTGGCGCGTCCGGAGCTGCCACCGCGGCAGTTCGACAGCCCGGCGCCCGAGCAGCTCGCCGAGCCCGGCCGGCTGCTGGGCGAGCTGCTCCTCACCGGCTACTACCCGGCCCTCTGCTGGCTGGCCTACGTGCTGCTGGGGCTGGGGCTGGGGCGCCTCGACCTGCGTCCGGCCGGCACCGCGCTGAGGGTGGCGGTGGTCGGGCTGGTCGTCGCGGTGGGGGCCACCCTCGTCTCGCGCACCGCCAGTGCCGCGGTCGGTTTCACCGGGGACGACCTCAGGGCCGTCGAGGGGGGGATGTTCGGCCAGACGCCCCTGGGGGAGTGGCGTTGGCTGGCCGTGGTGGCCCCGCACAGCACGACCCCGTTCGATCTCCTGCAGACCGGCGGCAGCGCGCTGCTGGTGATCGGGGCGTGCCTGCTGGTGGCGGCGGGCCTCGGCGGGCTGGGCGAGGGGGCCACCCGGGTGCTCGCCGTGGTCTTCGGCGCGGGGACGGCCACGCTGTCGTTGTACGCCCTGCACGTCGTGATGCGCACCGAGCAGGTGTGGCCCGCGGAGGAGCCGGGAGCGTTCCGGTGGCACCTGCTCGTGCTGCTGTGGGCCGGCGCGGTGCTGGTCGCACTCGGGCGACGGGGGCCCCTCGAGTGGGCCGTCGGCCTGCTGCCGCGACGGATCGCCGGGCGCTCGCGGTAGCGGCGGCCGGGCGCGGGCGGGTGGGGGGCTGTGCGGGCGCGGCGGGCGGGGGCTGTGCGGGCGAGGGCGGGCGCGGGCGGGACGTCATACGTCGGGTGGCGTGGCAGGTGTGCCGGGCGCCTGACGTCCGGGGGTCAGGCCGCGGCGCGGGGGGCCAAGCGGCCCGCCAGGCGGCGCAGGGCGCTGGGACGCCGCGCCGGGGCGAACAGGTGCAGCTGGTCGGTCCGGCCCTCGCGCTCGGCGACGAGCTGGACGACGTCACGGTCGTAGGCCTCGGCGAGCTCGTCGACGAGGTGCATCCGGTCGGCCCCGACGGCCTCGTCGATGGCGCGGGCGTAGTAGGCGTGCAGCTCGTCGACCTCCTCGACCAGGCGGCGGGCGGGGGGAGCGGTGCGGGTGGTGGTCATGAACCCAGTCTCCTCCGGTCGTTGGAACGATCCAAGGTGGTGCGGCGGTGACCTTCGGCACGGCCGTCGCGCGGGCGTACGGTCCGGGTGCCCGGCGGCATCGTCGCACGTCCACAATTGTGGAGTTCCGACACGTCCGCGGACCAGAACTCGGTCGGATCCGCGCAATTGCGCCGTACCGACCGAGCTGCGCCGGCGCACCCGACCGACCCGCGTCCGCGCCCGCCGTCAGCGCCGCCTGCGCCACTCGATCGCGGGGCAGGTGTCCATCACCATCGGCGTGCCCGCGGCCCGGGTGCGGGTGAAGGCGGCCTCGTCGACGACACCGAGCTGGAACCACACGCCGCCGGCGCCGATCGCCACCGCCTGGTCGGCGACGTCGCCGGCGGCCTCGGAACGGCGGAAGACGTCGACCACGTCGACCGGGAAGGGAACCTCGGCCAGAGTGGCGTACCCCTGCTCGCCCAGCACCGTGGCCGCCGACGGGTGCACCGGCACGATCCGCTTGCCCTGGTCCTGCAGCAACCGCGCGATCGCGTACGCCGTGCGCGACCGGTCACCCGAGAGGCCCACCACCGCCCAGGTCGTCGAGTCGTCCAGCATCGAGCGGACGGTCTCGGGGTCCTGCCAGGTCACGGTGTCGCCGGAGTCCATCCCCGCAACCTAGACCCCCGCCGCGCCCGGGGTAGTCGTAGGCTCTACCCGTGAGTAACGAGTACCCGCTGTACGCGCTGTCCGAGGAGCACCAGGCCGTTCGCGAGGCCGTCCGGGCCCTCTGCGCCGACAAGGTCGCGCCCTGGGCGGCGGCGGTCGACGAGGAGGCCCGCTACCCGCAGGAGGCGCACGACGCGCTCCGGGCCGCGGACTTCCACGCCCCGCACGTCCCCGAGGAGTACGGCGGGGCCGGCGCCGACGCGCTGGCCACCTGCCTGGTCATC
This sequence comes from Nocardioides sp., assembly GCA_046595185.1. GTDB lineage: Bacteria > Actinomycetota > Actinomycetes > Propionibacteriales > Nocardioidaceae > Nocardioides. The sequence continues at coordinate 6,746 of JBKJPE010000049.1, forward strand.
GAGGAGGTCGCCCGCGCCGACGTCTCCGCCTCGCTCATCCCTGCGGTCAACAAGCTCGGGTCGTTGCCGGTCCAGCTCGGCGGTAGCGAGGCCCTGAAGCAGAGGTACCTGACGAGGCTGGCGGCCGGTGAGGGCGGGTTCTCCTACTGCCTGTCCGAGCCCGACGCCGGGTCCGACGCCGCGGCGATGCGGACGCGGGCCGTGCGCGACGGTGACGGCTGGGTCCTCGACGGCGTCAAGCGATGGATCACCAACGCCGGGGTCTCGGAGTACTACACCGTGCTCGCGGTCACCGACCCCGCGAAGCGCACCCGTGGCATCACCGCCTTCGTCGTGGAGAAGTCCGACGGGGGCGTCTCGTTCGGCGCCCCGGAGAAGAAGCTCGGCATCAAGGGCTCGCCGACCCGCGAGGTCTACCTCGACCGGGTCCGCATCCCCGGCGACCGGATCATCGGTGAGGAGGGTCAGGGTTTCGACCTCGCGATGAGGACGTTGGACCACACCCGCGTCACGATCGCCGCCCAGGCCGTCGGCGTCGCCCAGGGTGCGCTGGACTACGCGCTGGCGTACGCGAAGCAGCGCCAGCAGTTCGGCAGGTCGATCGCGGAGTTCCAGGGGCTGCAGTTCATGCTGGCCGACATGGGCATGAAGGTGGAGGCCGCCCGCCAGATGACCTACGCCGCCGCGGGGCGTTCCGAGCGGGGCGACGCCGACCTCACCTTCTTCGGCTCCGCCGCGAAGTGCTTCGCCTCCGACGTCGCCATGCAGGTCACCACCGACGCGGTGCAGGTGCTGGGCGGCTACGGGTTCACCCGCGACTACCCCGTCGAGCGGATGATGCGCGACGCCAAGATCACCCAGATCTACGAGGGCACCAACCAGGTGCAGCGGGTCGTGATGGCGCGCGAGCTCCTCGCCGGGGTCCAGTCGCAGCTCTGAGACCTCCTGCCCCGGGGGCAGGCGCGCGCTCAGCCCTGCTGCCCGGCGGGGACCCGCTCCTCGGGCACCACCGCGACGGGGCAGCGCGCGTGCTCGAGCACGGTGGTCGCCGTCGACCCGACGAGCAGGCGGTGCCAGGCGCCGTGCCGGCGCCGACCGACCACGACCAGGTCCCACGGACGGGAGCTGCCCCGCGCGACCTGGGTGACGAGCCCGTGCTCCAGGCGGGTGGTGACGACGACCTCGGGATGCTTCTCGGCGAGCGCGGCCAGTCCCTCGCCCAGCGCGTCGCCGGCCTGGTCGATCTCCCGGGCCGTGGGGATCCCGGTGTCCCCGACGTAGGCCTCGACCAGGTCGCGCACGCAGTGCACCGCGGTCAGGGGCAGGCCGTGGAGCGAGGCCTGGGCGAAGGCGTACTCGATCACCGGGCGCGAGTCGGGGGTGCCGTCGACCCCGACCAGCACGCCGGCGCCGTCGGCGCGGGGGAGGCGGGCGTCGGCCGGTGGGCGCACCACCACGACCGGGCAGCGGGCCCGGCGGGTCACGGCAGCCCCGACCGAGCCGAGCAGGACGCTGCCGACCGGCCCCCACCCGTGGGAGCCGAGCACCAGCAGGTGCGCGGACTCCGAGAGCTCCACCAGACCCTGGCGGGTCTCCCGCTCGATCACGTGACTGTCGACCTGGAGGTCGGGGTGCTCGCGGCGGGCGACGTCGACCAGCCCGCCGAGCGCCTCGACGCTCTGGTCCCGCAGCTGCTGGAGCACCGGCATCCCGGCCCCGGAGCTCGCGATCCAGGCGGCGGACTGCACCTCGGTGACGTTGAGCAGGTGCACCACCTCGACCGGCCGCCGCTCGAGCGTGGCCTGCTCGAGCCCCCAGGCGAGCGCCGCGGCGGAGTGCGCGCTGTTGTCGTGGGCGATGACGACGGAACCTGCGGGGATGGTGGTCATGCTCCCAGGCTGCCCTGGTCGATCACCCGCCGGAACGGTCCTCGTCCCCGGACCGAGGGGACCTGTGTCCCGCAGACCCGGGACCCGGGACTCGGCGACCCGGCCTCGCCGTCAGCTCAGGCGCACTCGTCGCAGACGCCGTTGGCCGGCAGCGCGAGGTTGCAGGTCGGGCACAGCGGCACTGCGCGCGCCTCCCAGGCGGTCTTGCGTGCGCGGGACCGGCTCGCGGCCAGCTTGGGGGCCAGGGCGGCCTGCCCGCCGCTCTCGGGCAGGTTGCCGGCGCCGAAGTGCCGGTGGCAGGCCAGGCGCTGGGCGGCGGCGTGGTCGTCGGGGTCGGCCGGCTGCTCGCCGGTCACGGCGAGGACCGCCGCGCGGTAGCCCTCGCCGACGCTGCCGGTGTTGTTGACGCACAGCGACGCCAGGTTGGGCTCGTCGCGGTCGACGCACTCGCGCGCGACCCGCTGCAGGACGTCGCTGATCCAGTACTGCAGCAGCTGCTTGGTGTGGACGCCGGTGCGCTCGACCACTGCGGCGCCGAGCGCCTGGTAGGTGATGACGTCGTGGTAGCGGCTCGCGGTGCCGAGCAGGACCTCTCGGGCGGCCTCCGCGCGGGCGACGCGGAGCTCCTCGCCCTCCAGGACGGGCTCCGCCTGCGGCGTCTCCTCGTCCTTCAGGTCGCTCTCGGTGCTGACAGTGCTTGATTCGACCATGACCCGAGAGTACCCGCGTCCGGAGCGGCCGCCGGACACGCGTCGGGTCCCAGCCGTCCGCCGGCACGTCACCGGCGCGTCACCGCCCGGTCGTCGGCCGGTCGTCGGACCGTCATCGGCCTCTGGTCGCGACGTCCGCCGACCGCGCATCGGCCGACCCCGGCGTTGACGGCACCCGACCTCATGGTCGACTCTTGCCTCAACGATCATTGAGGCAACCTGGCGTACGGAGGTGACGGTGGACGACGGGCTCTCGGACCGGGCCGCCCGGCACGCTGCGCTGGGCGACCCGGTCCGGCTCCGGATCACCGATCACCTGACGTGGGGCGACGTCTCCCCGGGCGACCTCGGCGCCGCGCTCGGACTGACCTCGAACCTGCTGGCCCACCACCTCGGGGTCCTGCAGGACGCCGGTCTGGTCACCCGGCACCGCTCCGAGGCCGACCGTCGCCGCAGCTACGTCGCGCTCGCCCGTGACGAGGCCACCTGCGCCGTGGTCGGTTCGACGTCCAGCTGCACCGAGCCGCCGTGGTCGGGGGCGCGACGCGTGCTCTTCGTCTGCACCGCCAGCTCCGCACGCTCCCCGCTCGCGGCCGCGATCTGGAACGAGGCCCACCCAGGGCTCCCCGCCGCCGCCGCCGGCACGCGCCCGGGTGAGCGCCTCGTCGCGGGCGCGGTCCGCGAGGCCGCCCGTCGCGGGCTGCGCCTGACCGGTGCCCCGGCCCACCTCGCCTCCGTGCACCAGACCGGCGACGTGCTGGTCACCGTCTGCGACCGGGCTCACGAGGGGCTCGCCCCGGGCAGCGCCCCGTCGGTGCACTGGTCGGTCCCCGACCCGGTGCCCGACGGGCGCCCCGCGGCCTTCGCCCGTGCCGCCGACGACCTCCGTCGCCGCATCGCCGCCACCGTGCCGACCACCGCGACCACCTCCGTCCTGACCGCAGTCCCCGCCACCGTCCCCGCCCGCTGAGAGGCCACCTGATGACCCCCCTCCCCGCCCCCGACGACACGACCCCCCAGGTCGTCTTCGCCTGCGTCCGCAACGGTGGTCGCTCGGTCATCAGCCGCGTCCTGACCGAGCACTACGCCGGCGGCCGGGTGCGCGCGCTCTCGGCCGGCACCCAGCCCGGCGAGCACGTGCACGCCGAGGTCGCCCGCGCCCTGGAGTCCCTCGGCCTCGACACCTCGGCCGAGGAGCCGACGCTGCTGACCCGCGACACGATCGCCGCCAGTGACCTCGCGATCACCCTCGGCTGCGGCGAGGAGTGCCCGTACGTCCCGGGGGTGCAGTACCGCGACTGGCCCGTGGCCGACCCGGGAGGGCAGGACGACGAGACCGTCCGCGCCGTGATCGGTGACCTCGACGCGCGGGTCCGCGACCTGCTCGCCGAGCTGGTCCCCGACCTCGAGCTGCCGGCCTCGGTACTCTCCGGAGCGTGATCGTCGCCCGCTCCCTGCTGCTCTTCGCCTGCGCCGCGCTGGCGGAGATCGGCGGCGCCTGGCTGGTGTGGCAGGGGGTGCGCGAGCACCGCGGGTGGCTGTGGATCGGCGCCGGGTTCGTCGCGCTCGGCCTCTACGGGCTGGTCGCCACCCTGCAGCCGGATGCGAGCTTCGGGCGGATCCTGGCGGCGTACGGCGGCGTCTTCGTCGCCGGGTCGCTGGCGTGGGGGATGGCCGTCGACGGCTTCCGCCCGGACCGCTACGACGTGGGCGGCGCGCTGCTGTGCCTGGTCGGCGTGGCCGTGATCATGTACGCCCCCAGGCCGGGCTGACCCGGACGTCCGGCGCGTCGGCGAGCTGGTCGCCGATCGCGAAGGCGGTGTCACGGGCCGGCCGGCCCACGCCCACCAGCGTGGCCGACGCGGCGCCGGTCCAGTCGCCGTAGCCCACCAGCCACACCCGGGGGTCGGAGGCGGCCCGCGTGGGGTGCGGCGACCCGTCGGGTGCCACGGTCCGGGGACGGCCGTGCTCGGTGGCCAGCCCCAGCCCGCGCAGGTGGCCCAGCGCCGGGCGGAACCCGGTGGCCCACACGACCGCGTCCAGGGTGACCTCGCGGCCGTCCGGCCACTGCGCGCCGGTCGGGGTCAGCCGCTCCACCATCGGTCCGGCGACCAGGCCGCGCTCGTCACGGGCCCGGCGCACCGCCGGCGTGACCACGACGTCACCCAGGGAGCCGACCCCGCGCACGGGCCGTCCGGCGGCCCGGTCGCGCACGGCCCGGGTGGCGGTCTCGAAGAGCACCCTGCCGTCGACGTGGTCCGGCAGGTAGCGCGGCGGTCGCACCGCCACCCAGTGCAGTGCGGCCACGTGGGGCTGGAGGTCCGCGGCCAGCTGGGCCGCGGAGTTGCCGCCACCGACCACCAGCACCCGCTGCCCGACCAGGTCGTCGGGGCCCCGGTAGTCGCGGGTGTGGATCTCGCGGCCCCCGAACGCCCCGGCGCCCGGCACGGCCGGCCAGAACGGCCGGTCCCAGGTGCCGGTGGCGCTGACCAGCGCCCGCGCCCGCCAGTCGCCGACGTCGGTCCGGACCCGGAGGAGGTCGTCGTGACCGGCGTCGACGATGTCGGTCACGCGTACGTCGCGGCGCAGCGGGAGGTCGTAACGCTCCTCGTAGGAGGTCAGGTAGTCGGCCACGTGCTGCGCCGACGGGTTGCCGTCACCGTGCCAGGCGGGCATCGGCCAGCCGGGCAGCGAGCTGAAGGCGGCGGGGGAGAACAGCTCCAGGCTGGACCACCCGTCGGGCCACGCCCCGCCGGGGCCGTCGCGGGCGTCGAGCACCACCGTGCGCAGGGGGCGGCGGCCGTCGCGCTCGCGCCGGCCCGAGACCCGGTCCAGGTGGTAGGCCACCGCCAGTCCGGACTGCCCGCCACCGACGACGCACACGTCGACGGTGCGGGCGTCCCGCTCCGACGACTCCTCGGTGGAGGCGCTCACGCCCCCTCGCGTCGGCGCTCCAGCAGCACCGTGTCACGCCACGCCCCGTCCAGCCGGGCGATCCGTGAGCGGACCGCGAGGGTGCGGTAGCCGGCCGCGCGGTGCAGGGCCAGGCTGGCCCTGTTCTCCGGGAAGATCGAGGTCTGCAGCGTCCAGAGGCCACCGGCGTCGGCCTCGGTGACCTGGCGGTGCAGCAACGCCTTGCCCACCCCGCGGCCGCGGTGCCCGGCGCCGACGTAGACCGAGGTCTCGCCGACCCCGGCGTAGCAGGCCCGCGCCGAGGTGGGGGAGACGCACGCGAAGCCGACCACGGTGCCGTCGACCTCGGCGACCCAGCGGTGGTCGGGGAGCCACCGGTCACGCAGGACGGCGGCGTCGGGCACCTCGGTCTCGAAGGTGGCCATCCGGGTGGCCACACCCTCGGCGTAGGCCTCGCGGACGCGGTCGAGGTCGTCGTCGACCATCGCCCGGGTGCGCACGTCGGCGGGCAGGTCCTCGGGGCAGCAGGGCGGGGTCGACACGGTGCCCATCACGGCGTCGGCGGCGTGGGGCAGGCCGGTGCAGCAAGCGGCGTTGACGCTGATCACGCTGCTGGTGCCCACCTTGTCCACCATGACGAACCCGGCGTCAGCCAGGTGCCGCACGTGGTGCGAGCAGGTCGACTGGCTGATCCCGAGCACCCGGGCGAGGTCGCCGACCCGGGCCGAGCCGTGCTGCGCGGTGGCGACGGCGTTGAGCAGGCGGACCCGCGTGGGGTCGGCCAGCGTCGCGAACCAGGCGGCGTACGTCGTCGCCGCGTCGCCCGCCAGCCGCTGCCGGTCGGTCGGGTCGGTCCCGGGCGTGGTCACGTCCCCAGACTACATCGACCTGCGTCGATTGACGGGGCCGGTGGGTGCAGCTAGCGTCCATTCATCGACACCCGTCGATCGACAGGTGTCCCGCGACCCCCAGGAGTGTCCATGGTCCCGACCCCCGCCGCCCCGCTCGTCGTCGTCGGCGCCGGCCCGATCGGGTTGGCCGCCGCTGCCCACGCCGTCGAGCACGACGACCGGCAGGTCGCGCTCGACGGCGTGGGCGCGGCGGTCGCCGCGTGGTCGCACGTACGCCTGTTCTCGCCGTGGTCGGAGCTGGTCGACCCGGCTGCGGCCCGCCTGCTCGGGGCCACGGGCTGGTGCGCCCCCGACCCCGCCGTACTCCCCTCGGGTGCGGACTGGGTCCGCGACTACCTGCGTCCCCTCGCGGTGGCGCTGGAGCAGGTCGGCGCCGACGTGCGCCGCGGGCACCGCGTGGTCGGGCTGGCCCGCTCCGGGCGCGACCTGCTGGTCGCCGACGGGCGGGAGGACGTGCCGTTCGCGGTGCACGTGCAGGGCCCCTCGGGCCACGAGGTGGTGGAGGCGGCCGCCGTGGTGGACGCGAGCGGCACGTGGGGAGGGCCCGGCCCGCTGGGGGCCGACGGTTACCCGGCGCCGGGGGAGCGGGAGCACGCCCGGCGGGTCCTGCGTGCCGTCCCGGACCTGACCGACCCCGACCGCCGCGCCCGGCACGCCGGGCGGCACACGGTGGTGGCGGGCGCAGGGGCGTCGGCCCAGAACGCCCTGGTCGCGCTGGTCGCGCTGGCCGAGGAGGTCCCCGGGACGCGGGTCACCTGGGTGGTCCGCCGCGGTGACACCGCCAAGGCCCTCGGTGGTGCCGAGCTCGACGAGCTCGCGGCCCGCGGCGCGCTGGGCAGCAGCGCCGGGCGCGCGGCCGCCACCTCGGCCGTCACCACCGTGAGCGGGTTCCGCACTGCCCGGGTGGAGGGCGCCGAGGACGGCTCCCTGGTCCTGGTGGGCCACGACGGGCGCCGCGTCGAGCGGGTGGACGAGGTCGTCGCCGTGACCGGGTTCCGCCCCGACCACACCTGGTTGCGCGAGGTCCACCTCGACCTCGACGGGGAGCTCTCGGCCCCGGCCGGCCTGGCCCCCGAGATCCACCCGGCCCACCACTCCTGCGGCACGGTGAGCCCGCACGGCGCCGACCTGCTGCGACAGCCGGAGGACGGCCTCTACCTGGTCGGGATGAAGTCGTACGGCCGTGCCCCGTCCTTCCTCGCCCTGACCGGCTTCGAGCAGGTCCGCTCGGTGGTGGCCGAGATCGCCGGCGACCACGAGTCCGCGGCGCGGGTCGAGCTGGTCCTGCCCGAGACCGGCGTGTGCGGCGCGGCCCCGGCCTTCGACGGTGCGCCGGCCGGTGGCTGCTGTGGTGCGCCTGCTCCGGACCTCGTGACGACGGGGACCTCCACGGCGCGCTGACGTCGCGGCCGCTGGGCGGGCCGGGCCGCGCGAGGCAGGATCGGGGCGTGGACACGATCGCCGGCGCCAGCTGCGCCCCCTCGTCGCACGACGTCGGGGCGGCCATGGCGCGCGACGAGGCCGAGCGGCTCGCCCGGCTGATGAAGGCCCTGGCCGACCCGACCCGACCCGCATCCAGCTGCTGGAGATGATCCGCACCGCCCCCGACCGCGCCGCGTGCGTGTGTGACCTGACGGGGCCCCCCGGACTGAGCCAGCCCACGATCTCCCACCACCTCAAGGTGCTCACCGACGTCGGGCTGCTGGGCCGCGAGCGGCGGGGCGCCTGGGCCTGGTTCTCGGTCCGCGACGACCGGGCCGACGAGACCGCACACCTGGTCGCCGAGCTGCTCGGGGCCCGCTGACCGCCTCCGCGCGCCCCGACCCGCGGTATCGACAGGTGTCGATCTAGCCTGCAGATCGACATCCGTGCTTCTGTCGAGGAGCCACCGTCGTGCTCGTGGTCGCCGTCCTGATCTTCGTCGCCACCCTGACCCTGGTCGTCTGGCAACCACGGGGTCTCGGCATCGGCTGGAGCGCGCTCGGCGGCGCGACCGTCGCCCTGGCCACGACCGTGGTGTCCTTCTTCGACGTCCCCACCGTGGGGGGCATCGTCTGGAGCACCACCCTTGCCTTCGTGGCCATCGTGGTGGTCTCCCTGATCCTGGACGCTGCCGGCTTCGTCGAGTGGGCCGCCCTGCACGTCGCCCGCTGGGGACGTGGCGACGGCCGCCTGCTCCTCGTCCTCGTCGTGCTGCTCGGCGCCGCGATCGCCGCGGTCTTCGCCAACGACGGCGCTGCGCTGATTCTCACCCCGATCGTGGCCTCCATGCTGGTCGCGCTGGAGTCCCGGCCCGCGCCTCGCTGGCCTTCGTGATCGCCTTCGGCTCCATCGCCGATGCCGGGAGCCTGCCGCTGGTCGTCTCCAACCTCGTCAACATCGTGGTCGCCGACTACGTCGACATCGGCTTCGCCCGGTACGCCGTGGTGATGGTGCCGGTCGGCCTGGTGTCGGTCGCGGCCAGTCTTGTGGTGCTGCTGCTGTTCTTCGGCAAGGTGGTCCCGGCCACCTACGACACCGCGCTGCGGGCCGAGCCCGCCACCGCGGTGCGGGACCGGACCACCTTCCGGGCCGGCTGGGTCGTCCTCGGCTTCCTGCTCGTCGGCTACGTCGTCGCCGAGCCGCTGCACCTGCCGCTCTCGGTGGTGGCCGGCGCGGGCGCGCTCGTGCTGACGGCCGTCGCGTCACGACGCCCGCCCGCCGTCTTCTCCAGGTCCGGGTCGGTCCCGGCGGTGGTGGGCGGCGGCCCGGGCGCGGGCACCCCCGTGGAGCGCATCGACGTGGTGCGCATCTGCGTGAGGCGCCGTGGCAGCGCCACGGGCGCGACCGGCCTGACCCACGGAGCGATGGTCTCCGCGACCGGCATCGGCTCCGACCTCGGCCCCACGATCACCCTGGTCGCCCTGGCCGGGTGGTTGACGGTCGTCGGGGTCTGACCCCGGTCACCCTCGGACGACGAAGATCGACAACGCCCCGACCACCGCCGGCACCAGGCCCAGGGCCAGCCAGGGCGAGGCGATCGGACGCCGGTGGATGGCCAGCCCGGCCGCCGCGGCCACCACGCCGAAGGCCCCCGCGATCAGGGTCAGCCCCACCCGCTCGACGAGCAGGTCCGGGTCGATGACCGCGGCCGAGATCATCAGCCCCACGGCGAGGTGCAGGATCGTGGTCACCGCGAGCACCGACATGACCCAGGTCTGCACCCGCACGACGCCGGCGGAGTTCGGCCGGTCCAGGCGCGGGTTGGCCGGGTCCATCAGGTGCCGGGCCCGCTTCGGGGCGGGCCGCTCCACCGCGGAGCCCGGTCGGCCCGCGGGGTCGGTCACCGGGTCCCGCTGCCGGGGGACGCCTCGCCCGCGCCGTCCCCGGGGCCGTCCTCGCCGGGGCGCACGAGCTCGGAGGTGTCCAGCCCCGAGACCGCGTCGATGACCTGAGCCAGGGCCGGGGCCGGCAGGGCGCCGGGCTGGGAGAAGACCAGCTTGCCGTCCTTGAAGGCCATCAGGGTCGGGATGGAGGTGATCCGGGCGGCCGCGGCGAGCTCGCGCTGCGCCTCGGTGTCGACCTTGCCGAAGACGATCCCGGGGTGGACCTGGGAGGCCTGCTCGTAGACCGGGGCGAACTGGCGGCACGGTCCGCACCACGAGGCCCAGAAGTCGACCAGCACGATCTCGTTCTCGGTCACGGTCTGCTCGAAGGTCGCGGCCTCCAGGTCGGTCGTCGGCACGGGGTTCCTCTCGTGGTGCGGGTGGTACGAACGTCCCAACCGTCGCGGGCCACCCGATGTTCCGGCGGGCCGGCACGGTGGGGGCCGCGGCGGCCCCTCACGTCCCGTCGACCCGCTCGATCAGCTCGCGCAGCAGCTGGTGGACGCGGTCGGGGTGCTCCATCTGCACGAAGTGGCTGGCTCGCAGGCGCACGTACCGCGCTCCAGGGATGCGCCGGGCGGCGGTGCGCATGTCGCGGGACCCGGCCATCAGGTCGTGGGTGCCGGCGACGAAGGTCGCGGGGACCTGGACCTGGCTCAGCGACACGCGGGCGTGCCGGGAGGTGGACAGCGCGAGGTGCATGTACCACTCCACCGGGGTGCGGAGCAGCTCGGCCATCGCCAGCGCGGCCAGCTCGGGGTCGGGCACGCGTCCGATGAACCCGACCCGGGTCAGCGCTTCCAGCGAGCGCGCTCCGAAGGGGAAGCGCGTCGTGACCGGGCTCAGGCCCCACCCGCCCAGGCGCAGGCCACGGGCGATGTTGACGGTGACCGCGCGGGCCACGGGGTGCGGCAGGTGCAGCGCGCCGAGCATGGTGGCGAAGGTGTCGCCGGGGACGCCGGCCACCGCGAAGATGCCGGCCACGCGCTCGGGGTGACGCACCGCGAGCTCGAAGGCGGTGTTGACGCCCATCGACCACCCCATCACCACCGGCCGCTCGAGGCCGAAGTGGTCCATCACCGAGAGGGCGTCCGCGACGAAGTCCTCGATGCGCACCGCGTGCGGGTCGCGCGGACGGTCGGACCCGCTCACGCCGCGGTGGTTCCACGACACCACCCGGACACCGCACCCGGGACGCAGCAGCGCGGGCCAGTGCAGGGGGTTGGTGCCCAGGCCGTTGCAGAGCAGCACCGTCGGCCCGTCGTGCGTGTCGTCGGGGTTGTTGGTCCACGCCCGCAGCATGGTCCCGTCGTCGGACAGGACCTCACGGTAGGCGACGGTGGGGGCCAGCGCGGTCCGCGCCGCAGAGGTCGGCATGCGGCCAGTCTGCCCGAGCGGGACCGCGGTCCGGGGCGTGTCCGGCTCAGGCCTCGGCGGCCCGGTCGCCAGGAGCGTCGGCGGTGACGGGCCCGGGGCTGGCCGAGGCCCGTCGGGCGAGGTAGTCCTGGACGTCCTCACGCTGCGCCCGGCGCTCTGCGCAGGCGGTGGCGGCGACCATCGCGTTGCGCCGGGCGTGCTGCTGGGAGTCGACCGCCCAGGCCCGCAGTCGCACAACGGCGAGGACCGCCGGGTGGCCCAGCAGGATCGAGGTGGTGAGCATCAGGAGGGCTCCGAGCGGTGGGGCGACGGGCGCCGGCGGGTCCGTCCGGCAGCTCCCAACCTACGACCCCCGACCGCCCGGGGCCATGGCGCAGGTGTGACGTTCCTGTGAACTCGGGCACTCGCCCCGTCGTCGGGGTCCCACGCCGGCTCAGTCGGGCACGGGGCCGCCCAGCCGCGCGCCGGCGTGTGTCGCGCCGGCGCTCGCGACGACCACGCAGGCCACCGCGACCCACTGCAGGGCGGCGAGCTCCTCGCCCACCACCGCGATCCCCACCAGCGCCGCGGCGGCCGGCTCCAGGCTCATCAGCACCCCGAACGTGGCCGCGGGCAGGGTGCGCAGGGCCACCAGCTCGCACGAGTAGGGCACCACCGAGCTGAGCAGCCCGACCGCGAGCCCGATCAGCAGCACCCGCGGGGAGGCCAGCGCGTCCGCGTCGACGGCCAGGGCGACGGGCAGCAGGGCGCCGGCGGCGACCACGCTGGCGACCGTGAGCCCGCTGATGCCGGCCCAGCGCTGTCCGGTACGGGCCGAGGACAGGATGTAGCCGGTCCAGGCCGCCCCGGCCAGCAGCGCGTACGCGACCCCGACGGGGTCGAGGTCGGCGCGCTCCAGGCCGAGGGCCGCGACGCCCAGACCGGCCAGGGCCACCCACGCCAGGTCGCGCCCGCGTCGTGACGAGACCAGTGCCAGGGTGAGCGGCCCCACGAACTCGATGGTCACCGCGATGCCGAGCGGGATCCGGGCGAAGGACTGGTAGATCGCCCAGTTCATCAGCCCCAGGCAGGCGCCGAAGCCGAGCACCACCAGCCAGTCGTCGCGGGTGTGGCCGCGCAGCACGGGCCGCGCGACGACGACGAAGACCAGCGCGCTGGTGATCAGGCGCAGCCAGACCAGCATGGTCGGGTCGACCTGGTCGAAGAGCAGCTTGGCGAAGCCCGCGCCCAGCTGCACCGAGACGATCCCGACCAGCACCAGCCAGACCGGTGAGGATCGGGATGTCACCTGGTCAGTCTCCCAGGAGCACGACACGCGACGCACCCAGGAGGGTCAGATGACCGACGACCGGACGGACCAGGACACGACGGTGCTGCTGGTGGGGACCCGGAAGGGGCTGTGGATCGGGCGGTCCGACGCCACCCGAAGCCGCTGGGACCTGACCGGCCCGCACCACGACATGGAGGAGGTGTACTCCTGTCTGGTCGACACCCGCGGCGACCCGCCCCGGCTGCTGGTCGGGGCGTCGTCGAGCTGGCTGGGCCCCCAGGTGCGACGCTCCGACGACCTCGGCCTGACCTGGACCGAGACGCCGGGCGGGGCGGTGCGGTTCCCCGAGGACGTGGACGCCAGCGTGGAACGGGTCTGGCAGCTCGCCGCCGGCAGCGCACCCGGCGTGGTCTGGGCCGGCACGGAGCCGGGCGCGGTGTTCCGCTCGACCGACGGCGGCGAGACCTTCGCGCTCGAGCGCGCGCTGTGGGACCACCCCCACCGGCCCACCTGGGCAGCGGGGTTCGGCGGCCAGGCCTTCCACACCCTGCTGCCCCACCCCGACGACCCGACCTCGCTGGTGGCGGCGATCTCGACCGGGGGCGTCTACCGCACCGACGACGACGGGGCGTCGTGGGCGCCGGCCAACCAGGGGATCCGGGCCGAGTTCCTGCCCGAGGGGCAGCAGTACCCGGCGTACGGCCAGTGCGTGCACAAGGTCGCCCGGCACCCCTCGCGGCCCGAGCGGTTGTTCCTGCAGAACCACGGCGGCGTCTACCGCTCCGACGACGGGGGCGCGAGCTGGACCTCGATCGCGGCGGGGCTGCCGACCGACTTCGGCTTCCCGGTGGTGGTGCACCCGCACGAGCCGGACACGCTCCACGTCTTCCCGCTCGGCGGGGGCGAGGGGGGCATGGGCCGCTACGCCCCCGACGCCCGCCCGCTGGTCTGGCGGTCGCGGGACGCCGGGGACACCTGGGAGGCGCTGGGCGAGGGCCTGCCGGAGCGGGCGTACGTCGGGGTGCTGCGCGACGCGATGTGCACCGACGACCACGACGAGGCCGGTCTCTACGTCGGCACCCGCGCGGGGTCGGTCTGGGCGTCGTTCGACCAGGGCGCGTCGTGGAGCACCCTGGTCGCCGACCTGCCCGACGTCCTCGTCGTCCGCGCGGCGCGGGTGCCGGGCGCTGCGGTCAGCGGCTGAACCCCGGCGAGAGGCTCAGGCCGTCGCCGCGTGCGGACCGACCGGCGGTGCCGCCGGGGTGACCGGGCCCACCGCCTCCGGGTGGGCGCCGTCGCGCTCCCCGCCGGGCAGGCTGGGCTCGGGCACGCCCGCGGTGATCCGGGTGCCGTCGGCGCGGCGTCCGCCGACCAGCGGGGTGTCGCCGAGGCCGCCGTCCAGACGCAGCCCGTGGCCGTCGAGGTCGACGTGCAGCGGGCGGGCGGCCGACACGGCGTACCGGGTGCCACGCACCCAGACGGTGACCTCGTCCTCGGCACCGGTCTGCGTGACCTCGACCGCGAGGTGGTCGCCGGTGACGCGCACCCTCAGCCGGCTGCCGCGCCAGCGCAGCGGGAAGGTGAGCGAGGGCCACTCCTCCGGCAGACGCGGGTCGAAGCTGATCACGCCGCCGTGGTCGCGCACCCCGGCGAACCCGAAGACCAGCGCGCTCCACACGCCGCCGCAGGAGGCGACGTGGAGGCCGTCGACGGTGTTGCCGTGCAGGTCGTCGAGGTCGACGAAGAGGGCCTTCCAGAAGTAGGACAGCGCCACCTCGTGGTAGCCGACCTCGGCGGCGATCACCGACTGCACGACCGCCGAGAGGGTCGAGTCACCGGTGGTGATCGGGTCGTAGTACTCGAAGTCGGCCCGCTTCTCCTCGGTGCTGAACCGGTCGCCCTGCAAGAACAGCGCCAGCACCACGTCGGCCTGCTTGAGCACCTGGAAGCGGTAGATGACCAACGGGTGATAGTGCAGCAGCAGCGGACGGTTCTCGGCCGGGGTGCGGGAGAGGTCCCAGACCTCGCGGTCCAGGAAGTGGTCGTCCTGCTGGTGGATCCCCATGCCCTCGTCGAAGGGGATGGTCATCCCTGCGGCGCAGCGGCGCCACTCGTCGGCCTCCGCGGGGTCGAAGCCGAGGCGGTGGCGCATCCGGTCGTAGGCCGCCGTGTCGGTCGTGCGGACCAGGTCGACCGCACAGGCGGCGCGCTCGAGGTTGTAGCGCGCCATCACGTTGGTGAACAGGTTGTTGTTGACCACCGTCGTGTACTCGTCGGGGCCGGTGACGCCGTGGATGTGGAAGGTGTCGGCGCCGTTGCTGCGCCAGAAGCCGAGGTCGGCCCAGAAGCGGGCGGTCTCGACCAGGATGTCGATGCCGTCGCGGAGCAGGAACCCGACGTCGCCGGTCGCCTCGACGTACTTCGACAGGGCGTAGGCCACGTCGGCGTCGATGTGGACCTGGGCGGTGCCGGCGGCGTAGTACGCCGAGGCCTCCTCGCCGTTGATCGTGCGCCAGGGGAACAGGGCGCCGGCCTGGGCCAGCTCCCCGGCGCGGGCGCGGGCGGCGGGCAGCATCCGGGCCCGGAAGTGCAGCGTGTTGCGGGCCAGCTCGGGCTGGGTGTAGGTCAGGAACGGAGCGACGTACACCTCGGTGTCCCAGAAGTAGTGCCCCTCGTAGCCGGACCCGCTCACACCCTTGGCGGGCACGCCCTGCTGGTCGGCCCGGGCGCTGGCCTGGGCCAGCGAGAAGAGGTTGTAGCGGACCGCCTGCTGCACCGAGGTCGCGTCCGGGGCGCCCTCGTCGAGCAGCACGTCGGTGGACTCCCAGAAGTGCGCGAACCAGTCGTGCTGCACCCGGTGGTAGTGCTCGACCCCGTGCGCCGCCGCCCGGTCCAGGGTGCGCTCGCAGCGGTCCGCGAGCTCGCGCACCGGGACGCCGCGCGAGGTGTGGTAGCTGACGTGCTTGTCGAGGCGGATCGGATGGCCCTCGCGGGCCTCGACGCGGAACACGACCTTGGCCAGGTCGTCCTCGTGGGAGGCGCGGACCTCGTGGACGTCCTCGCAGTCGAAGACGTGGTCGGCGGCCACGCAGATGGTCATCGCGGAGTGGGCGGTGCGGTAGCCCAGCTGCATCCGCCCCGGGGTGGCCGAGGCGGTGCGGGGGAGCAGCACCCGGTCCTCGAAGGCGCTGGCCTTGCGCGGGTCGACGCCCTCGCCCATCGCGGCGTCCGGCACGTGGTACTCGTCCTTGCCGTCCTGCCGGTTCAGCAGCTGCGAGGAGATGACGATGGGCGCGTCGCCCTCGAGCATGGTGACCTCCAGGCGCATCACCACGAGGTGCCGCTCGACCATCGAGACCATCCGGCTCGACTCGACGCGGACCCGCTTGCCCGACGGGGTCCGCCACACCAGGCTCCGGCGCAGCACGCCGTCGCGGAAGTCGAGGGCCCGCTCGTAGTGCTCGAGGTCGGCGGTGCCGAGGATCAGCGGCTCGTCGTCGACGTAGATCTTGAGGACCTTGGCGTCGGGGGCGTTGACCAGGGTCTGGCCGGTGCGGGCGAAGCCGAAGGCGGCCTCGGCGTGCCGGATCGGCCACGTCTCGTGGAAGCCGTTGACGAAGGTGCCGTGCGCGTGGGCGTCGCGGCCCTCCTCGGGGTTGCCGCGCAGCCCGAGGTAGCCGTTGGCGGTCGTGAACAGGGTCTCGGTGACCCCGAGGTCGGCCGCTGCGTGGGAGGTCTCGACCAGGCGCCAGGGGTCGGCGGGGAAGCGGCCGCGGTCCAGGGGGTCGCCGGTGGCGGCGTGGGCGATCACGAGGCGTCCGCGGGCGAGGGGACGAGGTCGGCCAGGTCGGAGACGACCACCGTCGCGCCGGCGCCGGTCAGCACCGCGGCGCCGGCCCCGCGGTCGACCCCGACCACGTCGGCGAAGCCGCCGGCGGCGCCCGCGCGGACGCCGGAGACGGCGTCCTCCAGGACCACGCACCCGGCCGCGGACGCGCCGAGCTGCTCGGCGGCGGCCAGGAAGGTGTCCGGGGCGGGCTTGCCGGGCAGGCCGCGCTCGGTGGCCACGACCCCGGACATGACGAAGTCGAACCGGTCGGCCAGGCCCGCGGCCTCGAGCACCGCGGGGGCGTTGCCCGAGGAGGACACGACGGCCAGCGGCAGGCCGAGGTCGCGCAGGTGGTCCAGGAGGGCGACCGACCCGGGGTAGGCGGTGACGCCGTCGCGCGCGAGGACCACGTTGAACGCGTCGTTCTTGCGGTTGCCAAGACCACAGATCGTCTCGTCGGACGGCGCGTCGGACGGGTCGCCCTCGGGCAGCCCGATCCCGCGGGCGGCCACGAGGTCGCGGACGCCGTCGTAGCGCGGCTTGCCGTCGACGTGCGCGAAGTAGTCGGCGTCGGTGTACTCCGAGAGGTCGGCGCCGGCGGGCGGGTGGCCACCGTCGCGGAGCCCGTCCAGCCAGGTGTTGAACATGTGCGACCAGGCGCGCATGTGGACCTCGGCGGTCGGCGTGATCACGCCGTCGAGGTCGAAGAGGACGGCTTCCCGGGTGCTCCAGGTCTGCGCGAGGTCGATTGGCACGATCCAAGGGTAAGGGGCGGCGGCGCCATCCCGGGCCTGGCGGTGACGTGGGGCGCGCCTGAACGCACCGACCGCGGGCTGACCTGCACCGCACGGTCGGTCGCCGGCGTCGTAGCCTCGCTCCATGAGCACCACGGTCGACGGCCCCGACAGCAGCGACACCACCGGAACCCAGGGCGCCGCGCCCGGGGTGGACATCAAGCCACGCAGCCGCGACGTGACCGACGGACTGGAGAAGGCCGCCGCGCGGGGCATGCTGCGTGCGGTCGGGATGGACGACGACGACTTCCTGAAGCCGCAGATCGGTGTCGCCTCGTCGTGGAACGAGATCACCCCCTGCAACCTGTCGCTGGACCGCCTGGCCAAGGCCGTGAAGAACGGCGTGCACGCCGCCGGCGGGTTCCCGCTGGAGTTCGGCACGATCTCGGTCTCCGACGGCATCTCGATGGGGCACGAGGGGATGCACTTCTCCCTGGTCTCGCGCGAGGTCATCGCCGACTCGGTCGAGACGGTCATGATGGCCGAGCGGCTCGACGGCTCGGTGCTGCTGGCCGGCTGCGACAAGTCGCTGCCGGGGATGCTGATGGCCGCGGCCCGCCTCGACCTGGCCAGCGTGTTCCTCTACGCCGGCACGATCATGCCCGGCAAGGTCGACGGCGAGGACGTCACGATCATCGACGCCTTCGAAGCCGTCGGTGCCTGCCTGGCCGGCAAGATCAGCCGCGAGCAGGTCGACAAGGTCGAGCGCGCCATCTGTCCGGGCGAGGGCGCCTGCGGCGGCGCCTACACCGCGAACACGATGGCCGCCGTGGCCGAGGGCCTCGGCATGGCCCTGCCCGGCTCGGCCTCCCCGCCGGCCGTCGACCGCCGGCGCGACAAGATCGCGCACCAGTCGGGGGTGGCCGTGGTCGAGATGCTGCGCCGGGGCATCACCGCGCGGCAGATCATGACCCGCGAGGCCTTCGAGAACGCGATCGCCGTCGCGATGGCGCTCGGCGGCTCCACCAACGCCGTGCTGCACCTGCTCGCGATCGCCAACGAGGCCGAGGTCGAGCTGACCCTCGACGACTTCACCCGGATCGGGGAGAAGGTGCCCCACCTGGCCGACATGAAGCCGTTCGGCAAGTACGTCTGGGTCGACCTGGACCGGGTCGGTGGCATCCCGATGATGATGAAGGCCCTGCTCGAGGCCGGTCTGCTGCACGGCGACGCGCTGACCTGCACCGGACGCACCGTCGCTGAGAACCTCGCCGACATCGCTCCGCCGCCGGTCGACGGCACGATCATCCGCGAGCTCCGCTCGCCCATCCACGCCACCGGCGGGCTGACCATCCTCCAGGGGTCGCTGGCCCCGGAGGGTGCCGTGGTGAAGTCGGCCGGCTTCGACGACTCGGTCTTCAGCGGCACCGCGCGGGTCTTCGACGGGGAGCGCGCCGCGATGGACGCGCTGGCCGCGGGGGCGATCACCGCCGGCGACGCGGTGGTCATCCGCTACGAGGGACCCAAGGGCGGGCCGGGCATGCGGGAGATGCTCGCGATCACTGCCGCGATCAAGGGCGCGGGCCTCGGCAAGGACGTCCTGCTCCTCACCGACGGCAGGTTCTCCGGCGGCACGACCGGCCTGTGCGTGGGCCACGTCGCCCCGGAGGCCGTCGACGGTGGCGCGATCGCGTTCCTCCGCGACGGCGACACGGTCACCCTCGACGTGGCCCGACGCCGCCTCGACGTCGATCTCGACGAGGCCGAGCTGGCCCGGCGGCGGGAGGGCTGGGAGCCGCTTCCTCCGAAGTACACCCGGGGCGTGCTCGGCAAGTACGCCAAGACGGTGCAGTCGGCCGCGGTCGGCGCCGTCACGAGCTGAGCAGCCGCAGCCGCCCGGCCGACGAGGTGTCGGCCGGGCGGCGGGACTGCCTCAGACGCCGAGGCGCAGCGCGTCGAGGATGCTGTTGAGCAGGTTCGTCAACCGGCCCAGTGCACCGGCGAGACCACCGTCGAGCAGGCCGACCACGGCGCAGAGCAGGTTGCCGAGCAGGTTGCCGGCGCCGGGCACCGCGACGATGGTCAGCACGACGCGGCTCAGGTCGATCTGGAGGCCGAGCAGGTCCAGCGAGATCGGACGGATGTCGAGGTTCAAGATGTCGCAGGCCGGGGCGGCGGCCGCGGAGCGAGCGGCTGCGTCCCCGCTCAGCGAGGTGCCGTTGATCGAGCGCACGCGCAGGGTGCGCACCGCGGCGAAGGTCTGGTCGGCCCCGTCACGCACGACCTTGCCCTCGAGCAGGCCACGCACCTTGACGGCGTCGCCCTTGCGGACCACCTCGAGCGGGGTGAAGGACCCTCGGACCTTCTCGCCGCGGGCGGTGGTGCCGACCACGCGGGAGGTGGCCTCGCCACGCGGGCCGGAGGCCACGACGCGCTCGGCGGTCGCAACCGAGGTGGTGGCGGTGCCGGCGGACGTCGCGGCGGGGGCTGCCGTGCTGGGCCCGGCGAGGAACGAGGCGGTGAGCACGGCGGAGGCCGTGGTCATCGCGGCGATGCCCAGCGGCCGCCTGGTGCGCGAGGTGCGGGCCGAGACTGCGCGGGGGGTGATGGGCTGGCTTTCCATGGGGGTTCCTCTGTTCGTCCGAGCAGCGCCCCATCGCCGGACCGCGAGTGCGGTCGCTGCCCAACCTGGCAGGTCCGCACCGGCGCCACGTCATACCTACGGGTGGGAAGCGCGTCGTGGCTCCCGTGCCGAACAAGCGGGGCGGGCGGCGTGGTGGGGGATGCCATGACCACACTCGCCCTCATCGGAGCAGGGAGCGGCCTCGGCGCCACCGTCGCGCGTCGGTTCGGCCGGGAAGGCTTCTCCGTCGAGCGCTGGACGAGGCGTGAAGGCGCTCGGGCCCATCGAGGTCCTGCAGTACAACCCCCTGCCCGACAAGACGTTCATGCGCCCCGTCCTGGAGACCACCCCCCGCGACCTCGTCGGCCCGATCGAGTTCTCCGTCTACGGTGCGGTGGCGGCCGTGCACGAGGTGGTGCCCGGCATCCGGTTCCTCGGGGAGGGCCGGGGGACCATCCCGTTCGTCAACGGGGTCTCCGCCGTCAAGCCCGGCCGCGCCGTCGCGGGCACCTCGGTCGCCCTCGCCGGCCGGGCGGCGTACGCCCAGCTGCTGCACGAGGAGCTGAGGCAGGAGGGCACCCACGTCGGCCAGCTGATCATCGGCGGCGCCATCGACGGGCGTGCGACCCGGGTGGGCGCGGACGACCTAGGGTCGGCGGGTGCCCGAGCAGACCGACCACGCCGCCCTCGCCGCCCCTCTCGACCCGATCGACGCCGCGGCGCACGACGCGGCCGACCCGCTGGCCGCCCACCGCGACCGGTTCGTGGGGACCGACCAGCCGCTGGTCTACCTCGACGGCAACTCGCTGGGTCGACCGCTGCGGGTGACCGGCCCGCGGCTGGCCGCGTTCGTCGGCGAGCAGTGGGGCGGGCGCCTGATCCGCGGCTGGGACGAGCGCTGGATGGAGCTGCCCACGCAGCTCGGCGACCGGATCGGCGCCACCTGTCTCGGGGCGGCGCCCGGCCAGACGGTCGTGGGTGACTCGACGACCGTCCTGCTCTACAAGGCGATGCGCGCGGCCGTCGCCGCCCGGCCCGGACGGCACGAGATCGTGATGGACACCGACAACTTCCCGACCGACCGCTACGTCGCGACCGGGATCGCGGCTGAGCTCGGGCTGCGGGTGCGGTGGGTCGAGGTGGACCCCGCGGCGGGCGTGACCGCCGACCAGCTGGCCGGGGCGGTGGGGGCGGACACGGCGCTCGTCGCGCTGAGCCACGTGGCGTACCGCTCGGCCTGGGTCGCCGACGGCCCCGCCCTGACCGCGCTGGCCCACGACGCGGGGGCCCTGGTCCTCTGGGACCTGTCCCACTCGGTCGGGTCCGTGCCGCTCGCGCTCGACGCCTGGGGCGCCGACCTGGCCGTCGGCTGCACCTACAAGTACCTCAACGGCGGCCCCGGCTCGCCCGCCTTCGTCTACGTCGCCGCCCGCCTGCTCGAGGGTCCCGACGCCCTGACCCAGCCCGTCCGCGGCTGGATCGGCCACGCCGAGCCGTTCCGGAT
The DNA here is from genome assembly GCA_046595185.1 of Nocardioides sp. GTDB lineage: Bacteria > Actinomycetota > Actinomycetes > Propionibacteriales > Nocardioidaceae > Nocardioides. Next base: position 27,871 of record JBKJPE010000049.1, read on the forward strand.
GGGCCCCTCGTGGGCACCGGCCACCGGGATCCGGCGGATGCTGTCGGGCACGCCGCCGGTGGTCGGGATGCTGGCGCTGGCCGACATGCTGGACGTGCTGGACGAGGTCGGCATGACCGCGGTGCGGGCGAAGTCGCAGGCGCTGACCAGGATGGTGGTCGACCTCGCCGACGCCGGGCTCGCGGCGTACGGCGTCGAGGTGGCCTCCCCCCGCGATCCCGCGCTCCGCGGCGGCCACGTCACGCTGCGGCACCCCGCGATGCAGGAGGTCACGCGCCGGCTGTGGGACCGCGACGTCGTCCCCGACTACCGCGACCCCGGCGGCCTGCGGCTCGGGCCGTCCCCGCTCTCGACCTCCTTCGCTGAGGTCCGCGCCGGGATGGACGCCGTGGCCGAGGAGCTGGCCCGGGCGTCCTGAGCCCCCGCCCGGTGTCGGCGACCCGCCGTAGGTTCGGGCCATGGACCAGCGCCTGAGCTTCGTGACCCTCGCCGTCCCCGACCTGGCGGCCGCGCGGTCGTTCTACCTCGACGGGCTCGGCTGGCACGCCGACGTCGAGGTCGACGACGTGGTGATGATCCGCGTGGCCGACCGCGTGGTGCTGTCGCTGTGGGAGCAGGCGTCGTTCGAGTCCGAGGTCGGCCCGGTCCGCACGGGTCCGGGCCTGGTGCCGGTCACCCTGGCCCACAACGTCGCCTCGCGCGCCGAGGTGGACCAGGTGCTCGACGAGGCCCGGGCCGCCGGCGCAGCGGAGGTGGGCCAGGGTGCCGCCCGCGCGTGGGGCGGCTACACCGGCTACTTCGCCGACCCGGCCGGCATCCGCTGGGAGGTGGCCTTCAACCCCGGGCCGGTCGGGGCCTCGGTGCTGCCGTGAGCAGCCCGATCCCACCCCCACAGGGCTGTACTCCGCGCACGCCGAGGGCCAGGGTGAGGCGATGAGCGACGAGGAGCAGCAGGACCAGCAGCACGACGAGACCCCGGAGCAGCCGCAGGACCAGCAGGACCAGCCGCAGGAGGAGACCCCCGAGCAGCCGCAGGAGATCCGCACTCCCGACGGCCGCGACGCCCACGAGAAGGGCACCGCGACGATCGCGGAGCCGGACCCGCAGGAGGTCCTGGACGGTCACGGCGTCGAGGCCGCCCTGCTGTCGGACTGGCGGGTCATGTTCGACCAGCTGCACGGCCGCTTCGAGACCGGCGACTTCGCCACCGGCCTCGCCCTGGTCGACCACGTCGGGAAGGCCGCGGAGGCCGCCGACCACCACCCCGACGTGGACCTGCGCTACGGCTTCGTGGAGATCCACCTCAGCAGCCACGACGTCGGTGGCGTCACCAGCCGCGACGTCGACCTGGCGCGCACCATCAGCGACCACGCCGGACGCCTCGGCGCCCGGGCGGCCACCGAGAAGCTGCAGGTCGTCGAGATCGCGCTCGACACCCGCGACCTGGACGCGGTGCGCCCCTTCTGGGCGGCCCTGCTGGGTTATGACGCCCCCGACGATGACGACGCCGTCGTGGACCCCGACGGCCGCGGCCCGACGCTGTGGTTCCAGGTCACCGACGAGCCCGCGACCGAGGCCGACCGGGTGGCGGCCGAGGCGCCGGGTCAGCGCTTCCACCTCGACGTCCGGCTGACGCCCGAGGACGCCGACCGCCGGATCAAGGCGGCGCTCGACGCCGGTGGCACCCTGGTCGACGACGCGATGGCACCACGCTTCACGGTTCTGGCCGACGCCCAGGGCAACAAGGCCTGCGTCACCACCTGGGTCGGGCGGGGCTGACGTGGGGTCCCAAGGACGTCCGGCGGTTCCTGCGTGATCCTGCCGCCGCCGCCGTCGGTCGCCGACGGCGCCGCGCAGCACGAGGTGGTCGCCTGGGTCGCCGAGCACCTCGGTGACCTCGCCCTCGAAGGACCCGACGGCATCGCCGCCGGCGGGTTCAGCGGTGGCCAGTCGGCCGCCGACACCGCCCTGGCCACCCTCGACGTCACCGGCTACGCCGCGAGCCGGAGCACGGTCCTGCCGGAGTCGCGGCGTGGGGCGAGCCGGATGTCGCCGTACCTGCGCCACGGCCTGCTGCAGCTGCAGGAGGTCTGGGACGCCGCCGGCGCCGCCCCCGCCCGGGACCGCCGCAAGTACCGCGACGAGCTGCTGTGGCAGGAGTACGCCCGCCACCTCTACGCCCGGGTCGGTTCCGACCTCGGCACCTCGCTGCGCCACGAGCAGCCCCGCCCGACGCCCGGGGCCGGCGAGGCGGGCCCGGTCAGCGCCGCCGACCCGTGGCCCGCACAGATGCGGTGCATGGAGGCCGTGGTCGGCGAGCTCCACGACGACGGGTGGCTGGTCAACCAGACCCGGATGTGGCTGGCCTCGCAGTGGACGGTCCGCGCCGGGGCGGACTGGCGCACCGGCGAGCAGGAGATGTACGTGCACCTGCTCGACGGCTCGCGGGCGGCAAACCGGCTCGGGTGGCAGTGGACCACCGGCACGGGCAGCGGCAAGCCGTACGGGTTCAGCCGCTGGCAGGTCGAGAAGCGGGCACCCGCGCTGTGCGGCACCTGCGCCCTCGCCCACGCGTGCCCGGTGCAGTCCTGGCCGGACGCCGACCGCGGCCCCGCCGTCGACGGGCCCGACCTGTCCCGCGGCGAGATCCCCGCGGGCCCGGCGCAGGTCGAGGGCGACGGGGGAGAGGTCGTCTGGTTGACCGCGGAGTCCCTCGGCGAGGGCGACCCCGCGCTGGCCGCCGACCCCGACCGGCCGGCCGTCTTCGTCTTCGACGAGCCGTTGCTGCGCCGCCTGACCCTGTCGGGCAAGCGGCTGGTGTTCCTGGCCGAGACCCTGGGCGAGCTCGCTGCCGGTCGCGCGCTCGAGGTCCGCCGCGGCAGCGTGCCCGAGGAGCTCGGTCGGCGCCCGGTGGCGGCGACCTGGGCGCCGGTGCCCGGATGGGCGCGCCACGCCGCGCGCGTCGACGTGGTCGAGACCCACCCGTGGCCGTGGCTCGCCCGACCACGCCCGGCGGCGGTGCAGTCCTTCTCGGCCTGGCGCAAGGGCATCGGCGCGCCGACCCCCTGACCCGGGCCACGCCGCGGCTGTCCATCGGCTGGGACCTCGATCTCACGATGTGGTTGGTCCTGCGTAGGCTGCTGACGCACCGGGGGGCATCGGGCTACGGTGGCGTCATGCGCCACCTCCTCGTACGTCCTCGACGCGTCGGCTAGTCAGACAGCCAGCGCGTCACCCCTCGTTGCCCGGGCAACCGAGGGGTTTTTTGTTGCACGGACCAGCCCCGAGAACGGACCACACATGACCCAGCAGAGCCCTACCACGGGCACGACGACCACGGGCACGATCACCGGCGCGCAGAGCCTCATCCGCTCGCTCGAGGCGGCCGGCACCCAGCACGTGTTCGGCATCCCCGGCGGCGCGATCCTCCCGGCGTACGACCCGATGATGGACTCCTCGATCCGCCACATCCTGGTGCGTCACGAGCAGGGCGCCGGGCACGCCGCGCAGGGCTACGCCGCGGCCAGCGGACGGGTGGGCGTCTGCATGGCCACCTCGGGCCCGGGTGCGACCAACCTGGTCACCCCGTTGGCCGACGCGCACATGGACTCGGTGCCGATGGTCGCGATCACCGGTCAGGTGGGTGCCTCGATGATCGGCACCGACGCCTTCCAGGAGGCCGACATCCGCGGCATCACGATGCCGATCACCAAGCACAACTTCCTGGTCACCGACCCCGCCGAGATCCCGCGCGCGGTCGCCCAGGCCTTCCACATCGCCGCGACCGGCCGCCCCGGCCCGGTCCTGGTCGACGTGGCCAAGTCCGCGCTCACCGCACAGACCACCTTCACCTGGCCGACCGACCTCGGGCTGCCCGGCTACCGCCCGGTGACCAAGCCGCACGCCAAGCAGGTCCGGGAGGCCGCCCGGCTGATCCTCGAGTCGCGCCGCCCGGTCCTCTACGTCGGCGGCGGCACCATCCGCTCAGGGGCCTCGGCCGAGCTGCTGCGCCTCGCCGAGATGACCGGCATCCCCGTGGTGACCACGTTGATGGCCCTGGGCGCCTTCCCCGACTCCCACCCCCAGCACCTCGGCATGCCCGGGATGCACGGCACCGTCCCCGCGGTCGCCGGTCTGCAGAAGAGCGACCTGCTGATCGCCCTCGGCGCCCGCTTCGACGACCGAGTGACCGGCAACCTGGACTCCTTCGCCCCCGGGGCCAAGGTCATCCACGCCGACATCGACCCCGCCGAGATCGGCAAGAACCGTCACGCCGACGTGCCGATCGTCGGCGACGTCCGCGAGGTCATCGCCGACCTCGTCGCGCTGCTCGCGGCCGAGGCCGACCGGGGCAACACCGGCGACTACGAGGGCTGGGTCGACTTCCTGGCCGGGGTCAGGAAGACCTACCCGCTCGGCTACGACATCCCCGCGGACGGCGCGCTCTCCCCGCAGTACGTCATCGAGCGCCTCGGCGCCATCGCCGGCCCCGACACCGTCTACACCTCCGGCGTCGGCCAGCACCAGATGTGGGCGGCCCACTTCGTCAAGTACGAGAAGCCGCGCACCTGGCTCAACTCCGGCGGCCTCGGCACGATGGGCTACTCCGTCCCCGCGGCGATGGGCGCCCAGGTGGCCTGCCCCGACAGCACGGTGTGGGCCATCGACGGCGACGGCTGCTTCCAGATGACCAACCAGGAGCTGGCCACCTGCGCGATCAACGACATCCCGATCAAGGTCGCGATCATCAACAACGAGTCGCTCGGCATGGTGCGCCAG
>JBKJPE010000054.1:0-6592 GCA_046595185.1 Nocardioides sp.
CACGCGTGCATCGATGACGTCGTACAACAGGTCGACGATGAGATTGATCAACGAGTAGTTCAGGGCGTTGAAGATGATGTAGCCCTGCAGGACGGGGTAGTCGCGTTGCCCGATCGCCTGGAAGAGGTAGGACCCGACGCCGTTGAAGCCGAAGACCGTCTCGGTCAGCACGGCTCCGGAGAACAGCAGACCGGTCTGCAACCCGATCGTGGTCAGGACGGGGAGCATCGAGTTGCGCAGCACGTGACGACGCGACACGACGTCGCGCGAGAGGCCCTTGCTCTCGGCGGTGCGCACGTAGTCCTCTTGGAGGACCTCGGTGATCGAGGCGCGGGTGATCCGCACGATGATCGCCAGCGGGATGGTGCCGAGCGCGATCGCGGGCAGCGCCAGGTGCAGCATCGCGTCCCAGGCGGCGTCCCACTCGCGGGTCAGGAAGCCGTCCAGGACGTAGAAGTTGGTGAGGTGGGTGGCGTCGATCCGGGGGTCCTGGCGCAGCGCCGTGGGCAGCCAGCCGAGCCAGTCCGCGAAGACCAGCTTGAGCAGGATGGCCAGGAAGAACACCGGTGTGGCCACCCCGAGCAGCGAGCCCGAGACGACCGCGGTGTCGAGCAGGCGGCCCTGGTTGCGGGCCGCGAGGTAGCCGAGCGGGACGCCGACCACGATCGCGAAGAGCATCGCCGTCAGCGCCAGCTCGATGGTGGCCGGAAAGCGGTCCAGGAAGGTGGCCAGGACGTCCTGGCCGCTCTGGATGGAGCTGCCGAAGTCCCCCTGCAGCAGTGCCTTGACGTAGGTCAGGTACTGCTGCAGGAGGGGCTGGTCGAAGCCGTAGGCCTCGTTGATCGCCACGATCGCCTCCGGGGTGGCCCTCTCCCCCAGCAGGGAGCGTGCGGGGTCACCGGGCAGCGCTCGCACCCAGGCGAACAGCAGCACGGAGAGTCCGAACAGGACCGGGACCAGCAGGGCCAGCCTCCGGAGGGCGAATCGCAGCATCGACGACCTTCGGGTCAAGGAGGGAACGGGACCGGGTTCAGGCCTGCGTCACTCCTCCACCGAGACGGCGTTCCAGACCTCGTCCTGCACGGGGCTCTGCTGGTAGCCGTCGACGTCCGGGCCGAAGGCCAGCGACGGGACGGGGTGCGCCAGCGGGACGCCCGGCAGGTAGTCCATGATCGCGGCGTTGATGTCCTGGTAGAGCGGCTCCTGCTCCTCGGGGGTCGGCAGGCCGCGCGCCTCGCTCAGGGCGTCGAACAGCTCGGGGTTGTCGAAGCCCCACTCGTTGCTCTCGGCACCGAAGAAGACACCCAGGAAGTTGTCGGTGTCGTTGTAGTCGCCGGTCCAGCCGAGCAGGTGGAGGCCATGGTCGTCGGTGCCCTGGATCTTCTCCAGGTAGTCCGGGCTCCACGCGTCGGCCACCGGCTTGATGTCCAGGCCGACGGCCTCGAGCTGCGAGCGCACCACGTTGAAGGTGTCCTCGGGCTGGGGCATGTACGGCCGGCTGACCCCGGTCGGGTAGTTGAACTCGATGGTGGCACCGTCGGCGCCGGCGTCGGCGAGCATCTGCTCGGCCAGTGCGGGGTCGTACTCGTACTCGGTGACCTCGTCGTTGAAGCCCATCACGATGTCGGGCACGAACTGCGTCGCAGGCACGGTGCCCTCGGGCATCGAGGCGCTGATGATCTCGGGGATGTTCAGCGCGTGGGCGATCGCCTGACGGACCATCGGGTCGTCGAGCGGCTCCTGCTGCTGGTTCATCCCGAGGTAGAGGACGTTGAACGGGTCGCGCTCGACGACCTGGAACCCCTCCTCCTCCAACGGGGCGACGTCGGCGGGGCCGACGAGGTCGTAGCCGTCGATCTCGCCGCTGCGCAGCGCGTCGGCGCGGGCGGTCGGGTCCTCGATCGCGACCACGACGGCCTCGTCGACCAGCGCGGTCTCGCCCCAGTAGTCGTCGTTGCGCGCCAACGTGACCTGCTGGCCGCGGTCCCACGAGTCGAGCGTGAACGGGCCGGTGCCGGTGGGGCGCTCGGTGGAGTACTCGCTGTTCCTCGGGTTGCCGGCCGCGTCGTCCTGGTACTTCTCCAGCGCGGTCGGGCTCTGCATGGAGAACGCCGGCAGCGACAGGGCGGCGATGAAGCCGGCGAACGGCTGCGCCAGGTTGATCGTGGCGGTGAGCTCGTCGTCGGCCGAGCAGGACTCGTAGACGGCGGCGTCGGCGTCCGGTCCGGTGGCGAAGCCACGGAACAGCGAGATGTAGTAGTAGGAGAGGTCCTCGGTCTGCGCGGAGCGCGGCAGGTTGTACCAGCGCTCGAAGTTGGCGCAGACGGCCTCGGCGTCGAACGGGGTGCCGTCGTGGAAGGTCACCCCCTCCTGGAGGTCGAAGGTGTAGCTGAGCCCGTCGTCGGCGGCCTCCCAGCCCGTGGCCAGCAGCGGCGCGGGGTCCGCGGTGCCCGGCTCGGTGCCGACCAGGCCCTCGAACATCTGACGGGCCACCCGGAAGCTCTCGCCGTCGGAGGCGAAGAACGGGTCGAGGGTGACCGGCTCGGCCGATCCGGCGAACAGGAAGGTGCCGCCGCTCTGCGCGGCACTCTCGCTCCCGCTCTCCGCACGGTCGCTCTGGGCGCACCCGGTCAGGACGAGCGCGGTGGCGGCCATCCCGACCAGGCCGTTGCGCGTGGTAGTTGCTGCGAGTCGCACTGGACACCTCACATCTTCGCGTCCCGCCCGGATGACGAGACAGAACGTGCGGGACACTAGCGCGCGGCGTGTCCCGGGTCACCCCGCAACGGCGCCGTGCCGGGTCGCGAATCGGCAACGATCCGGCGCTCCCGCCGCAGAGCGGGCTCAGTGGCTCCCGAGCCGGGTCAGCGGCACGAGGTCGTCGGGGCCCAGGCCCTCGAGGGTGCCGGCGAAGGAGAGCCTGGAGGCCGGCGGCACCGGCACGTGGTGCGGCACCACCAGGACCGGGCAGCCGGCGGCCGCGGCGGACGCCGCCCCCGTGGGGGAGTCCTCGATGGCCACGCACGCGCGCGGGTCGACGCCGAGCAGCTCCGCGGCCCGCAGGTACGGGTCGGGGTGCGGCTTGCCGCGCGTGACCTCGTCACCGGTCACGACGTGGGTGAAGGAGCCCGGGGGCAGCTGGTCGAGCACGGGCTCGACGAAGCGCCGCCACGACATCGTCACCAGCGCGCAGGGCACGCCCGACCCGCCGAGCGCCCCCAGCAGCTCGCGGGCGCCGGGCCGCCACGGCACGTCGCGCGCGACCTTCTGCACGACGCCGTCGAGGAGAAGGTCGACGATCTGGGTCGGCGTGAGGTCCAGGCCCATCCGCTCGCGGATGTAGGTGCCCGAGTCGATCAGGTCGCTGCCGACCAGGGCCATCGCGTCCTCGTGGGTCCAGGTCGCGCCGTGCCGGTGCGCCAGCTCCTGCTCGGCCTCGATCCAGTACGGCTCGGTGTCGACCAGCGTGCCGTCCATGTCCCACAGCACCGCCGCCGGCAGGTCAGTCATCCGGGTCGTAGCCGAGGTTGGGCGAGAGCCACCGCTCGGCCTCGACCATGCTCCAGCCCTTGCGCGCGGCGTAGTCGCCGACCTGGTCGCGGCCGACCCGACCGATGACGAAGTACTGCGCGGCGGGGTGGCTGAAGTAGAGGCCCGAGACCGAGGCGCCCGGCCACATCGCCATCGACTCCGTCAGCGAGATCCCGGTGGCCTGCTCGGCGTCGAGCAGGTCCCAGATCGTCAGCTTCTCGGTGTGGTCGGGGCAGGCCGGGTAGCCCGGCGCGGGACGGATGCCGGCGTACTTCTCGGCGATCAGGTCCTCCTGCGACAGCCCCGCGTCGTCGGCGTGTCCCCAGAACTCGGTCCGGACCCGCTGGTGCAGCCGTTCGGCGAAGGCCTCGGCCAGCCGGTCGGCGAGCGACTCGAGGAGGATCGCGTTGTAGTCGTCCTGGTCGGCCTGGTAGGCCTCGACCCGCTCCTTGAGCCCGACCCCGGCGGTGACGGCGAAGGCGCCGACGTGGTCGCGCAGGCCGGTGGCCACCGGGGCGACGTAGTCCGACAGCGAGCGGTGGGGGACGCCGGCGCGGTGCTCGCCCTGCTGGCGGAGCTGGTGCAGCACGGCACGACGCTCCTGGCGCTCGTCGTCGGCCCACACCACGACGTCGTCGCCCTCGGCGTTGGCCGGGAAGAGCCCGAGGACGCCGCGGGCGGTCAGCCACTTCTCCGCGACGACCTGGTCGAGCATCTCCTGGGCGTCGTCGTAGAGCCTGCGGGCGGTCTCGCCGGTGGTCGGGTTGTTGAGGATGTCGGGGAAGCGGCCCTTCATCTCCCAGGCGTTGAAGAACGGCTGCCAGTCGATGTAGTCGCGCAGCTCGGCGAGGTCGTAGCCCTCCAGCACGTGCACGCCGGGCGTGCGCGGCAGCGGCGGGGGGTAGGTGTCCCAGTCGACCGGCGTCGCGTCGGCGCGGGCGTCGGCGTACGGCAGCAGCCGGCGGGTGCCCTTGCCGGCGTGGCGCGTGCGCAGGGCGTCGTAGTCGGCCTTGACGTCGTCCAGGAGCTTGGTGCGACGCTCGGGGCTCAGCAGGGCGGCCGCGGTGGGCACGGACCGCGACGCGTCCTTGACCCAGACCACCGGGCCGTCGTAGCGGGGGTCGACCTTCACCGCGGTGTGGGCCCGTGAGGTGGTCGCGCCGCCGATGAGCAGCGGGATGGTCAGTCCCTGGCGCTGCATCTCCGAGGCCAGGGTCACCATCTCGTCGAGAGAGGGGGTGATCAGGCCCGAGAGCCCGACGATGTCGGCGCCGACCTCGACGGCGGTGTCCAGGATCTTCTGCGCGGGCACCATCACCCCGAGGTCGATGACCTCGTAGTTGTTGCACTGCAGGACCACGCCGACGATGTTCTTGCCGATGTCGTGCACGTCCCCCTTGACGGTGGCCATCACGATCGTGCCGTTGGTCTCCTTGGCGGTGGCCAGCGACGGGTTGTCCAGCTTCTCCTGCTCGATGAAGGGGATCAGGTAGGCCACGGCCTTCTTCATCACCCGGGCGGACTTCACCACCTGGGGAAGGAACATCTTGCCGGCCCCGAAGAGGTCCCCCACGACGTCCATGCCGGACATCAACGGGCCCTCGATGACCTCGATCGGGCGGCCTCCGCGGGCCTCGATGTCGGCGCGGAGCTCCTCGGTGTCGGGTTGCACGTGCGCGTCGATGCCCTTGACCAGGGCGTGGGTGATCCGCTCCCCCACCGGCAGCGACCGCCACTCCTCGGCCGTGGCCTCGGCGACCTCGCCCTGCAGGTTGTGGGCCTCCGCGATCTCCAGCAGCCGCTCGGCCGCGTCGGGGCGACGGTCCAGCACGACGTCCTCGATCCGCTCGCGCAGCTCCGGCTCGACCTGGTCGTAGACCACCAGGGCGCCGGCGTTGACGATGCCCATGTCGAGGCCGGCCTCGATCGCGTGGAAGAGGAACACGGCGTGGATGGCCTCGCGGACCGGGTTGTTGCCGCGGAACGAGAAGGAGACGTTGGAGATGCCGCCCGAGACCTTCGCGCCCGGGAGGTTCTGCTTGATCCACCGGGTGGCCTCGATGAAGTCGCGGCCGTACGACGCGTGCTCCTCGATGCCGGTGGCCACGGCGAAGACGTTCGGGTCGAAGATGATGTCCTCGGCCGGGAACCCGACCTCGTCGACCAGGATCCGGTACGCGCGCTCGCAGATCGCCTTGCGACGCTCGAGGTTGTCGGCCTGACCGTCCTCGTCGAAGGCCATCACGACGGCGGCGGCGCCGTGGCGGCGCACCACGTGGGCCTGCTCCCGGAACTTCTCCTCGCCCTCCTTCATCGAGATCGAGTTCACGATGGACTTGCCCTGGACGCACTTCAGACCGGCCTCGATCACCTCGAACTTCGAGGAGTCGACCATCACCGGCACCCGGCAGATGTCGGGCTCGGCGGCCACCAGCTTCAGGAAGCGGTCCATGGCCGCCACCCCGTCGATCATGCCCTCGTCCATGTTGACGTCGATCACCTGCGCGCCGTTCTCGACCTGCTGCACGGCCACGGCCAGCGCCGTGTCGTAGTCGCCGTCCTTGACCAGGTTGCGGAAGCGCGCGGAGCCGGTGATGTTGGTGCGCTCGCCGACATTGACGAACAGGCTGTCGTCCTCGACCGTGAACGGCTCGAGCCCGGAGAGCCGCAGGGCCGGGCGCACCTCGGGGACCTCGCGCGGCGCGCGCCCCTCGACCGCCCCGGCGATCGCCCCGATGTGGTCGGGGGTGGTGCCGCAGCAGCCGCCGACCATGTTCAGCAGGCCGGCCTCGGCGAACTCGCGCAGGATGGCGGCGGTCTCGTGGGAGGCCTCGTCGTACTCGCCGAAGGCGTTCGGCAGACCCGCGTTGGGGTAGGCGTGCACGAAGGTGTCGGCGATCCTGGACAGCTCGGCGAGGTGCGGGCGCATCTCCTGGGCGCCGAGCGCGCAGTTCAGGCCGACCAGGAGGGGCTGCGCGTGGCGTACGGAGTTCCAGAACGCCTCGGCGGTCTGCCCTGACAGGGTGCGTCCGGAGGCGTCGGTGATGGTCCCGGAGATCAC
>JBKJPE010000148.1:0-25917 GCA_046595185.1 Nocardioides sp.
GCGTGCGCCACGACGAGATGCCGGTCAACCAGACCGACTTCCACCACGCGAGGCCGGTCTACGAGTACTTCCCGGGCTGGTGGGAGGACATCTCGTCCGCGCGCTCCTTCGAGGACCTCCCCGAGAACGCCCAGGACTACGTGCTCGCCGTCGAGAAGATGTCGGGCGCGCGGATCTCGGTGGTCGGCGTCGGGCCCTCCCGTGACGCGACGATCGTCCGGCACGACCTGCTCTGACGGCCGAGGTGCCGCCCGCGGACGGCCGAGGTGCCGCTCGCGGACGGCCGAGGTGCCGCTCGCGGACGATCAGGTGCCCGGCGGGCCGTAGCGCCGGATGCTGTGGTGCGCCTCCCCGAGGCGGCGCAGCGCCTCCAGCAGCCTGCCGTAGACGACCTGCCCGACGACCAGCTGCGTGAGCAGGTCGGTCGGGTCCCCGTCACCGAGCGCGGCCACGTCGTGGCGGGCGACGAGGTCGGCGGCCTCCACGTACGGCCGTAGGTCGGTCGAGCCGACCGGCAGCCCGAGCTCCTCCCAGGCCAGCACGGTCTCGAGCACGGCGCGCACCGCCGCCCACGCCGTGGTCGATCGCAGCGACTCCTCCCACCCGGCCCCGGCGACGAGCTCGGCCGTGAGGGCCTCGGCCCGCCCGGCCATCGGGCCGGGCGCGGTGACCGCCCCGGCCAGGGCGCCCGCGCCGGCGGCGAGGACCTCGAGCCGGCCGGTGACGCCCGTGCCCCGCTGCTCCTCCAACGCGGTGACGAGGTCCCGCAGCCGTTCGACCGGGACGTCCCCGACCTCCCGGAGCAGCCGCAGCAGCCGCAGCCGGGCCAGGTGCTCGGTGCCGTAGTCGGCCCGGGTGGCGCTGCGCAGCCGGCCCTCGGGGACCAGTCCCTCGCGCAGGTAGTACTTCACCGTGCCAACGGGGACCGCAGCGGCCCGGGCCAGCTCGCCGAGGGTGAAGGTCGGACCCGGGGGAGTTGACGGCATGAGATGGATAGTGCCAGTCTCCAATCAGGAACCACCACTTCCCAATACGACAGGAGTGCCCCATGAGTCCCACCAGCCCGAGCCTCGCGACCGGTCCCCCGGCGTACCGTGGTGCCGCCGAGGCCGCGCCCGGCGGTGTCCACGGCGGCGCGTTCTCCGCCGACGTCCACGACGAGGTCGTGCTCTTCCTGATCGGGATGCGGGTGAACCGGATCCGCCGGGTCCGGAGCTGGAGCTACGTCGCGCGGCAGATGCCGGCGATGCTGCGCGACCTCGGCGCGCTGCCCGACAGCCCGCTGCTCGGGGCGCGCACCTGGTGGTCGGGGCGCGACGTCCTGGTCACCCAGGTGTGGCGCTCCGCCGAGGAGCTCGGTCGTTTCTCGGGCGACCCCGACCACCCCCATGCGGCTGCGTGGCGCGAGTTCAACCGCCGCGTCGCCGGGTCCGGCGACGTCGGGATCTGGCACGAGACGTATGTCGTGCGCGCCGACCAGGTCGAGTCGATCTACGGCAACATGCCACCGATCGGCCTCGGCGCCGCGCTGGGCCTGGTCCCTGCGGGCGCGCGGCGGGCGACCACGGCCGTACGACGGGTGCACGGCGCCGCCGGTGACCACCTGCTGGGCCGGTTGGACTGACCGGTCGACGCCCCGGGGTGCCCGCGAGCGGCACCTCGACCGGGCGGGAAGGGCATCTCGGCTGTCCGGGAGTGGCATCTCGGCGGGGCGGGGCGCGGGTGCGGCACTAGGGTCGGGGCCCGTGAGCGAGCACCGCACGGACCCCGGCCCGGACGAGCTGCTGACGGTGCTGGTCGTCGGCACCGGGGGACGGGAGCACGCGCTGGCCCGGGCCCTGGCCCGCGACCCCGGTGTCCGCCGCGTCCACGCCGCCCCGGGCAACCCGGGCATGCGTTCGGTGGCCGAGCTCCACGACGTCGACCCGATGGACGGGGCGGCGGTGGCCGACCTCGCTGTCCGGCTGGGTGCCGGGCTCGTGGTCGTGGGTCCGGAGGCGCCCCTGGTCGCCGGGGTCGGCGACGTGGTGCGGGAGCGGGGCGTCCCCGTCTTCGGGCCGACCCGGCAGGCCGCCCGCCTCGAGGGCTCCAAGGCCTTCGCCAAGGACGTGATGGCCGCCGCGGGCGTGCCCACCGCGGCCGCGCGGGTCTGCACCACGCCCGGGGAGGCCGCCGCGGCGCTCGACGAGCTGGGTGCGCCGTACGTCGTGAAGGACGACGGCCTTGCTGCGGGCAAGGGCGTGGTGGTCACCACCGACCGCGACGAGGCGCTGGCCCACGCCGCGGGCTGCGAGCGGGTCGTGGTCGAGGAGTTCCTCGACGGTCCCGAGGTCTCCCTCTTCGCGATCACCGACGGCGTGACCATCCACCCGCTCCAGCCCGCGCAGGACTTCAAGCGGGTCGGCGACGGCGACGACGGCCCGAACACCGGTGGCATGGGCGCCTACACGCCGCTGCCGTGGGCCCCGCCCGGCCTGGTCGACCAGGTCCTGCGCGAGGTGCTGCGGCCCACGGTCGAGGAGATGGCCCGCCGCGGGACACCGTTCTCCGGCCTGCTCTACGCCGGGCTGGCGATGACCTCGCGCGGGGTGCGCGTGGTCGAGTTCAACGCCCGCTTCGGCGACCCCGAGACCCAGCCGCTGATGGCCCTGCTGGACTCCCCGCTCTCCCCGCTGCTGCTGGGCGCCGCCACCGGGACCCTCGCCGAGATCCCGGCGCCCGCCTGGCGCAGCGGCTCGGCGGTCGCGGTGGTCCTGGCCGGTGCCGACTACCCGGCCTCCTCGTCGTCCGGTGAGGTCATCGCCGGCCTGGACGCCGCCGAGGCGCTCGACGAGGTGCACGTCGTCCACGCCGGCACCGCCGTGCGGGGCGACGACGTCGTGACCGCCGGCGGGCGCGTCCTCGCCGTGGTCGGGACCGGCGCCGACCTGACCGCCGCACGCGCCGCGGCGTACGACGGCGTCGGCCTGGTCTCCTTCCCCGGTGCCCGGCACCGCACCGACATCGCCCTCGTGGCGGCCCAGGACGAGGCCCGCGAGAGGATGGCCCCGTGAGCGTCCCCCACGTCCTGGCCACCCGCTACGCGAGCGCCGACCTGGCCCGGATCTGGTCGCCGGAGCACAAGATCGTCCTCGAGCGGCAGCTGTGGATCGCGGTGCTCCGCGCCCAGCGCGACCTCGGTGTCGAGGTGCCCGACGGTGTCGTCGAGGCCTACGAGGCGGTCGTGGAGCAGGTGGACCTGGCCTCGATCGCCGCCCGCGAACGCCTCACCCGCCACGACGTGAAGGCCCGGATCGAGGAGTTCTGCGCCCTGGCCGGGCACGAGCACGTGCACAAGGGGATGACCTCGCGCGACCTCACCGAGAACGACGAGCAGCTCCAGGTGCGCCAGTCCCTCGCCCTGCTGCGCGACCGCGCGGTCGCCACCCTGGCCAGGCTCGCGCGGCTGGCGTCCGAGCACGAGCTGACCGTCATGGCCGGCCGCTCGCACAACGTCGCCGCGCAGGCCACCACGCTGGGCAAGCGCTTCGCCACCGTGGCCGACGAGCTGCTGGTCTCCCTCGAGCGCGTCGAGGAGCTGCTCGCGCGCTACCCGCTGCGCGGGATCAAGGGACCGATGGGCACCTCCCAGGACATGCTCGACCTGCTCGACGGCGACGAGTCCCGCCTGGCCGACCTCGAGGAGCGGGTCGCCACCCACCTCGGCTTCCAGCGGGTGCTGACCTCGGTCGGCCAGGTCTACCCGCGCTCGCTGGACTTCGACGTCCTCTCCGCCCTGGTCCAGCTGACCGCGGCCCCGTCCAACCTGGCCACCACGATCCGGCTGATGGCCGGCCACGAGCTGGTCACCGAGGGGTTCGTCGAGGGCCAGGTCGGCTCCTCTGCCATGCCGCACAAGATGAACACCCGCTCCTGCGAGCGGGTCAACGGCCTCGCCGTGGTCACCCGCGGCTACCTGTCGATGGTCTCCGAGCTGGCCGGCGACCAGTGGAACGAGGGCGACGTCTCCTGCTCGGTGGTGCGCCGGGTCGCCCTGCCTGACGCGTTCTTCGCCGTCGACGGGCTCTTCGAGACGTTCCTGACCGTGCTCGAGGAGTTCGGGGCGTTCCCGGCCGTCGTGGCCCGTGAGCTCGACCGCTACCTGCCCTTCCTGGCCACCACCAAGGTGCTGATGAGCGCGGTGCGCAACGGGGTCGGCCGGGAGAGCGCGCACGAGGCCATCAAGGAGGCCGCGGTCGGCACGGCGCTCGACATGCGTGCCGGGCAGGCCGCGAACGACCTGCTCGCCCGCCTGGCCGCCGACGAGCGCCTGGGGCTGACCCAGGCGCAGCTGGCCGCGCTGGTCGCCGAGCCGATCAGCTTCACCGGCGCCGCCGTGGCCCAGGTCCAGGCCGTCGTGCGCCGGGTCGCGACCGTGGTCGAGCAGCACCCCGCCGCGGCCGCGTACGCCCCCGGCGCGATCCTCTGACGTCATGGGCGACCGGCGTGGGCGGGCGCTGCTGACGCTGCCGCGCCTGCCGCGGTCCTCGGCCTCCGTCGCCGTGGTGCTGGGCCTGCTGGGCGGCTTCGCGGTCGCCGCCGTCACCCAGGAGGTCGGCGGGTCGCTCACGCCGGAGGTCACCGACGAGGCGTGCGGTCGGGTGCAGGACGGCGGGCGCTGGTGCGTCCAGCGTCGTCAGCGTGCCGACGGGCTGGTGGTCGGGGCGGTCGACGAGCTGTGGGTCGTGCGGCGCGAGGACGGTGAGGACGGTGAGGACGGGGGCCGGGCCACCGTGGTGGCGTGGCCGTTCCCCGGTGACGCCTTCGACGCGCGGTTCGAGGGGGACACGCTGGTCGTCCGCGGGCCGGACGGGGCTCGGGCGACCTACCCGCCGGCCTTCTACGCGCTGGACTGAGCCGACCGCCGGGTCGACGCGAACCCCGCCCGGGCCCTCGTAGGCCGGTCAGAGGCCGGTCGCGTCATGCTGGTCGGCATGAGCGATGCCCCGACCGGTCCCGGCAGCAGCACCACGGCCGTACGCCTGCGGGTGCGCGGCGACGTCCAGGGCGTCGGCTACCGCGCCACCGCCGGCTCCCGCGCGCGGGAGCTGGGCGTGGTCGGCTGGGTGCGCAACGAGGCGGACGGCACGGTCGCGCTCCACGTCGAGGGGCCGTCGGAGGCGGTGGCCGAGATGGTGGCGTGGACCCGAAGGGGCCCGTCGTCGGCCGTCGTCGAGGCCGTCGACGAGCGGGAGGCGGCGCCGCTCGGGTCGACGACCTTCGAGGTGCGCGCCTGAGTCGACCTAGTGGAGCACTAGGCGCGGGCGGTGCCGCCCCAGTTGGCCAGGCGCTCGGCGACGTGGGCGAGGTCCTCGCGCCAGACGTCCTCGGGCCCGGGCGGGATGATGTCGTTCCACTCCGAGGCGGGCGAGCCCAGGACGTGGGTCAGCCGGGCGGTCCGGGCGAAGAACCAGGTGTGGAGGTGCGCGCCGCCGTCACCCCACCGGTTGACGTGGACCCGCCCGATGTGGGGCAGGTGCTCGACGATGCGCACCAGACGGTTGGTGATGCGGCCGTGCTCGGAGGCCATGTCGTCGTCCAGGCCGCCGAGGTCGAGGTGCTCACGCGTGTGCAGCACCAGCACCAGGGGCAGGCCCGACGGGGCACCGAGGTGGGTGAGCACCCAGCGCTCGTCCTCCCACGCCACCGTCCCGGGCTCGAACCCCGCGCAGGCCCCACAGGGCTTGTCGGGGGCCTCGCCCCCCCGGGGCGGCTCGTCCGCGGGCGGCGGGAGCACCCGCGGCACCACCTCCCCGTCGACCGCGTCCCACGGGAAGATGTCCCACGAGGCGCTGTCCGACATCGGCAGACGGCCGTCGTCGCCGGCGGCGGCGACGACCCGGGCGTAGGCCTCTTCGGCTGACTCCGGCATGGCGACACTGTGGCACCGTGCCCGCCGTCACCGACCCAGGGCCCCCCGCTCGTCGGCCGGTGACCGGGCGGCCAGCTCGACCAGACGCCCCTCGACGTGCCGGCGGGCCTCGTGGGCGGCGACGGAGCGGTCGCGGCCGTCGAGCACGGCCGCCCACGTCGTCAGCCCGGCGTCGACCCGCCCCTGCAGCTCGCGCGTCCCGGGACCGAGGTCGCCACGCCGGGCCGCCGCCTCCCGTGCTGCCGCCCGCTCGGCGGCCCCCACCAACCAGCGGGAGTGCTCACCGCGCAGTGCGGCCGTCACGGTCCGCAGGCGGGCCACCACGGCGGCGACCTCGTCAGGCGGCCCCGTCACCGAGGAACCCCGCCCCGGCCACCTCGGCCATGTCCTGCCCGGCCGCGGCGTGCGCGCCGGTCTCGACCGCCGCCGCCAGCGCCGACAGCGCGTCCAGGAGCGCCTCCACCCGTCGCAGCGCCGCCACGGCCAGCTCGGCCGCGCGCAGCAGGTCGGAGATCGCGTCCCGCCCCTGGTCGATCAGCCGGACCAGTCGGGCGACCCTCCCCGGGCAGGTGGCCGCCGCCCTGGTCCACCCCAGCGGCCCGGCAGCCGCGTCGAGGAGCAGCTCCTGGACCAGGCCGTCGATGAACTCCAGCGCCGCGCACACCACCTCCGCCGTCGCCCTGGACACCGAGACCACGTGAGCGAGCTGGTCGGCCACCAGGGCGGCGGCCTCACCCTGCTCGTCGTGGGCGGTGGCCATGCGGCCGGCCAGGGCGGCCCCGGCGTCCGCCGACCGGCCCTCCCACACCCCCGGCACCTGCCGGGCCAGCGCCCGGTAGTTCTCCCCGACGGCACCGGTCGCGACCGCGAGCTCCCGCCAGCCCGCGCGCATCGACGACACGGCGTCCATGTCGCCGGCCAACGGATCGAGCAGCTCGACGAGCAGGTCCCGGCCGGTGACCCGGCGCACCACCTCCAGCACGCCCCCGACCAGCAGGCCGCAGTCGTCCCGGAGACCGTCGACGAACGCACCCTCCGTCCCCGGCGGGCGGGCCCCGCCACGCACGACCGCGCCCGCGTCACGGACCTCGCGCACGCCGGCCCCGCGGCTCACCTCCACCACCCGCGGGCCCCGCGGGCCACCTCGCCGGCCGCCGGCGTCGACCCGGCCCCGGCGACGAAGGCGCGCCGCTCCCGCACGTCGCCGAGCGCGTCGGCGGTCGCACGCACGGAGTCGCCGAGCGCGTCCACGCCCGCGCGGACGTCGCGCAGCACCTGGTCCGGTGCGAGGGCCAGGCCGAGCAGGTCCCGGGCCCGGCGCCGGGCCCCGCGCTCGGCCTCGTAGCGCGCGGGATCGGCCGGTCGTCCGGCGTCCTCGTCCCACTGGGCGCGCCAGCGGTCCGCGGCGGCGTCCGAGCGCTGCTCCCACCGGGCCACGCGGTGCTCCCCGGCGCCCACCCCGCCGTCCTCACTGCTCCCGCCGGCGTTCCCGGCGCCGTCGCCTGGCGGTACGCCCAGGGGCAGCGGTGTGCGGGCCGGCCCCGCGCCGACGGCGCCGACCGGGGACCCGACGGGCGCGGCGGCGTACCGGCCCGCGGGCCGGGTCCGGTCCAGCCGCCGCGCCACCTCGTCGTCGGTGGCCAGCACCTCCGCCCGGAGGCGCCTCATCCCGTGCCCCATCAGGCCGGCGGCGCGCGCGGAGTCCGCGAGCCCGCGCCGGCCGGCCGCCACGGCCCCGGCGTACGACCCGGCGAAGACGGTCAGGACGCCCGAGAACGCCTCGGGCCGGTCCAGCACCCCCTCCAGGTAGCTGCTCATGTCCTGCACGTGAGACTGCTGTCGCGTGCACAGCTCGCCGGCGGCGCTCAGGGCCTCGGGGTCGATCTCCACGGCCGTCTCCTCGGGGGCGTCGGGATGTCTGAGGTAGGGATACCCGCTCGGTGCCCACCGCAAACGGGGCGCGCGCAGGGTGTGGAGAACTCGGGGGACCACGGCGCTACCCTCGCCCCATGGCGCCTGAGCCCCCGACGCTCGCCGGGCTGACCCACCTGCACTCCGGCAAGGTCCGCGACCTGTACGCCCTGCCGTCCGGCGACCTGGTGATGGTGGCCAGCGACAGGATCTCCGCGTTCGACTTCGTCCTGGACACCACCATCCCCGACAAGGGCGAGATCCTGACGCGGATGTCGTCGTGGTGGTTCGACCAGCTCGCCGACCTCGTGCCCCACCACGTGCTGTCGACCGACGTGCCCGAGGAGGTGCGGGGCCGCGCCGTCGTCTGCCGGCGGCTGACGATGTTCCCGGTCGAGTGCGTGGCACGGGGCTACCTGACCGGCTCGGGCCTGCTCGACTACCGCGCCACCGGTGAGGTCTGCGGCGTCGTCCTGCCGGCCGGCCTCGACGACGGCTCCCGGCTGGACGTCCCGATCTTCACCCCGGCCACGAAGGCCGACCTCGGTGACCACGACGAGAACGTCTCCTTCGCCGCGGTCGAGGCGGAGGTCGGCGCCGCCCGCGCCGCGCAGCTGCGCGAGGTCACCCTGGCCGTCTACGCCCGCGCCGAGGAGCTGGCCCGGGCACGCGGGATCGTGCTGGCCGACACCAAGCTCGAGCTCGGGGTCGACCCCGACCACCCGGACGGCCACGCCGGCGCGCCGCTGGTGCTGGCCGACGAGGTGCTCACCCCGGACTCGTCGCGCTTCTGGCCGGCCGACGACCTGCGCCCGGGACGGGCCCAGCCGTCGTTCGACAAGCAGGTGGTGCGCGACTGGCTGCTGTCCCCGGCCTCCGGCTGGGACCGCGCGTCCGGCGGGCCGCCGCCGCCGCTGCCCGCCGAGGTCGTCGAGCTGACCCGCGCGCGCTACGCCGAGGCGTACGAGCGGCTCACCGGCGAGACCTTCGTGCCGACCCCCCACCCGGACCAGCCGACAGACCAGCCCGCCGACCAGCCCAGGAGCTCCTCATGGTGACCGTCTTCCTCCCGGTCGGCCCGGAGGTGGCCTTCGACTACCTCGTCGACCCGGCCAACCGTCCGGCGTGGCAGGCCAGCCTCAAGGCGGTCGAGGACGTCGAGGGCGAGGTCGGGCTCGGCCAGAGCTGGACCGACGTCACCGTCCCCGGGCTGCGCCCGCTGATGCGGACCACGGCGTACGAGCGTCCGTCCCTCTGGGCCGAGACCGGCACCTGGCGCGGTGTGACCGCCGAGCTGACCCTGCGGTTCACCGCCTGCGGGGCCGGCTGCAGCGTGGAGGTCTCGACCCGTTTCTCGGCCTCGGGTGCCTACAAGGCGGTCCTGCCGGTCCTGCCGCTGATGGCGCCGCTGGCCGCGCGTACCGACCTCAAGGCGGCGGCCCGGGAGCTCGGCCGCCGCTGACCCGGCCGGGCGGGGGGCTCAGGCGAAGGGGTCCGGCCGGCCGCCGGGCAGCTGGGCGAGCAGGTCGCGCGCCTGCGAGGCGTGCTTGTGCTCGACGAGGACCTCGTAGCGCGTGGCCACGATCTGGGCCACCGAGGTGAAGTCGCGCCGACCGCGGGTGAAGGCGTAGCCGACCAGGCCCCAGATCAGACCGAAGAGCGCGCCGAACAGGACGGTCGAGAAGAACGTCGCCAGCCCCCCGGAGGAGAACAGGGTGAAGACGACGCCGACGAAGGCGCCCAGCCACAGCCCGGAGACGGCGCCCGCGAGCGCGACCTTCCCGGTGGTCAGCCTCCCGGTGATCCGCTCGACCCGCTTCAGGTCGGTGCCGACGATCATGCACTCGCCGACAGGGAAGTGCTGGTCGGAGAGGTGGTCCACAGCCCGCTGGGCCGCGGCGTAGTCGTCGTAGACCGCGAGGGACGTGGGGAACTGCAGGGTCAGCGGGGCGCGGGCGCCGCCGGTGCCGGAGGTCATGCTCATGGCCCCATCGTCGCCCACCGACCTGTGAGCCGCCTGAGGCGGCGTCGCAGGGGGGGCGGACCCGGCGCGCCACGGGCGCGGGCGTCACTACGATGGGGCGACACCCTCAGCCACCGGATGGAGCAGCCGTGCCCCGTGTCGTCGTCGACGTCATGCCCAAGCCCGAGATCCTCGACCCTCAGGGCAAGGCCGTGCTCGGCGCGCTGCCCCGCCTGGGCTTCTCCGGGGTCGTCGACGTCCGCCAGGGCAAGCGCTTCGAGCTGGAGGTCGCCGGGGACGTGACCGACGCCGTGCTCGAGGACGTCCGCAGGATGGCCGAGACGCTGCTGTCGAACCCCGTCATCGAGTCGTTCACCGTCCACGTCGACAGCGCGGTCGAGGACCAGCCGGCCGTCACCGGGACGGCCGCGTCGTGAGGGTCGGCGTCGTCACCTTCCCCGGGTCGCTCGACGACGTCGACGCCCGACGTGCCGTGGGCCTGGGCGGCCACGAGGCGGTCGCCCTGTGGCACGGCGACCACGACCTGCGTGGCGTCGACGCCGTGGTCCTGCCCGGCGGGTTCTCCTACGGCGACTACCTGCGCTGCGGAGCGATCTCGCGCTTCGCGCCGGTGATGACCGAGGTCGTCGAGGCCGCCGGCCGCGGGATGCCGGTGCTGGGGATCTGCAACGGCTTCCAGGTGCTCTGCGAGTCGCACCTGCTGCCGGGCGCCCTGGTCCGCAACCACCACCAGCGCTTCGTGTGCCGTGACCAACGACTTCGCGTCGAGAGCACCCGTACGCCGTGGACCGCGGCGTACGACGAGGGCGCCGAGATCACGGTGGTGCTGAAGAACGGCGAGGGCGGCTTCGTGGCCGACGACGCGACCCTGGACCGACTCGAGGGGGAGGGCCAGGTCGTGGCCCGCTACGTCGGCGTCAACCCGAACGGCTCCCTGCGCGACATCGCCGGCGTCGCCAACGAGCGCGGGAACGTGGTCGGCCTGATGCCGCACCCCGAGCACTCCGTCGAGGAGCTCACGGGGTCCGGCACCGACGGGCTGGGGTTCTTCACCTCGTTGGTCGAGTCCGTCTGGGCCTGAGTCAGGCCCGGCCCCGCACCAGCGCGACCCAGTCGTCGGTGGTCGCGATGCCGGTGCTCGGCAGGTCCACGCGGTCCTGCCACGAGCGCAACGCCGACGCGGTCGCGGGGTTCATCACCCCGCGCACCCGCAGCCCGGCGTCCGGGGAGGCGGCGTTCAGCGCGCGCTGCAGGCGACGGACGTCGGTGCCGGCCGAGCCGACCTTGAGCACGGGCCTGCGCCCGGCGCCCAGCAGCGACATCCACACGGTGCGCCCGGCCTCGTCGCCCGGGGTGATCCCACGGCGCTCGCGCCAGGCGGCGACGGCGCCGGCGGTCGCGTTGCCGTAGCTGCCGCTCAGGGTGCCTTCGTAGAGGCCCTTCTCCCGCAGCAGGCACTGCAGGGCCGTCGTCCGGGCCGCCGGCGGGGCGTAGCCGCCCTCGGGCCGGCGCAGCAGCGGGTAGCTGCGGAAGCTGATGCCGGTCCCGCCGCAGTGCTCCTCCGCGGGGGCGACGGAGCCCTTGCCGAGGTCGAGGTAGTTGCTGTCGATGTTGATGGTCACGCCGCCGTGGGTCTCGTCGTGGCCGCCGCGGTACTGCTTGACGCGACCGCCCGGGCGCCACCCGTCGTCTCGGACGTAGCTGGTGGAGGTGCTCGCGACGCCGTCCCAGCGCGCGATCCAGACCTGGTCGGGCAGCGCGAACGCGTTCGGCCGCTGGACCCGGGCGTCGTCGAGCGCCTTGATGCCGGAGCCTGCGGAGGAGTAGACGCCGGAGACCCAGTCGAGCTCGTGCAGGCGGGTGGTCCAGGCCGACAGGAAGGCCAGGGCCGACTCGCGGCACGCCGTGTTGGTGACGTCGTAGGCCTCGAGGTCGTACCAGAGGGTGCTGCCGGGGGTCAGCCCGAGGGCGCGGGCGGCCTCGACGGCGCGGCCGGCCTCCGTACGCCCCATCTCGCGGGCCCGCGGGTAGCGACCGGTCGCCCCGGCGGCGGGGTCGATGGTCGGGTCGTTGCCGTAGCGCGGGAACGACGGCTGGCAGGAGGCCTGCGGACCGAGGGTGATCGGCAGCAGCCGCCAGCCCTGGCGCAGCTGGGTGCGCACCCACGACGGCGTCAGGTTCGGCTGGTCGCGGCAGCCACGGGAGGCTCCGGAGATGTAGATGCCGACCGACAGGAAGGGCGAGGTCTCCAGCCAGCGGTCCATCTTCCACTGCTCGGGGGCCACGCACTGGTCGAAGCCGTAGCCGGTCAGGTCGCCCGGCGTGACCGGGTTGGGCCGGGGGGCGGACTGCGCGGCGGGGATCGCGGAGGCGACCAGGGCCAGGGCGAGCAGCAGGGCGGCGAGCGGGGCCAGGACGGGTGCGAGCCAGCGGGCGGGCAGGCGGGCGGAGGAGGGCATGACAGGGGTCCCTTCCAGGGACGGGGAACCACGGGTGGGAGCACTCTAAGCACACGAGCCACAGCAGTCACAGCCGAACGCGTGAACTACAACGGGGTAGTTTGCGCAGGTCAGCGCGCTGCGGACGCCCTCGGGCCCGCGGTGTCTGCGGGCGTCGGTAGGTTGACGCCCGTGCTCGACACCGTCTCCGCCGCAGCCCTGGACCCCGACCGCGAGCAGCCCTGGGCCGAGCTCGGGCTCGCCGCTGAGGAGTACGCGCGGATCCGCGAGATCCTCGGCCGCCGCCCCACGGGCAGCGAGCTGGCGATGTACTCGGTGATGTGGAGCGAGCACTGCTCCTACAAGTCCTCCAAGGTGCACCTGAGGCAGTTCTCCGAGATTCCGCAGGAGACGCCGGCCGGGCCCATGCTGGCCGGGATCGGCGAGAACGCGGGCGTGCTCGACATCGGTCAGGGGTACGCGGTCACCTTCAAGGTCGAGTCGCACAACCACCCGTCGTACGTCGAGCCGTACCAGGGGGCGGCGACCGGTGTCGGCGGCATCGTCCGCGACATCCTGGCCATGGGCGCCCGCCCGGTCGCGGTGATGGACCCGCTGCGCTTCGGGCCGCTCGACGCCGCCGACACCGCGCGGGTGCTGCCCGGGATCGTGGCCGGCGTCGGGGGCTACGGCAACTGCCTCGGCCTGCCCAACATCGGCGGCGAGGCCGTCTTCGACGCCTCCTACCTCGGCAACCCGCTGGTCAACGCGCTGTGCGTCGGGGTGCTGCGCCACGAGGACCTCCACCTCGCGCAGGCCTCGGGCGAGGGCAACCAGGTCGTCCTCTACGGCGCGCGCACCGGCGGCGACGGCATCGGCGGGGCCTCGATCCTGGCCTCGGTGACCTTCGACGAGGACGGCCCCGCCAAGCGCCCCAGCGTGCAGGTCGGCGACCCGTTCATGGAGAAGCTGCTCATCGAGTGCACCCTCGAGCTCTTCGCCGCCGGGGTCGTCGCGGGTATCCAGGACTTCGGCGCGGCCGGCATCTCCTGCGCCACCTCCGAGCTCGCGGCGGCCGGTGACGGCGGCATGCGGGTCGAGCTCGACAAGGTGCTGCTGCGCGACTCCTCCCTGTCGCCTGAGGAGATCCTGATGAGCGAGAGCCAGGAGCGGATGATGGCGGTGGTGCACCCCGACCACGTCGCCACGTTCCTCGACATCTGTGCGAGGTGGGACGTCGAGGCCACGGTCATCGGCGAGGTCACCGGCGACGAGCGGCTGCGCGTGGACTGGCACGGCGAGACCGTCGTCGACGTCGACCCGCGCACCGTGGCCCACGACGGGCCCGTCTACGAGCGGCCCCTGGCCCGACCGGACTGGCAGGACGCGCTGCAGGCCGACCGTGCCGAGCTGCTGCCCCGTCCGGGCACCCCGGCCGAGCTGAGCGAGACGCTGCTGCGCCTGGTCGGCTCGCCGAACCTGTGCGACAAGTCCTGGATCACCGACCAGTACGACCGCTACGTGCGCGGCAACACCGTGCTCGCCCAGCCCTCCGACGGCGGGGTCCTGCGGATCGACGCCGACTCGGGGCTCGGGGTGGCGCTGGCCACCGACGGCAACGGCCGCTTCGCCAAGCTCGACCCGTACGCCGGCGCGCAGCTGGCCCCCGCCGAGGCGCACCGCAACGTCGCCACGGTCGGCGGCCGGCCCCTGGCGGTCAGCGACTGCCTCAACTTCGGCTCGCCCGAGGACCCGGCCGTGATGTGGCAGCTCGCCGAGGCCTGCCGGGGTCTGAAGGACGCCTGCCTGGCGCTGGGCACCCCGGTGACCGGCGGCAACGTCAGCCTCTACAACCAGACGGCCGACACGCCGATCCTGCCCACACCCGTCGTGGCCGTGCTGGGCGTGCTGGAGGACGTCGCCCGGCGTACGGCCTCGCACTTCGCCCACGGGAGCGAGGCCGTCCTGCTCCTCGGCGTCACCCGCGAGGAGCTCTCCGGATCCGAGTGGGCGCACGTGGTGCACGACCACCTCGGAGGGCTGCCGCCGCTGGTCGACCTCGGGGCGGAGCAGGCGCTGGCGGCGCTGCTGGTCGAGGCGTCCGCCGGCTCGATGCTGACCAGCGCGCACGACCTCTCGGACGGCGGCCTGGCGCAGACGCTGGTCGAGGCCGCGATCGGCGGCCGTGCCGCCCGGGTCGGCTGCACCGTCACCGTCGACGACGTCGCGGGCGGCGACCCGTTCGTCGCGCTCTTCTCCGAGTCCGCCGCCCGCTGCGTGGTGACGGTGCCGGAGACCGGCGTCGAGGCGCTGGTCGCGCTGGCTGCGCACCACGGAGTCCCGCTGACCCGGGTCGGCACGACCGGCGGTGACGCCCTGGTCGTGGTGGCCGCGGGCGAGCGGGTGCTCGACGTCCCGCTCGAGGAGCTGCACGCCACCTGGACGGCCACGCTGCCGGCCGCCCTGGGCTGAATGTCGCTCAGTCGGCCCCGGACGTCATCCGGAGGGTGGCCACGTGTCCACCCTCCGTATGACGTTCCGCGGCCCCGATCGCCGACCCCCCCCGGCTCAGGCGAAGACGCCGCCGGGGAACGCCCCGGCGGCGACGGCCTGCTTGGCGAACGGGCGGGCCAGCTCCCGCAGGCGGGTGGCCTTCTCCTCACCGAGCGCGGCCCACGGGGCCAGGCCCAGGCGGTCGGTCTCGGCCTCGACCTGCTCGCGCAGCGCGGCGCCGTCGTCGGTCAGGCCACCCTCGGGGGTCATCAGCCCACGCTCGGCGAGCGCGTCGACGCTGGCCTGCCACTCCTCGGCCGACCAGCCACGGGTGGCCTGCGCGGCGGGGACGGTGAACCCCTTGCCGGTGGCGGTGTGGCTGACCAGGGCCTCGCGCCCGCTCAGTCCGGCGTGCAGGAGTGCAGCCACGTGACCGTCGCCGCGGTGCTCGCGCACCAGGGTCAGCGCGTGGAAGAGCACCAGGTGGGGGTCCTCGGGCCAGGCCATGTCGGCGTGGGCGGCGTGCAGGGCCCGCCCCTCGGGGGTGCAGCCCCCGGCCAGCTCGCGAGCGATCTCGGAGGCCTCGACCATCTCGGCGGAGCCGATCACGTCCTCACCGAGGAGGTTGCGGTAGGCCGCGTCGACACCGCGGTAGCGGGCCGCGTGGACGACCTCCGGCGGGGCCAGCTCCCACGCCGACGGGATGAAGTGGCCCACCAGTGAGGGGTTGAAGACGTAGAAGGTGGCGGTGACCGGGCCACCGCCGACCCGGCCCATCGCGGCGGCGCGACCGGCGAAGTAGCACATCCTGCCCTTGCGCAGCCCGAGGTCGACCAGGTGCGACTCGACCTCCGCGGAGAAGTAGCAGAGGGAGTGCAGGGACTCGAGGGAGCGGGCGGTGCGTCCGGCGTCGTGGGCTTCCATGGCACATGTGTACACGGCCCGGCGCCGACTGCCCACGTCCGTCGACCCGTCCCGACCACCTGCCGGTCCCGTGCTGAGCGGCGACGAGGATTGCGGCGGGTTCATCATCCCGGTCGCCACGTACGTCTCTCCTGCACCCTGGCGGAGGCCGACTGGGAGGACACGACGGTGGTCCCCGGTGACGGCGCCGCGGGTCGCCGACCCGGCCGCCGGCCCGGCATCATGAAGGAGTGCCCGACGACCTCGTGGTGACCAGGACGCTGGTCATCCCCGCCACCGAGCTGCGAGAGCGCTTCTCGAGGAGCTCCGGCCCGGGCGGCCAGGGCGTCAACACCGCCGACAGCCGGGTGGAGCTGACCTGGGACGTCGCCGGCTCGGCCGTGCTCACCCCCACGCAGCGCTCGCGGCTGCTGGAGCACCTCGGGCCCCGCCTGGTGGACGGGACCGTCACGATCGCGGCGAGCGAGCACCGCACCCAGCTGGCCAACCGGCGCGCCGCCCGCGAGCGGCTGGGCGCGCTGGTCCGCGACGCCGCCGCACCGCCCCCGCCGCCCCGTCGGGCCACGCGGCCCACCCGCGGCTCGCAGCGACGTCGTCTGGACACCAAGAAGCAGCGCGGCGAGGTCAAGCGGGGCCGCCGCGGCGGTGGGTGGGACTGACGGTCGCGCCCGCCTGGTTCGATGACCGGGTGTTCCCGATGCGCCGTCGTACCCTCCGCCGCCGGACGGTCCTGGGCCTGCTGGCCGGCGCGGGCGTGGTCGGCGGCCTGAGCAGCTGTGGAGACGACCCCGTGCCCCCACCCCCGTCCACCGGCTCCGACGGCCGGCCCCAGGGCCGCCTCGTCTACGGCGACGACCCCAGCCAGTACGCCGAGCTGGCCCGCCCCGACGGTGAGGCGCGCGGTGTCGTCGTGGTGCTCCACGGTGGCTTCTGGCGCGCGCAGTACGGGCTCGACCTCGGCCGTCCGCTGGCCGTGGACCTCACCGAGCGCGGGTGGGTGACCCTGAACGTCGAGTACCGCCGCGTCGGCAACGGTGGGGGGGTGCCGGAGACGCTCGACGACGTCGCGGCGGCGATCGACCTCCTCGCCGGGCCGGACCTCGGGCTCGACCTGTCGACCGTGGTCACCCTGGGCCACTCCGCCGGCGGACACCTGGCGGCCTGGGCGGCCTCCCGCGACCGGGCCGAGCGCTGGGCGGGCGGGGTGGGCGTGACCGCCGTCGTCAGCCAGGCCGGCGTGCTCGACCTGCGGACCGCCTCCGAGCAGGGGCTCGGCGGCGGGGCGGTCGACGGCCTCCTCGGGCACCCGTACGGTCCCGCCGACGCGGTGGCCGACCCGGCCCGACAGGTCCCGCTGGCCGTGCCGGTCTGGTGCGTGCACGGCACCTCCGACACCATCGTGCCGCCGTCGCAGTCGGGGGACTACGTCGACGCGGCGACGGCTGCCGGCGCCGAGGCGTCGTTGGTCAGCGTGGACGGCGACCACTTCGCCGTCATCGACGTCTCGTCGCCGGCGTGGGCGCGCACCGTCGAGGTGCTCGACTCGCTGGCCTGAGTGCGGGCATCCTGGGCGGGTGCGCGGCGATGGGGTCCGTCGACGGTCTGCTCGTCGCGGTCGCCCCGGGTCTCCTCCCGGGCGGGCCGGCCTCGGTGGGCGTCGAGGTGTGCGACGACGCGGGCTGCGTCCACGGGGAGGCGCCGGTGCGCCGCGGCGGTGCGGGCGACGACGACGCGGTGCTCGTAGCCGTCTCCCCTGTGACGCTCGGCCGTCCGCTGCAGGTCGGCAGCGCCGTGGTCGAGGTGGTGCTGGAGGGTCGCCGCGGCGAGCCGCTGGCTGCGCTGTCCGGGGCCGAGGTCGCGCCCGCGGTGCAGTACCCCAACGGCGAGCAGTGCGAGCCCGGTGGCGTCGCCGGCCGGGTCGCGCTCGGGCCCGCCGACCGGGTCTGAGCCCGTGGTCACCATGAGCCCGTCGAGCGCCTCCGCACCTCCGGGCCCGGTCCGGGCTGGCAGTGCGGGCACCACCAGGTGCGTCGGTTGCCGGGGTCGTTGACGAGCTCGGCCACCATCTGGACCTCGGTCCCGCAGCGCAGGCAGGGACGGCGCTGGCGTCCGGAGACCCAGTGCGTGTCGCCACGGGTGCCGAGGCCGGTGGTGACCTGGTAGGCACCGTCCACGGTCGCGGAGTGCCGCAGCGCGAGGGCAGCCCGGTCGACGAGGCGGACCAGGTCGACCCGCCCGACCGGGGTCCACGGACTGACCCCGGTCAGGTAGGCCAGCTCGTTGGCCCACAGGTTGCCCAGCCCGGCCATCCGGGTCTGGTCGAGCAGCGCGGTGACCAGGGGGCGGTCCGGGTCGCCGGCCAGGCGGCGTACCGCCTCGGCCGCGTCCCAGTCCGGGCGCAGGGGGTCGGGCCCGAGGTGTCCGACCAGGCGGTCCTCGTCGCGTGTGCGGACCAGGTCGAGCTGGTGCAGCCGGCGGCCCCAGCCGGTGCCGCCGGCCGTCTCCAGCACCACCCGGACCTCGTTCATCAGCCGGGTCGGCAGCCGCTTGCCGGGCCCGGTGACCGACCACTCGCCGTCCATCAGCAGGTGGGAGTGCAGGGTGACCGGCTCGGGGTCGACGCCGTCCAGGGGGCCGGCGTCGAAGCGGGTCAGCAGGTGCTTGCCGTACGTCGCGTGCTCGAGCAGCGTGCGCCCGGTCAGGTCGCGGGTGGCCAGGCGCGGGACGCGCAGGTCGGTGCGCAGGACCCGCTGCCCCCGCAGCCGACGGTCGAGCCGCCGCGCGAGCTTGTAGATGCTGTCGCCCTCCGGCACCGCGCCAGTCAACCAGCGGCCCGGGGACCGGCCGCCCACCCGTCCCCCGACCGTCGCGAGCGGCACCTCGGCCGGTCGCGAGCGGCACCTCGGCCGGTCGCGAGCGGCACCTCGGCGGGCACACTGGGAGGGTGCCCGCCCGTCTACGCCTCCTCGACCCGACCACCGTCGCCGACGCGCTGGCCCGCCTGCGGGCGGACGAGGAGGAGAAGGGCGACCGGCGGATGCTGGTCAAGCACTACCTGGCGGTCCTCGAGGACCGGGTCCCCGGGCGCTCGGTCGAGGTGCGGGTGCCGCCGTACGCCGCGGTGCAGGCCGTCCCGGGCGTCCGGCACACCCGCGGCACCCCGCCGGCCGTGGTCGAGACCGACGGCGGCACCTGGATCGACCTGGCCACCGGCGCGACGACCTGGGCCGAGGCCGAGGCCGCCGGCCGGATCAGCGCCTCGGG
This sequence comes from Nocardioides sp., assembly GCA_046595185.1. Lineage (GTDB taxonomy): Bacteria > Actinomycetota > Actinomycetes > Propionibacteriales > Nocardioidaceae > Nocardioides. The sequence continues at coordinate 18,926 of JBKJPE010000148.1, forward strand.
CCAGCGCGCCGACCTCGCGCCGTACCTGCCCCTGACCTGAGCCTGGATCCGGGTGAGAGCTGGTCGCTGCGTAGCGTGGGCACCATGAGCACCGACGCCCGCGCCGACGACCTGCGTACCCGTGTCCAGGAGCTGCTGCCGGGACTGCGCGTCGACCTCGAGGACCTGGACCGGATCGAGTCGGTGAGCGCCGACCCGGCCCGCGCCGCGGAGGTGCGGCGCAGCGCCGAGGCCGTCGCGACGCTGCTGCGGGCCGAGGACTTCGAGCGGGTCGACGTCGTCTCGGTCGACGACGGTGCCCCCGCGGTGATCGCCCACAAGGCCGGCCCCGCCGGCGCCCCGACGGTGCTGCTCTACGCCCACCACGACGTGCAGCCCGAGAACGACCACGCCGACTGGGACAGCCCGCCCTTCGAGCCGACCGAGCGCGACTCGCCGACCGGTCGCCGTCTCTTCGCCCGGGGTGCCGCCGACGACAAGGCCGGGATCGTGGCCCACCTGGGTGCCGCCCGGGTGTTCGGTGCCGACCTGCCGGTCAACCTCACCGTCTTCGTCGAGGGCGAGGAGGAGGTCGGCTCCGAGACCCTGCCGGCGCTGCTGGCCGCGCACCGCGAACGGCTGGCCGCCGACGTGATCGTGATCGCCGACTCCGGCAACTGGGACGTGGGTGTGCCGGCCCTGACCATCAGCCTGCGCGGACTGGTCCGGATGGACGTCACCGTGCGCACGCTCACCCACGCCGTGCACTCCGGCATGTGGGGCGGGCTGGTGCCCGACGCGCTGATGGCGCTGACCCGGCTGCTCGCGAGCCTGCACGACGACGAGGGGAACGTCGCCGTGGCGGGTCTCCACGCCGGTCCCGCCGCCGACGTCGACTACCCCGAGGAGCGGCTCCGCGCGGAGTCCGGCGCCACCGCCGACGTGCGCTGGATCGGCTCCGGCAGCGCCGTCGAGCGGCTCTGGACCCGGCCGTCGCTGTCGATCACCGGCCTGGACGCCCCCCGCGTCGAGGGCGCCAGCAACACCCTGGTGCCCTCCGCCAGGGCGCGGATCAGCATGCGGATCGCCCCCGGCGACACGACCGCGAGCGCCGTCGCCGCCCTGCACCGCCACCTCGAGCAGCACGTCCCGTGGGGCGCCACCCTCGACGCGGTGGTCACCGACACCGGCGAGGCCACCCGGATCGACGCCACCGGGCCGGCGTACGACGCCGCACGCTCCGCCTTCGCCGAGGCTTGGGACGGCACGCAGCCGGTCGACATGGGCGTGGGCGGGTCGATCCCGTTCATCGCGGAGTTCCTCGAGACCTTCCCCGAGGCCAGCGTCCTGGTGACCGGGGTCGAGGACCCCGACACCCGTGCGCACGGTGCCAACGAGGGGCTCCACCTGGCGGAGTTCGAGCGCGTCGTGCTGGCCGAGGCGCTGCTGCTGGCGCGGCTGGGCGCCGCGACCGACGGCGGTCCCCGGGACTGAGGACGTCCCCGGGGTGACCCGGACCGGTCCGGGTGCGGGCGCCCGCCGGTGGTCAGGAGGTCGAGCGGTCCTCGTCCGGCCCGTCCTGTCCGAGGTGGTCACCGCGCGCCTGCGCGACCAGCCCGGCCTCCATCGCGGCGTCCGCGGCGGCGCGCTCGAACTCCCCGACGCTGGGCAGGACGACCCGGAACGTGCTGCCGACGCCGACCTCGGAGGTGACGGTGACCCGGCCGCGGTGCCGCTTGACGATCCGGCCGACGATGGCCAGGCCCAGGCCCGTACCGCCCTCCCGGCGCACGGCGGGGTCGGTCGAGCGGAAGAACTCCCCGAAGACCGCGGGCTGGTCGTCCGGGGAGATGCCCAGGCCCTGGTCGCTGCACGACAGGGCGACCTCACGGGCGTCCTGCGCGAGCACCAGGCTCACGACCGTGTCCTCCCCGGAGTACTTCAACGCGTTGCCGACCACGTTGGACACCACCGTGTCGAGGTCGCCGGCCAGGCCGCGGACGAGCACCGGCTCGTCGGGCAGCACCACCTCCACGTGCTGCCGGCGCCGGCGGGCGGGCAGGTCGTGCAGATCGCCGACGTCGCGCACCACCTCGCGCAGGTCGATCACCGCGGGGGCGAAGACCCGGCCGGGGTCGCCGACCTCGGAGAAGGTGAGCAGGTCCTCGATGATCCGCTCCAGGCGGCGCGTGCCGCGCTCCATCGCCGCCAGCGACCGGTCGGTGCCCTCGGGCATCCCGTGACGCATCGAGCGCAGGATCTCCAGGTGGCCCGCGACGGCGCTGAGCGGGTTGCGCAGCTCGTGGGAGACGGTGGCGATCAGCCCGCTCTTGTAGGCGTCCAGCTCACGCAGCTCGAGGAGCAGCTCCTGCTCGCGGCGGTGGGCGCGGGCGTCCAGGATGGCGTGACCGAGGTCGTGGCCGATGTCGAGCGCGGTCGACCGCTCCACGTCGCTCCAGGTCGGGTCGCCCGGTGCGCGGGTCAGGGTCAGGCTCCCCAGGCAGGTCCGGCCGACCCCGATCGGGACGAAGAGCAGCGAGCCGACGTTCTGCGGGACCAGGTAGTCCTGCATCTGCTGCCCCTCGGCCTCGTCGAACCAGTCCCCCTGTGGGTGGCAGGAGTCGAGCACGGAGACCTGCTGGGCCGACCACGCCCTACGCGCGGAACGCTCGGCGATGTCGAGGATCGCCTGCGGCACGGACCACTGCTCGCCGTCCGCGCGATAGACGGTGCCCACCGGGGTGACCCCCTGCTCGCCGAGCAGCTGGATGAACAGGCCCCGGGCGCGGAAGCCCTCCATGACCGCGGCATGGCTGCGGGCCAGGAGCGAGGCGATCGTCTGGCGGCCCGAGCTGCGCCGCACCACGTTGCGCGCCGTGCGCGCCATCCTCGCCTGGGCGGAGAGACGTTCGCGCTCACGGGCCGCGACCAGGGAGCGGACCGCGGCGTCGCAGCGCCGGTCGAGCTCGGCGAGCCGGTGCCGGTCGGGGCGGCGTCCGTCGAGGGGGAGGTCGAGCTGGACCACGCCCACCACCTCGCCGTCGGCCTCGCGGGCCAGCACGGCCAACCAGTCGAGCGGGTGCCAGGCGTCGTTGTCGGTGGGGTCCTCGGGGCCCGACCACCAGACCCGGGACAGCTCGTCGTCGGGCTCCATGTCCCGCACGAGCGCGGCGGCACCCACGCGGGTCCCGTCGGACATCAGCTGCTCCAGCACCGACAGGGGGAGCCGGGTGCCGAGCAGCTCGGCCCGCGCCGTGTCGTCGCCGGCGATGGCGACGGTCTCGCAGACCGCGAAGTCGTCGACGACGCCGATCGAGACGACGCCGAAGCCGGTGGTGTCGCGCAACGCGTCGGCCACCAGGAGCAGTGAGTCGCGGGTGGCCTCGTCGGACCACGTGGACCGGCCGGGCTTGGCGCGCCCGCCGACGTGAGGGTGAGGGGCCGTGCGGTTCATGAGGGACCTCGGGGCTCGGGGCAGGGGTGGGGGTGCGGCCCGGACGGCTCACGTACGGCCCGGTGGCGCACCTGGAGGAACCACCCGCATCGTACGGCGGTGCCGCCCGCGGCGCAGACGGTCGGGCGACCGGGCCTAGACTGGGGGTCGTGCCCTACCTCAGCGGTCCCGGCCGGCGGCCCGGCGACGGTCGGCTGACCACCGACCTCGACCCCCAGGACCGGGGGCCCCAGGACGCGTGCGGGGTCTTCGGGGTCTGGGCGCCGGGCGAGGACGTCGCCAAGCTGACCTACTTCGGCCTCTACGCGCTGCAGCACCGCGGTCAGGAGTCGGCCGGCATCGCGGTCAGCAACGGCCGCCAGATCCTGGTCTACAAGGACATGGGCCTGGTCTCCCAGGCCTTCGACGAGGCCACCCTGGACTCCCTCCAGGGCCACCTCGCCATCGGGCACTGCCGCTACTCGACGACCGGCGCGAGCACCTGGCAGAACGCGCAGCCGACCTTTCAGCCCACCGCCGCGGGGTCGATCGCGCTCGGGCACAACGGCAACCTGGTCAATACCCTCGACCTGCAGGCGCTCGTCGCGGCGCTGCCCGGCACCGCCGGCGAGCTGGAGATCAACGTGCGCCGTCAGGAGGGGATCACCAACGACACCGGGCTGGTCACCTCGCTGCTGGCCCACCACCCCGACACCACCCTCGAGCAGCGCGCCCTCGAGGTGCTGCCCCTGCTGCAGGGTGCCTTCTCGATGGTCTGGATGGACGAGGACGCCCTCTACGCCGCGCGCGACCCGCAGGGCATCCGGCCACTGGTGCTCGGCCGCATCGACCGCGGCTGGGTCGTGGCCAGCGAGGACTCCGCGCTCGCCACCGTGGGGGCGAGCCGCATCCGCGAGGTCGAGCCGGGCGAGATGCTCGTGATCGACGCCGAGGGACTGCGTTCGCACACCTTCGCCGAGGCCGAGCCCAAGGGCTGCGTCTTCGAGTACGTCTACCTCGCGCGCCCCGACGCACGGATCGCCGGGCGCAGCGTGCACGAGGCGCGGGTCGAGATGGGCCGTCGACTGGCCCGCGAGTACCCCGTCGAGGCCGACCTGGTGATGCCGGTGCCCGAGTCGGGCACCCCTGCCGCCTCCGGCTACGCCGAGGAGAGCGGCATCCCGTTCGGCCAGGGGTTCGTCAAGAACGCCTACGTCGGACGCACCTTCATCCAGCCCAGCCAGACGCTGCGCCAGCTCGGCATCCGGCTCAAGCTGAACGCGCTGGAGCACATGATCCGCGGCCGGCGCATCGTGGTGGTCGACGACTCGATCGTGCGCGGCAACACCCAGCGCGCCCAGGTACGCATGCTCCGCGAGGCCGGCGCCAAGGAGGTCCACGTGCGGATCTCCAGCCCACCGGTGCGCTGGCCGTGCTTCTACGGCATCGACTTCGCGACCCGCGCGGAGCTGATCGCCAATGGCCTCGACGCCGCCGAGATCGCCGCCAGCGTCGGTGCCGACTCCCTGGGCTACATCTCCCTCGACGCCATGGTCGAGTCCACCGGCCAGCCCGCCGAGAACCTGTGCCAGGCCTGCTTCACCGGCACCTATCCCGTCGAGCTCCCGGACGAGGCGCTGCTCGGCAAGCACCTGCTCGAGACCTCGCTCACCGCGCCCACGCACGGCAAGGCCCTGCCGGTCCTGAACAACCCCTGACCTCCTCCTCGAGCCCGGAGCCCGCCTGATGAGCCACACCCAGCCGACGCCCACGACGGGCCACCCCACGGGCGTCTCCGCCTACGCCGCGGCCGGGGTGAGCATCGAGGCCGCCGACGCGGCGGTCGACCTGATGCGGGCCTCGGTCGAGCGGGCCCGTCGTCCGGAGCTGATCGGGGGCATCGGCGGCTTCGCCGGGCTCTTCGACGCCACGGCGCTGACCCGCTTCGACCGGCCGGTGCTGGCCACCTCGACCGACGGCGTCGGCACCAAGGTCGCCATCGCCCAGGCCATGGACGTGCACGACACCATCGGGTTCGACCTGGTGGGCATGGTGGTGGACGATCTCGTGGTGTGTGGCGCCGAGCCGCTGTTCATGACCGACTACATCGCCACCGGACGGGTCGTGCCGGAGCGGATCGCCGCGATCGTCAAGGGCATCGCCGACGCGTGCGTGGAGGCCGGCTGCGCGCTGGCCGGTGGCGAGACCGCCGAGCACCCCGGCCTGCTGGCGCCCGACGAGTACGACCTCGCCGGCGCGGCGACCGGGGTCGTCGAGGGTGACCGCCTGCTCGGCCCGGCACGCGTACGCCCGGGGGACGCCGTGGTGGCCATGGCCTCCAGCGGGCTGCACTCCAACGGCTACTCCCTCGTGCGCCACGTGCTGCTCGGCGAGCAGGGCCTCGCCTGGTCGCTGGAACGGCACGTGCCCGAGCTGGGACGCACCCTCGGTGAGGAGCTCCTCGAGCCGACGAAGGTCTACGCGAAGGCGTGCCTGGCCGCGGCCGCGACCAACGGCGTGCACGCGATGGCCCACGTGACCGGGGGCGGCCTGGCGGCCAACCTCGCCCGCTCGCTGCCCGAGGAGCTGACCGCCACGTTGGAGCGCGGCACCTGGACCCCTGCCCCGGTCTTCGACCTCGTCCGCAGTGCGGGCGGCGTCAGCGACGACGACCTGGAGGCCACGTTGAACTGCGGGGTCGGCATGGTCGCCCTGGTGGCTCCCGAGGGCGTCGACGCGGTGCTCGGCGTGCTGGCCGCGCAGGGGGTGCGGTCGTGGGTCGCCGGTGAGGTGATGCCGGCCGGTTCCGCCGACGACGGCGGCTCCGTCCGGCTCGTGGGCCGCCATCCCGGGTGGTGAGACGCGGACCGTACGGTCGTCGACCGGCCGACGCGCCGGGCCTCGACTGCCCGGGCGTGCAGTTCCGACCGGTCATTGGGTAGCGTGTGACTCACGATCACCGATGGAGACAGCCCGGTGCCCCGATCCCAGCGTCGGGCCCGGCCGAGCGTGCGAGGGGGCTGACCCTATGGGGCGCGGCCGAGCGAAAGCCAAGCAGACGAAGGTCGCCCGCGACCTGAAGTACCAGACCCACGAGACGGACTTCGGGGCCCTGGCGCGCGAGCTGCACGGTGGCGAGGACGACAGCGGGAAGACCGAGGAGACCGACGACTGGCCGTCGGACCGCCGCAGCCGCGACTGACGCCGTCCAGACGGCGTGAGCCCGGGTCGACCCGTCGGGTCGGCCCGGTCTCTCGTGCGCCCAGGGCCCCAGGCGGTCGAGGAGCGACCCGGTGGTCGAGGAGCGAGCGGCGCCCCCGGTGGTCGAGGAGCGAGCGGCGTCCCCGGTGGTCGAGGAGCGAGCGCAGCGAGCGTCTCGAGACCCAGCGAGGCGACCCGGGTGGTCTCGAGGGTCGGGCCCAGCGGCCCTCCCACCTCGACCGACGACGAGTTCCCGGTGGTCGAGGAGCGAGCGCAGCGCGCGGTGGTCGAGGAGCGAGCGCAGGCTCTCGGTGGTCGAGGAGCGAGCGCAGCGAGCGTCTCGAGACCCCCGGCAAGGCGACCAGCGAGGCGACCCGGG
>JBKJPE010000102.1:0-3714 GCA_046595185.1 Nocardioides sp.
CGCGAGGGCGACCGCGACGGGGGCCGCGTCGGGGGCGACCTCGCTGAAGGTGCGCAACCGGTCGATCGCCCCGGCGGTGCCGAACTGGGCGGCGCCGAGGCCCTCGACGAAGTAGCCGCGGCGGCAGCGGCCCGACTCCTCGAACGTCGACAGCACCCGGTAGACCGCGGCGAACCCGCCGATGATCCGCTCGTTGACCACGGCGCCCCGGATGACCACGCCGTGCCGGTCGAGCAGCCGCTCGGCGGTGCCGGCGCCCCGGCGGACCACGTCGGTGTCGAGCTCGGGCAGCACCGACCACCGCCCGGCGGCCTGGGGGGGCCCGGTCCGCGAGGGCATGGCGCGACCGGCCGACCCCGCCCGGCGGGTGCGTGCCGGCGCCCGGCGGGTGCGGTGGGTGCCGGCGCTGCCGCGGGTCAGCGACCGCAGCGGCGCGAGGGTGTCGTTGGTGACCCGGCCCGACCAGACCAGACCCCACAGCGCGTCGGCCAGGGCGCCGTCGGCGGTCTTCGGCAGCACCTGCCCGACGGTGGTGGCGAGCTGGCGGAAGAACCAGGCGCCGCCCGGGGCGAGGGCGTCGAGCACGGCCTGCTGCAGCTCGGTGGGCGGCTCGTCGTCGGGCTGGGGCAGGGTCAGCGCGGCCTGGTCGGCGAGGTGGAGCGAGACCCACCCGTCGCTGCCGGGCAGGGTGCCGTGCCCGGCCCAGACGAGCTCGCCGGTGGCGGTCAGCTCGTCGAGGAAGGCCGGCTCGTAGTCTCGCACCCGCGCCGGCAGGACCAGCGACTCCAGCGCCGAGGCGGGCACGGGTGCGCCGGCCAGCTGCTCGACGACGGCGAGCACCCCGTCGACGCCGCGGTGGCGCCCGCCCGGGCCCTTGGTGGTGGTCACGCCCTGCCAGGCCGGCAGGAAGCGGCCGAGCGCCGCCGGGTCGACCGGCTCGACCTCCTGCCGCAGCCGGGCCAGGCTGCGGCGGCGCAGCCGGCGCAGCACCTCGGCGTCGCACCACTCCTGCCCGCTCGCCCCGGGACGGAACTCGCCCTCGAGCACCCGGCCCTGGCTGCCGAGGCGCTGCAGGGTGTGCCGGACCACGGCGGTGCCCAGCCCCAGCCGGGTGGCGACGTCGTCGACGGTGAACGGTCCGTGCGTGCGGGCGTGGCGGGCGACGAGGTCGGCGAGGGGGTCCTCGACGTCCTCGGCGAAGACGTCGGGGGTGCCGGGGGGCACGGGCACCCCGAGCCCGTCCCGCAGCCGCCCGACGTCCTCGACGGCCGCCCACCGCTCCTCGCCGCCCATCCGCACCGCGACCAGGCGCCGCTGCGCGCCGAGCGCGGCGGTCCACTCCTCGACGGCGGCGGCGACGTCCGGCCGGCTGCGCTCACGCAGCTCGGCCGTCGACAGCGGACCCAGCACCCGGACCAGGTCGGCGACGCCCTCCGCGTCGCGGATGCGTCGGTCCTCGGCCAGGCGCTGCAGCTCGGACTCGACCTCGGCCAGCACGGCGGGGTCGAGCAGCTCACGCAGCTCGGCGCGGCCCAGCAGCTCGGCCAGCAGCCCCTGGTCGAGCGACAGCGCCGCGGCGCGACGCTCGGCGATGGGGGAGTCGCCCTCGTAGACGAACTGGGCGACGTAGCCGAAGAGCAGGCTGCGGGCGTACGGCGACGGGCTGGTCGTCGACGCTTCCACGACCGAGACCTCGCGCCGCTCGACGCGGCGCATCAGCGTGGTCAGCGCGGGGAGGTCGTAGACGTCCTGGAGGCACTCGCGCACGGCCTCGAGCACGATCGGGAAGGACGGGTACTTCGAGGCGACCTCCAGCAGGGCGGCCGAGCGCTGCCGCTGCTGCCACAGCGGGGAGCGGCGGCCGGGGTCGCGGCGCGGCAGCAGCAGCGCCCGGGCCGCGCACTCGCGGAAGCGGGAGGCGAAGAGGGAGGACCCGCCGACCTCGGTGGTGACGACCTGCTCGATCTCCTCGGGGTCGAAGACCACGACCTCGCCGGTGGGCGGCTCGGCCTCGGTGTCGGGGATGCGCACCACGATGCCGTCGTCGGAGGCCACGGCCTGGCCGTCCACGCCGTAGCGCTCACGCAGGCGGGCGTTGATGGCCAGCGCCCACGGGGCGTGGACCGGGGTGCCGTAGGGGGAGTGCAGCACCAGGCGCCAGTCGCCGAGCTCGTCGCGGAACCGCTCGACGAGCAGCGTGGTGTCGGAGGGCAGCACCGACGTCGCGTCGAGCTGCTCGTGGAGGTAGGTGACCAGGTTGCCGGCGGCGAACTCGTCGAGGCCGTCGGAGCGGGCCCGCTCGACGGCCTTCTCGCGCGGCATCGAGCCCAGCTCGCGGGTGTAGCCGCCGACGGCCTCGCCCAGCTCCGCCGGCCGGCCCAGCGAGTCGCCGCGCCAGAACGGCAGTCGGCCGGGCACGCCGGGCGCGGGGCTGACCAGGACCTGGTCGTGGGTGATCTGCTCGATGCGCCAGCTGGTCGCGCCGAGCGCGAACACGTCGCCGACCCGGGACTCGTAGACCATCTCCTCGTCGAGCTCGCCGACGCGTCGACCAGGTCCCTCGCCCCCGGCGAGGAAGACGCCGAACAGGCCGCGGTCGGGGATGGTGCCACCGGAGGTGACGGCGAGCCGCTGCGCGCCGGGCCGGCCGGTGAGCGTGCCGGCCACGCGGTCCCAGACGACGCGCGGGCGCAGCTCGGAGAACTCGTCGCTGGGGTAGCGGCCGCTCAGGAGGTCCAGCGTGCCGTCGAAGGCCGAGCGGGGGAGGGCGGCGAAGGGCGCACTGCGCCTGATGAGCTCGTAGAGCTCCTCGACGTCGATCGCCTCGAGCGCCGTCATCGCGACCACCTGCTGGGCCAGCACGTCGAGCGGGTTGGTCGGCACCCGCAGCGCCTCGATCCCGCCGCTGCGCATCCGCTGGACCGACACCGCGGTCTGCACGAGGTCGCCACGGTGCTTGGGGAAGAGCACCCCGCGCGAGACCTCGCCGACCTGGTGGCCGGCCCGGCCGACGCGCTGCAGGGCGCTGGCCACGCTGGGGGGCGACTCGATCTGGATGACGAGGTCGACCGCGCCCATGTCGATGCCGAGCTCGAGGCTGCTGGTGGCGACCACGGCGGGCAGGCGCCCACGCTTGAGGTCGTCCTCGATCAGGCCCCGCTGCTCCTTGGAGACCGACCCGTGGTGGGCCTTGGCGATGACCACCGGGGTCTTCTCGTCGGCCGCGGAGCGGGGCGACGCCGCGGAGCCGGCCTGCCCCATCAGCTGGGCGGGGGTGCGGGGGCCGGCCTGGCCCCCGGCGTCGGGGTCGGCCGGGTCCAGTCCGGCGCGCTCGGAGGCGATCTCGTTGAGCCGGGCGGTGAGGCGCTCGGCGAGACGGCGGGAGTTGGCGAAGACGATGGTCGAGGTGTGCTTCTCGATGAGGTCGACCACGGCGTCCTCGACGTGGGGCCAGATCGAGGTGGCCCGCTCCGGTCGCCGGTCGGCGGTGTCGCCGAAGAAGTCGCCGGCGAACGGGTCGAGGTCGGCACCGTCGGGGGCGTCGGCGCCTCCCCGTTCGTGCCGGACCCGCCCGGCGGCTCCGGCGTCGCACCCGAGATGGTCGGGCTCGACGGGGGCACCGACACGGGGGGCACCGACGCCCCCGACGGTGCCGACCTCGACCCGTTCGCCGACGACTTCTTCGGCGACACCGCCGACCGGCGACCGGAGCGG
>JBKJPE010000028.1:0-24746 GCA_046595185.1 Nocardioides sp.
GCAGGGCGCGCATCAGGTAGTTGACGTAGACGGTCCGGAACGGTGACCAGGTGGGGTGGCTGAACTCACAGACCACGAGGCGGCCGCCGGGGCGGGTCACGCGGCGCATCTCGTGCAGGCCGGCCACCGGGTCCACGATGTTGCGCAGCCCGAAGGAGATCGTGACCGCGTCGAAGGTGTCGTCGGCGAAGGGCAGGCGCGTGCCGTCGCCGGCGGTGAACGGCAGCCCGGGCCGGGCGGTCTTGCCGACACCCAGCATCCCGAGGGAGAAGTCGCACGGCACCACCCAGGCGCCGCGGTCGGCGAACGGCTGGCTGGAGGTGCCGGTGCCGGCCGCGAGGTCCAGCACCTTCTCCCCCGGTCGCGGGGCGACGGCGTCGATCACCTCGTGGCGCCAGCGGCGGTCCTGGCCCAGGGAGAGGACGTCGTTGGTGAGGTCGTAGCGACGCGCCACGGCGTCGAACATGCGTTGGACGTCGGCGGGGGCTTTGTCGAGCTCGGCGCGGGCCACGTGACCGAGCCTACGGCTCACCCGCGCGCGACACGCTCGCCCCCTCGGGCCTGCAAAGCGCGTCCGGAGGCCTCCCGGCGGTGACCATGGACGACATCCCCGCCCGGGGTCCGTCCCTTCCCCTGCTCGACCTCCGGGAGCCCACCGTGCAGCACCTCCACGCCTGCGTCCGTGCCCTGCGACGCCTCGTCGTCCGCACCGTCCTGACCCTGGCCGCGACCGCCGTGCTCGTCGCCGCGGGGTACGCCGGCAGCCTCGCGCTCGCCCCGGACGTCCGGCCCGTCGCGGGCGGCGCGCGCGTCGTCGCGCCGGCCCCGCCGGAGCCCCGGGCGGAGGCGCCGGTCGCGAGCGGGGCCCGGCCGGTGGCGGCCGGCCCGACCCCCCGCGGCCGCACCGCCCCGGGCGCCGTCCTCGAGGAGGCCCTGGTGCCCGGTCCGACCCTGCTCGGCCCGGGTGACCAGGGTGACGAGGTGCGCGACCTCCAGGCGAGGCTGCGCCAGGTCGCCTGGCTGAGCAGCGCGCCCGACGGGGTCTTCGGTGACCTGACCACCGTCGCGGTCAGCGGCTTCCAGGCCAAGCGGGAGGTCCCGGTGACCGGCGAGGTCGACCGGCGGACCCTGGACCGGCTGCTGGCGATGACGACCGCGCCGACCGGGGCGGAGCTGAGCGGGGCCGTGTCCGACCCGGCTGCGACCACCCCTGGCACGCTGGACCCGCGATGCCTGACCGGGCGCGTGATGTGCGTCGACAAGTCCACCAGCACGCTGCGGTGGGTGGTCGACGGCGACGTCCTGAGCACGATGGACGCCCGGTTCGGCGGACCGACGACCGCGACCCGGGAGGGCGCGTTCTCGGTGTCGTCGATGAGCCGCGACCACGTCTCCAGCCTCTACGACACCTCGATGCCCTTCGCCATGTTCTTCTCCGGCGGCCAGGCGGTGCACTACTCCCCCGACTTCGCCTCCGTGGGGTACGCCGGGACGTCGCACGGCTGCGTCAACATCCGCGACTACCAGGCGGTCGCCGCGCTCTTCGACCAGGTGCAGATCGGCGACGCGGTGGTCGTCTACTGGTCCTGACCGGCGGCGACCAGCGCGTCGAGCAGACCGGCCGCCTCGGAGGCGGTCATCGCGGACCCGTCGACCTGGTAGGTCACGTCGGCGGCGGTCTGCTGGCACTGCACACCGGCCGGCGGGGTGCTGTCGTCGACCTGCTCGCCCTGGGCCACCGGGGCGCCGTAGACGACGTTGCAGATCGTGTCGCCGACACGGACCAGCTCGGCCTGGTTGCGGGCCAGCCCGACCAGCTCGGGGGCGGGGGCCGGGCCGCTGGGCAGGAAGAGGCCCGCGGGCGCGGTGGCCGCGGTGACCACGGCGGTGCGCTGGTCCTGGTCGCCGCCGTCACCGTTGTACAGCCTGACCGTCACCGGCACGTCGTAGGTCTGCTCGAGCTGCGCCTCGGCGCTGTCCAGACGCTCGGTCAGGTCGGCGGCACCGGCGTCGTCGCCGGCGTCGACCAGGGCGAAGCCCGGGGCGGACGGCGGCAGGGCGACCTCCACCCCGCCATCGGGGACGGGCGCGGACGACGCCGACGACTCCGGCGAGCCGGCGGACCCGGTGCCCCCGAGCCGCGGGAGCACCACGGCGAGGACGACGAGCGCGGCGAGACCGAGCACGCCGAGGGCGATGCCGACGAGGCGGGCACGGACGGCGGTGGGAGCGGGGGGCACGTCCACCGACGGTACCGACCGACCTCGCGGCCGTGAGCGCCGGGACGGTGCCGTTGCTCACACCAGCGGGGGGTGGGGTGTCTGCTGGGTACGCTCGAGAACGTGAGCAGCAGCGACATGGTCGGTGGTCAGGAACCCTGGGTCGTCCGCACCGTGCCCCTCGACCCGCGCGACGTCGAGGTGCTGGTCGACCTGCTCCCCCGCGAGCAGTCCCTCGCCTGGCTGCGCCGCGGTGACGGCCTGGTGGGCTGGGGCCGGGCCACCTCCACCCGCACCCGCGGGGCGACCCGCTTCGCCGACGCCGACAAGTGGTGGAGCGAGTTGCTCTCGCGCACGCAGGTGCACGACGAGGTCGAGGAGCCCGGCTCGGGCCTCGTGGCCTTCGGCAGCTTCGGCTTCGCCGACGAGCCCGGTGACTCCGTGCTCGTCGTGCCCCGCGTCGTGGTCGGTCGCCGCGGCGACCGGGCCTGGCTGACCACCGTCGGCACCGCGGACGAGGACCGGCCCGCCGTCCCACGCGCCACCGACTCGCCCCGCCCCCCGGTCGGGGTGGCCTTCACCGACGGCGCGCTCAACGGCGAGGAGTGGATGTCGGTCGTGGCCGCCGCGGTCGGCCGGATCACCGACGGCGACCTCGAGAAGGTCGTCCTGGCCCGCGACCTCGTGGCCACCGCGCAGGAGCCGGTGGACGTGCGCTGGCCGTTGCGGCGGCTCGTGGCGGCGTACCCGATGTGCTGGACCTTCCACGTCGACGGCCTCTTCGGGGCGACGCCCGAGATGCTCGTGCGCCGCGAGCGCGGCCTGGTGACCTCGCGCGTGCTGGCCGGCACCATCCGGCGCACCGGTGACGACGACCGCGACCTGGCGCTGGCGGCCACGCTGGCGCGGTCGAGCAAGGACCTGGAGGAGCACGAGTACGCCGTGCGCTCGGTCGCCGACGCGCTGGAGCCGCACTGCTCGTCGATGAGCGTGCCGGAGGCGCCCTTCGTGCTGCACCTGCCCAACGTGATGCACCTGGCCACGGACGTGAACGGCGTGGTGCACGACGCCGCGACCGTGTCCTCACTCCGGCTGGCCGAGTCGCTGCACCCGTCCGCAGCCGTCGGCGGCACGCCGACCGGGGTCGCCACCGCGCTGATCGACGAGCTGGAGGGCCTGGAGCGCGGGCGGTACGCCGGGCCCGTGGGCTGGATCGACGCCGCCGGCGACGGCGAGTGGGGGCTGGCGCTGCGCTCGGCCACGGTCGACGGGCCGACGGTGCGGCTCTACGCCGGCTGCGGCGTCGTCGCCTCCTCCGACCCGGAGGCCGAGCTGGCCGAGTCGCAGGCCAAGCTGGTGCCGGTGCGCGACGCGCTCGGCGGCTGACCGGACCGGCTCAGAGGTCGGCGCCGTCGGGCAGGCGGACGTACTCCTGGTCCTCGGCGAGCAGCGCCTCCATCTGGGCGGCGAGGAAGCCGTGCCCGGCCTCGGAGTAGACGCGGTCGTGGACGGCCAGGTTGCGCGGGGCGCCGACGGCGCGGGCCAGGTCGATCGCGTCGGCCGAGCGCAGCCAGGGTGCCGAGCTCGGCACGCACAGGACGTCGACCTCGCCGCCGGGACGCGTGAGGGCGTCCCCGGGGTGGTAGACGCGCTGCTCACCGGTGACGAGGTAGCCGCAGTTGGTCAACCGGGCGATCTCGGGGTGGATCAGCGCGTGCAGGGCGCCGACCGCGCGGACCGGCAGCCCGGCGTCGAAGGACTCGCCGGGGCGTACGACCGTGACCCTCTCGGCCACGTCGGGGGCCTCGGCCCACAGCTGCGCGGCCACGTCCGGGATGGTCCAGACCGGGGCGTCGGTCGCGCGCAGGTTGGCCACGTCGAGGTGGTCGGGGTGCTGGTGGGTGACGAGCACGCCGGTCGCGCCGTCGACGGCGCCCGGCTCGGTGAAGACCCCCGGGTCGAGGACGAGCGCGACGCCGTCCTGCTCCAGGCGGACGCAGGCGTGGCCCAGCTTGGTGATCCGCATCCGCCCACCGTAGGACGGAACAAGCCCGCCCGGCGCGGGGTTGGGGCCGCATGAGCCACACTCCCACCCGCAGCATCGCGATCACCGGGGCGAGCGGGGCGATCGGGGGGCTGGTCACCCGCCAGCTGGCCGGCAGCGACTTCCGCCTGGACCTGCGCCTGCTGGTCCGCGACGCCACGCGGGCCCCGGACGTCGACACCGACGTCCGGGTCTGCACCTACGACGACCGCGAGGCGTCCCTGGCCGCGCTGCGGGGGGTGGAGACGCTGCTCATGGTCTCGGCCGCCGAGGCGCCCGACCGGCGTGCCCAGCACCGCACCTTCATCGCGGCCGCGGCCGAGGCCGGGGTTCGCCACGTCGTCTACACCTCGTTCGCCGGCGCCTCGCCGGGGGCCACCTTCACGCTGGGGCGCGACCACGCCGACACCGAGGGGGCGGTCCGGGAGAGCGGGATGTCCTGGACGTTCCTGCGCGACAGCTTCTACCTCGACGTGCTGCCGCTCTTCGCCGACGAGGCCGGGGTGGTCCGCGGACCGGCCGGCGACGGGCGGGTGGCCGCCGTCGCGCGCAGCGACGTCGCCGACGTCGCCTCCGAGGTGCTGCGCTCCCCGGAGCAGCACGCCGGGGCGACCTACGTGCTCACCGGCCCCGAGGCGCTGTCCATGGCCGAGGTCGTGCAGCGGGCGGGCGCGGTGCTGGGCCGGGACCTGCGCTACGTCGAGGAGACGGTCGAGGAGGCGTACGCGTCGCGTCGCGCGGCCCACCCGGACGCCGCGGACTACCTGCTCGACGCCTGGGTGTCGACCTACACCGCGATCGCCGACGGCTCCTGCGCCGCGGTGACCGGCGACGTGCAGCGGGTGACCGGCCGGGCGCCCCGCACGCTCGAGGACGCCCTCCAGCCGAGGTGACGCTCGCGGACAGCCGAGGTGACGCTCCCGGCACGCCGAGATGGCGCTCGCGGACAGCCGGGGTGACGACGGCGGCGTCTACCGCGAGCGCTTGGCCAGGACGACGACGAGCCAGATGACGCCGCTGACGAGCAGCAGCGGGACGCCGAGGATGTAGGCGATGACGAACCATTCGGCGCCTTGCGGGCCTCCGAGCATGGGATGCACGAGACGGACCGCAGCGCCACGCGAGACGGCCTGTCGGGCATTCGCCGAAGCTGCGAGCACAGCCCGGCACCTGACCCTCCCGGCGGGACGTGCGCCAGAGAGTCCTGGCCTGCTCGGCACGGCAGGTGGTCGTACGACCGCGGCGCATCTGCCGCGTGAGGCAGACGATCGGTCCCTCACGGCGTCGCCTACCCGCCGCGAGCGTCATCTCGGCTGACCGGGACCGGCATCTCGGCTGACCGGGACCGGCATCTCGGCTAGCCGGTGACGTGGTGGGGGAAGCACCAGCGCCACCGCTCGCCGGCCTCCGCCGACTGCATCACGGGGTGCGCGCTGTCGTGGAAGTGCGCGGTCGCGTGGCGGTGGGGGGAGGAGTCGCAGCAGCCGACGTGGCCGCAGGCCAGGCAGACCCGCAGCGCCACCCAGCGCTCGTCCGGGTGGCAGTCGTCGCAGACCAGACCATCGGCCGTGACCACCGCCGGGGCGGCCTCGAGGTGCGAGCAGGTGCCGGAGCCCGCCCCGGCGAAGGCCGCGGCGCGCTCGTCGTCCTGGGCCTCCCGCGCGACGTCGAGCATCGACTCCTCGACGTCCAGCATCGCCAGCACCTCGCTTACCACGCCCGACGGCACCGCCCCGGTCGAGCGGACCTCCAGCACGCGGCGCCTCTCGGCGTGGATCATCGCGAGCCTCAGGCGCGAGTACAGCTCGCTCGGGCTCTCCTCGTCGGCGGTGGTGTTGAGCTGCTCCCAGGCCGCGAAGTTGCGCCGCTCGATCCGGTCCTTGACCACGTCGACGACGCCGTGCGGGTTGTCGCGCAGCACGTCGGCCTCGGCCTCCCTCAGCGCCGTGAAGCCGGCCTTCGAGGCCTGCTGGAGCAGGGAGGCGCGGGCGAGGGCGTCCTCGAGCGGGTCGGCGACCGGGACGTCGAGGTGGCGCACGAACCACGGCAGGGAGAGCCCCTGGACCAGCAGGGTCCCGGCCACCACGGTGAAGGCGATCAGCAGCAGCACCTCACGGTGCTCGGTGTCCTCGGGGATGACGAAGGCGGCCGCGAGGGTGACCACGCCGCGCATGCCGGCCCAGCCGAGCAGGAAGGTCGAGGCCCAGCCGGGCTTGCGGCCGGTCACCGCGTCGGCGCCTGGGCGCACCAGCAGGTAGCGGGCCGGGAAGACCCACAGCAGGCGCAGGACGATCACCGCGAGCAGCGTCAGCAGGCAGACGGCCACGATCCGCCCGAGCGGCAACGCGCTCTGCGCCACGTCGTCGAGGATCCAGCGCAGCTGCAGGCCGATCAGCAGGAAGACGACGTTCTCCAGCACGAAGGCCACCGAGCGCCAGTTGGTGCGCTCGGCGATCCGGGACTGGGCGGTCTGGAGCACCGGCGCCTGGTGGCCCAGGAGGAGCCCGGCGACGACCACGGCCAGCACGCCCGAGGCGTGCAGCTCCTCGGCGAGGACGTACGCCGCGAAGGGGACGACGAACGAGATGGCGGTGTCCATCGCCGGGTCCGTGACCAGGCGGCGCACCCGCGCCACCAGCAGGAACAGCAGACCGCCGACCAGCACGCCCCCACCGGCCGCGACCAGGAAGTCGCGGCCCACGTCGACCGCGGACACCGAGACGCCGGCCGCCACGATGGCGGTACGCAGGGCCACGAGCGCGGTGGCGTCGTTGAGCAGCGACTCTCCCTCGAGGATCGTCAGCACCCGGCGGGGCAGGCCGACACGGCGCCCGATGGCCAGGGCGGCCACGGCGTCGGGCGGGGCGACGACCGCACCGATCGCCAGGGCCGCGGACCACTCGATGCCGGGGATCACGGTGTGCACGAGGACGCCGACACCGACCGTGGTGAACACGACCAGGCCGACCGAGAGCAGCAGGATCGACCTGCGGTTGGCGTTGAACTCCACCAGCGACGTCGAGATCGCGCCGGCGTACAGCAGCGGGGGCAGCAGCCCGATCAGCACCACGTCAGGCTCGAGGCGGACCTCCGGCAGCCCGGGGAGGTACGACGCGGCAGCGCCGACCACGACCAGCACGAACGGCGCGGGGACACCGATCCGCTCGGCCACGCCGGTCACCACCAGGACGCCGACCGCCAGGCCGATCAGGAACAGCGCGATCTCCACGGGGACATCATCGCTCCCGCGCGCCCCGGCATTCCCCGGTCGCTCAGGCCAGCGCCCGGATCCGCTCGTCGAGGGCGCGACGGTCGGCGCGACCGACCCGCACCTCGACGACCTCGATCCCGCCGTTCGGCGAGGCCAGCGCCTGCTCCAGCGCGAGCAGGCCGTCGACGCGCAGGTGCGGGGTACGGGTGGCCGCGCACAGTGCCGCCAGGTCGACGCCGTGCGGCGTGCCGAAGAGGCGCTCGAACACGTCGGCGTGGTCCGGGCCGCCCTGCTCGAGGGTGGCGAAGATCGAACCGCCGTCGTCGTTGACCACGACCAGCTGCAGGTCCGGACGCGGCTCGTCGGGGCCGAGGACCAGCCCGTTGCTGTCGTGGAGGAAGGTCACGTCGCCCATCAGCGCGAAGGCCCGGGTGGTGGCAGGTCGCCCCAGCGCGGACCCGATCGCCGAGGACACGACCCCGTCGATCCCGGCCAGGCCGCGGTTGGCCACGACCATCCGACGGTCGCCCACGGCGTACGGCGCGACCATCAGGTCGAGGTCGCGCACCGGGTTGGACGCCCCGACGTGCAGCAGGCCGCCGGGCGGCACGGCCCGGCTGACCGCCCCCGCGACCTCCCACGGCGTCAAGGCCGGCTCGCCGGCCAGCAGCGCGTCCAGCCGCCGTGACACGTCGCGGTCGGCCGCGCGCCAGCGCTCGAGCCAGGCCGGGTCGTCGGTGCCCGCGACCCCGGGGCGACCGCCCACGCACCGGCGGTCGACGGCGTACGGACGCTCCGGCCAGACCCCGCGGGCGCCGACGTCGACCACCTCGACGTCCGCGCGGGCCAGCAGCCGCTGCACGGGCCGCGACAGCGTGGGGTGCCCGGCGACGACGACGCGTCCGACCTCCGCGGCCAGCGGCGTCGTCAGCAGCAGGCGGTAGCAGCGCAGGGCATGGGTGCCGGTGCGCGAGCCGCTGGACGGCTCGGCCAGCAGCGGCCAGCCGGCCTGCTCGGCGAGCGTCCGCGCCGGCGGCCCGGCGTCGTCGCCGGCCACCACGACGGTGCGGGGGCCCAGCTCCAGGACGTCGCTGACCTCTCCCCAGGGGCGCCTGGGCCGGGCGGGCACGATGACGTCAGGCACCCACCGGTCCCCGGGCACCAGCGGGTCGTCGAGCTGGACGTTGAGGTGGACCACGGCGAACGGGTCCTGCGTGGTGGGCCAGACGGCGTCGGGAGTGGTACCCGCGGCCAGGTCGCGGGTCGGGACCAGCCGGCCGAACACCCCGACCTGGTCGGTGGTCTGGTTGGCGCCGGTCCCGCGCAGGCGCGCCGGGCGGTCCGCGGTCAGCACGACCAGGGGGACGCCCGCGTGGGCGGCCTCGAGCACGGCCGGGTGCAGGTTGGCCACCGCGGTGCCGGAGGTGCAGGCCACCGCCGCGCGCGCGCCGACCCGGGTCAGCCCCAGCGCGGTGAAGGCCGCGGAACGCTCGTCGACCCGGGTGTGCAGGCGCAGCAGCCCGGCGGCGGCCGCGTCGTGGACCGCGAAGGCCAACGGGGCGTTGCGGGAGCCGGGCGCGAGCACGACCTCGGTGACGCCGTGGCGCACCAGGGCGGTGACGACGTCGCGGGCCAGCCGGGTGGAGGGGCTCATGGGTGCCGATCCTGCCCCAGCCCGGCGGCGTCCGTGTCGGGCCGGGAGAGGTGGGCGCGCACCCCGGCCAGCCGCTGCTCCCAGTGCCGCACCCGGTCGGGGTCCGGCGCGGCGGCGTCCAGCGCGGCGACGTCGACCTCGGGTCGCCCGACGGGCAGCGACCCGTCGACGGGCAGCAGCGGGTCGACGACCACGTCGCGCCCCAGCAGCTGCACGGTCGCCAGGCCGCAGGCGTGCGGCAGCGTGGGGAGGGCGGCCGCGAGCGCGACGCCCGCGGCGATGCCGACCGAGGACTCGAGCGCCGAGGAGACGACCACCGGCAGGCCGATGTCCTCGGCGATCCGCAGGCAGGCGCGCACCCCGCCGAGCGGCTGCACCTTGAGCACGGCGACGTCGGCGGCCTCCAGGTCACGCACCCGGTACGGGTCGGCCGCACGGCGGATGGACTCGTCGGCAGCGACGCGGACGTCCACCCGGCGGCGCACCGCGGCGAGATCCTCCACCGTGGCGCAGGGCTGCTCGACGTACTCCAGCCCCCCGGCGGCGCGGTCCAGGCGCCGGACCGCGAGGACCGCGCCGTCGACCGACCAGGCGCCGTTGGCGTCCACGCGGACCTGCCCGCCGGGGCCGTCGTCGTCCAGTGCGGCGCGGACGGCCTCGACCCGCGCCTCGTCGTCGGCGAGCACCTGACCGGGCTCGGCCACCTTGACCTTGGCGGTGCGGCACCCACCGGCCCGCACGATCGCGTACGCCTGCTCCGGCCCGACCGAGGCACCGTGACGTTGACCGGGACCCGGTCGCGCAGCGGCCCCGGCCAGTCGCCGTCGGCGGCCTCCCGGGCCGCACGCAGCCAGGCGGCGGCCTCGGCCGGGGCGTACTCCAGGAAGGGGCTCCACTCCCCCCAGCCCGCCGCGCCCTCGAGCAGCACGCCCTCGCGGACGGTGATCCCGCGGAAGCGCACCCGCATCGGGAGCGAGAACACCCTCATCGCGCCCCCCGCCGCTCGACGAGGCGGAGCACGGCCAGCCGGTCGGTCTTGCCGTTGGCCAGCAGCGGCACCTCGTCGACCTCGACGACCTCGCGCGGCGCCCAGGCGCGGGGGTGCTCGGCGGCGACCCAGGCCCTGGCCTCCTCGAGCACGAGGCGGCCGGCCACCACGGCCACCACCCGTCGGCCCCACTCCGGGTCGTCGACGCCGACGACCTCGGCGGCGCGGACCCCCGGGTGGGCCCGCAGCCGGGCCGCCACGACCGCCCCGGGCACGTTGACGCCGCCGCTGACCACCATGTCGTCGAGCCGGCCGAGCAGCTGCAGGCGGCCGTCCTCGTCGAGCCGGCCGGCGTCGGCGGTGAGGAACCACCCGTCGACCAGCACCGCGGCGGTGAGGTCGGGGTCGTCCTCGTAGCCGGCGAAGAGCGTCGGCCCGCCGAGGCGGACGCGCCCGTCGGCGCCCAGCGCCACGGCCACCCCGTCGAGGGGGCGCCCGTCGTAGACGCAGCCGCCGCAGGTCTCGGCCATGCCGTACGTCGCGACGACCCGGATCCCGGCGTCGTCGGCGCGCTCGCGCAGCCCGGCGTCGACCGGCCCGCCCCCGAGCAGCACGGTGCGGGCCCGTCGCAGCGCGGCGACCTCGTCCGGGTGCTCGAGCAGCCGCAGCAGCTGGGTCGGCACCAGCGAGGTGGACCAGTCGTCGCCCGCGGGCCAGCCGTCGGCGACCGGGCGCGGATCGTGCCCCGCGACCAGCGAGCGCAGCCGGACCATCAGCCCCGCGACGTACGACCCGGGCAGGGCCAGCACCCAGGGCCCGGACCCGCCCAGGCGCCGCTCGGTCGCGTGCACCGAGGCCAGCACCGACCGGCGCGGCAGCAGCACCCGCTTGGGGCGACCGGTCGACCCCGACGTCTCGACGACCAGCGGGGCGGGCTCGTCGGCCGCGTCCAACCAGGCCCGCAGGTCGTCGGTGCTCGGGGCGCGGTCCACGCGACGCACGCTACGGCCCCGTGGCACGCTCTCCCGTGAGCCAGCCGCCTCTCGGGCCCGCGGGCACCACCCCCGGCCTCCCGACCCCGCCCGGACCGACCCCGCCCGGCAGGTGGTCGAGGATGCTGCCGCCGACCCCGCTGGCCCGGCGGCTCTCGGCGCAGTCGGTGCTCTTCGCGGCCGGCGAGGGCGTCTTCCTCACCGGGAGCGCGGTGTTCTTCACCCAGGTGGTGGGACTGAGCGCCACCCAGGTCGGCCTCGGTCTCACCATCGCCGGCCTGGTGGCCTTCGTGCTCGCGGTGCCGCTCGGCAGGGTGGCCGACCGCGTGGGGCCCCGGCGGACGTGGGCGGTCACCGCCTTCGCCGGCGCGGCCCTCTACGCCGTGTGGCCCCTGGTCAGCGGCTTCGGCGGGTACGTCGCCCTGGTGGTCGTCCTGGAGATCGCCCAGACCGCCGGCTCGGCGGGGCGCGGCGCGTACACCCTCGACGCCCTGCCGCGCGAGGAGCGGGTCCGCTCGCTGGCCTTCATGCGCGCCGCCCTCAACATCGGCTTCACCGTCGGGGCCGGGATCGGCGGCGTCGCCCTCGCCTTCGAGAGCGACGCCGTCATCCGCGCCGTCCCGTGGCTGACCGCGGTGGTGCTGGTGGTCAACGCGGTGTTCATCGCCCGGCTGCCCGACGCCGACCACGACCGCGCCCCGGTGCCGCCGGGGTCCCCGGTCGGTCCGGGGGCGCTGCGCAACCGCGGCTTCCTGGCCCTGACCACCTGCGACGGTGTGCTCGGGACCAACCAGGTGCTCCTCAACATCGTGATCCCGCTGTGGCTGGTGCAGGAGACCGACGCCCCGCGGGTGCTGCTGGCGTGGCTCTTCGGCACCAACACCGTGATGGCGGTGCTGCTCCAGGTCGCGGCCGCCCGGGGCGTCGACTCGGTCGCGAGCTCGCTGCGGGCCACACGGATCTCGGCGTCCTTCTTCGTGCTGTCGTGCCTGGTCGTCCTGGTCACCCACGACACCGTGGGCTGGGTGACGATCGCCCTCGTCTGGCTGGGGCACGTCACGGTCACCGGGGCCGAGCTCTACCAGTCGGCCGCGAGCTGGGGTTTCATGTCCGAGCTGTCCGACCCCGCGCGGCTCGGGGAGTACCAGGGGGCGGCGCAGCTGGGGCACACCGCCGGCAGCGTCTGGGCCCCTGCGCTCTACACGTTCCTCGCCGTCGACGGCGGCACCACCGGGTGGCTGCTGATCGCCGCCGTCGTGGTGGTGGCGACGCTGGCCATGCCCCCCGCCGCCCGCGCGGCCGAGCGCCACCTGCGCGAGCACGCCCCCGGCGCCGGAGGGTCGAGGCCCCCGCCGCCGTGAGCGACCTGCTTTGATCGGCCCGTGACGACGACCGCCCAGTGGGCCGCGGGCGCGCGGCCGCGCACCCTGCCCGCCGCGCTGGCCCCCGTGGTCGCCGGTGTCGGCGTCGCCGCGGCGGAGGCCGCCGGCCGGGGCGGCGGCCTCGACGAGCTGTCGCCGCTGCGCGCGCTGCTGGCGCTGGTGGTCAGCGTCGCGCTCCAGGTCGGGGTCAACTACGCCAACGACTACTCCGACGGCATCCGCGGCACCGACGACGACCGGGTCGGACCGATGCGCCTGGTCGGCTCCGGCGCGGCGACCCCGCGGGCGGTCAAGCGCGCCGCGTTCGTCGCCTTCGGCGTGGCCGCGGTGGCCGGTCTGGTCCTGGCAGCGCTGGCCTCCTGGTGGCTGCTGGTCGTCGGCGCGCTGAGCGTGGCGGCGGCCTGGTTCTACACCGGCGGTGCGACCCCGTACGGCTACCTCGGGCTCGGGGAGGTGATGGTCTTCGTGTTCTTCGGCCTGGTGGCCGTGGTCGGCACCGTGTTCGTGCTGGTCGAGGGCCTGCCGGCCGCCGCCTGGGCGGCCGGCACCGGGATCGGGGCGCTGGCCTGCGCGATCCTGGTGGCCAACAACCTGCGCGACGTGCCCACCGACACGGTCGCCGGCAAGCGGACGCTGGCGGTGCGCCTGGGCGACGCGCGGACCCGCGTCCTCTACGTCGCCCTGGTCGCCCTGGCAGCCGTGGCGGTCGTGGCGGTGGCGACCGCCACGACGTGGTGGGCGCTGCTCGGTCTGGGGTTCCTGGCCGTGGCCGGGCCGGCCTGCCGGCTGGTGCTCGGCGGGGCGTCCGGTCCCGGGCTGATCCCGGTGCTGGTCAGCACCGGCAAGGCCGAGCTGGTGTGGGCGCTGCTCGTCGCTGTCCCGCTCGTGGTCGCGACGTAGGCTCGAGTCATGCTGGGATTCCTGATCTTCCTCGTCGTCGTCGCTGCTGCCGTCGTGGCCTACAAGAACCGGGTGCCGCTGATGGCCAAGGTCCTCGGCCAGTCCGAGACGCGGGTGCGCTCGCAGATCGAGCGCAAGAAGCGCCGCTGAGCCCGGGCGCCGCCGGGGCGCTCAGTCAGTCGTGGTCCTCGCGGGCCTTCATCTCCTCGAGCCTCGCCGAGGCGCGGCTCGCCCGCTCCTGCACCCGGCGGGCGAAGGCCTCGCGCTGGGGGTTCAGGACGTAGTAGGACCCGATGCCGCTGATCACGAATCCGATCACCAGGCTCCAGAAGAGGTTGACGTCACCGGTCACCGCGGCCCAGAGGCCGGCCACCACGGCGAACGACGCCGCGAGCAGGACGAGCCGCAACGCGGTGTAGACCACTAGCTCCTTCACCTGACCCACCCTAGGTCGTCACCATCAGCGCCCTACGATAGAGGGGTGAAGTTCTTGATCGTGCTCATCCTCTTCGCCGCCGCGACGTACTTCCTCGTCCGGCTGGTGCAGGAGCGCGGTCTGCCCGGATCCTCCGGTGGTGGGCGTGGCGGCGGCCGTGGGAACCTCCCCGGCCGGCCCCAGGGTCCGCAGGGCCCGAGCCGACCCCGGCCCCCGGCCCCCCGCGGTCCGGACGACGACGACGACTTCCTGCGCGAGCTCGACCGCAAGCGTCGGGCCGAGCGGGACGACTCCGAGGGCTGACGCCGAGGTGCCGCTCGCGGACACGCGGTGGTGCTGCGCGCGGGCAGCCGGTGCGGCGCACCGGACTCCGACCGATCCGTGCGTACGCGGGCGTGGGCCCAGGCCAGGCGCTGCTCAGCGGAGGCCGGGCAGGAGCATCCAGACGATCGTGAGGTCGGCCGCCACGTGGGCGACGTACGGCGCCAGCAGCCCGCGGGTGCGCCAGCGCATCACGCCGAGCAGGACGCCCCATCCCCCGGCCATCACCGCACCGACGACCCCGGTGGGCACGCCGACGACGTGCAGGAGGCCGAAGGCGACGGCCTGCACGACGATGGCGAACACCGGACCGCCGACGCGTTCCAGCGCCGTCTGCAGGACGCCCCGGAAGACCGCCTCCTCGACGGCGGCGTTCACCAGCGAGAAGCCGACGCCGGCGACGACCAGCAGCCACAGCGGCCTGCCCACCGCGGCGTCGACGTAGGCCTGCGGCAGCCGGCCGTCGAGGACGCGCTGCCAGGTCACCAGGGCGACGGCGGTCACCAGGACGGTGAGCAGGAGCAGCCAGGGCAGCTCCGCCGTGACGCTCCCCCGCCGCCACCAGGAGCGCCACAGCTCCCCGCGCGAGGACCGTCTGGCCACCCACCACGCCGCCAGCACCGCCACGGCCCCCGGGAGGGGCCACAGCCCGAGGACCCCGACGGCCACCGCCGCGTGCAGCAGGACCGTCAGGACCACGGCGTCCGTCACCGGACCGGAACGCAAGCGCCGGGCGAGCACCATCAGGACGACGAGGAGGAGCAGGGCCGCCACGGTCGTCCCGGGCCGGGCCAGTGCCAGCAGGACGGCCCCGGCCGAGACGGCCGCGGCGCCGGTGACGACCATCGCCTGCGCGTCGCGGCCCGGGCCAGGCGGGTGTGTCGCTGCTGACTCCATGGCGACCTCGTCCCAGCGCGTGCGGCGTCGCCTGGATCCTAGGGTCCGCGCCGGTCGCTACAGCCGGGGTGGCCCCGGATCGGGCGCGGCCGGGGCCACGACGCCCGGCTCGGCCGGGCCGACGAGGGCCGGGGCGGCGTACGAGTGCTGGCTGGTGCTGGAGAAGTAGTTGATCCCGATGAAGTTGAACCACAGCGTGGCCAGGCCCAGCAGGGCCAGGACGGCCGCCTTGCGCCCGCGCCAGCCGGCGGTGGTCCGGGCGTGCAGGTAGGCGGCGTAGACGACCCAGGTGATGAACGCCCACACCTCCTTGGGGTCCCAGTTCCAGTAGCGCGACCAGGCCTCGTGCGCCCAGATCGGGCCGGTGATCAGGACCGCGAAGGTCCACACCGGGAAGGCGAAGGCGTGGATCCGGTAGGACGTCGCGTCCAGGCGGGCCAGCGACGGCGCGCGGCCGAGCAGGCCGGTGGTGGCGTCGGGGCGTCGCTCCTTGAGCAGGTAGATGATCGAGAGCAGCCCGCCGAGGGTGAAGGCGCCGGTGGCGATCACGGCGGCGACGACGTGGATGACCAGCCAGTACGAGTTCAGCGCCTCGGTCAGCGGGGCGACCGGGCTGTGCAGCCAGATCACGGCCACCATCAGCACCGACAGCACGAAGCCGACGACCAGCGTGGCCATCCAGTCCAGGCGGTACCGCCGGCGCACGGCGACGTACATCAGCGCGACCACGAAGGTGCCCGCGAGCGTGAACTCGTACATGTTGCCCCAGGGCACCCGGTTGGGGTCCGCGGCCATCCCGCGGCCCACCAGCGAGATCGCGTGGGCGACCAGCGCGACGACGGTCAGCAGCAGGCCGAGGCGCCCGAAGAGCGCCACGCGGTACGCCGCCCCGCCCCCGTCGAGCGGTGCGCCGGGCGCGTCACCGGGGCCGGTCGCCACGGCGACACCGCCGCCCGCGGACACGCGTGCGGGGGTCGGGGTGGCCCGCGAGGCCTCGGTGGCGCCCGGCTGCCGCAGCGCGGCCCACTCCACGAGGTGCGCCAGCAGCGCGAGGAAGTAGACGATCCCCGCGGCCCCGACGGCCTGGTTGGAGAGCATCTCCCATGCGGTGTCGCTCACGACTGGTCCCCTCCTGCAGGTCCTGCTCCACGGACGGTGCCGCCCGTGGGTCCTCCGAGGGCGGCCACGAGCTTGTCCAGCTCGTGCGGCCCCGCGTCCTCGTCGTCGGGCTCGGGCCCGGCGTTGGAGCGGTGCAGCACGGCCACCTGCACCATGGTCCCACCGCCCTGGTCAGCCTTCTGCGCACGCACCCAGATCCGGCGCGGGCGGATGAACAGCGAGCCCAGCAGGCCGATCAGCGCGAGCACGACCCCGGCCAGCGCGATCTCCTTGCCGGGGGTCTGGCTGATCTGGACCCGGGTCCACGGCTCGACGCCCTCGAAGGTGACCGAGCCCAGGCCGTCGGGCAGCTCCGCGGTCTGCCCGGGCTGAAGGTCGAGTCGCAGCGGGTCGCCCTCGTCATCCCTGACCTGCGGGGCGTCGTCCTTGTCGAGGACGTAGACCGACTGAGGCGTGCCGTCCTCCAACCCCAGGTCGCCGGCGAAGACGCTCATCGACAAGGTGGGGTTGCGGTCGTCGCCCATCACGTTGACCGGGTCGCCGTCGATCAGCACGAAGGTCGGGTAGAACATGCCCTCGAGCCCGATCTCGGTCGGCTCCCCGGAGGAGGCCTTGACCACGCCGTAGGACAGCAGGCCCTGGTCCTGGGGCAGGAACACGGTCGGCTGCTGGTAGGCCACGTCGCCGTTGCCGTCGCGGACGGTGATCACCGGGGCGTAGCCGTGGCCGATCAGGAAGACCTCGGTGTCACCGATCGACAGCGGGTGGTTGACCCGCAGGGCGTACTGCTCGCTCTCGGCGTCCGGGCTCTCCTGGTAGGACAGGTCGGCCTGGAAGCCGCGGGCCATGCCGCGCCCGGCGCCGGACTCGATCCACTCGGCGCTGAACTCGTCGACGATGAAGGAGAACGGCTCCATCTCGGTGGGGTCGAACAGCGAGCCGGGGTTGAAGTCGTCGTACTGCGTCAGGTTGTTGGCGAAGCCGGTGCCCTGGACCAGGATCACGCCGCCCTGGTAGCCGAAGAGCCCCCCGAGCCCGAACCCGACCATCACCACGATCACCGACACGTGGAAGAGCAGGTTGCCGGCCTCGCGGAGGTAGCCGCGCTCGGCGGCCACCCACCCGCCCTCGGGCCCGGCGTCGTCGTCGACGCGGACCCGGTAGCGCCGCTTGCGCAGCTCACGTCGGGCGTCGTCGAGGACGGTGTGCGGGGAGGCGGAGACGCGGTACGTCGCGTGCTCGGGCAGCCGGGCCAGGTTGCGCGGGGCGACCGGCGGCTTCGCGCGCAACCCGCGCCAGTAGACGAACGTGCGCGGGACGATGCAGCCGATCAACGACACCACGAGCAACAGGTAGATCGCGGAGAACCAGGGCGAGTCGTAGACCGAGAACAGCCCGAGCCGCTCGTAGATCGGCGTCAGCGTCGTGTGGACGTCGCGCCACCGGGACGCCGCCAGGGAGTCGACGGAGTCCTGCGGCACCACGGAGCCGGGTACGGCAGCCAGCGCCAGCAGCAGCAGCAGCACCAGCGCGGTGCGCATCGAGGCCAGCTGACGCCACGACCATCGGCTGAGCTCGCGAATCCCGAGCTCGCCGGGGCGTCGCGCGGGCGGGGCCTGGGGCGGCTCGGGCTGGGAGCCGGCCGCCGGCTGGGTCTGCTGGACGTCGGTGCTCACACGCTCACCTGGAAGTCACTGACGAACTGGATCTGCACCCAGGTGACCAGCTGGTCCCAGGCACCGGTGACCAGGGCGAGCCCGACCAGGACGAGCATCAGCCCGCCGATCCGGGTCACCCAGGCCTGGTGGCGCCGGATGAAGGCGACCGCGCCGAGGGCGCGGCGGTAGGCAAGGCCGGCGACGATGAACGGGATGCCGAGGCCGAGGGCGTAGACCCCGGAGAGCAGCGCGCCCCGTGCCGCGGTGGCCTCGTTGATCGACAACGTGGTGATCACCCCGAGCGTGGGCCCGATGCACGGGGTCCAGCCGAGCCCGAAGATCACCCCGATCAGCGGGGCCGCGGCCAGCCCCACGGCAGGGATCGTGCGGACCCGCCACTCGCGCTGGAGAACGGGGATGAGCCCGGCGAAGGCCAGGCCGAGCACGATGATCACGATGCCGGAGACCACGGTGATCTCGCGCTGGTAGGACCGCAGCCACAGCCCGAGCGCCCCGGAGGCTGCGCCGATCGCCACGAAGACGGAGGCGAAGCCGAGCACGAAGAGCATCGAGCCGAGCAGCATCCGGCCCCGGTGCTCGGCTGCCTTGCCGTCGGCCAGATCGGCGCCGGAGAGCCCCGTCGCGTAGGACAGGTAGCCCGGCAGCAACGGGATGCAGCAGGGGGAGAAGAACGAGACCAGACCGGCGATCAGGGCGACCGGCAGGGCCAGGGTCAAGGAGCCGGCCGCGGCCTGCTGGGTGAACCACTCAACCATCGCGGCGCACCCCGTCCACGACCTGCTTGAGCGTCAGCGCGGAGGGGATCTCGCCGCTGACCAGCGCGCCGACCCGGCCCTCCTCGTCGAGCACGACGGTGCTCGGCATCGCCTGGGGCTGGTAGGGCGCCGGGAAGGCCAGCAGCGGGGTCGCGCTGTCGTCGAAGAAGGACGGGTAGGTCATGCCGACCTCCTTCTCAAAGGCCTGGGCGGTGCCGAGCCCCGGGTCACGGGTGTTGATCCCGATGAAGGTGACGTCGTCCATCTCCTCGGCGGCGTCCACCAGCATCGGCATCTCCGAGCGGCACGGCGCACAGCCGGACCACCACACGTTGACCACGGTGACCTCGCCGCGGCTGTCGGCGAGATCGAGCGGCTCGCCCTGGATCGACTCCCCGCTCAGCTCGACCGGCTCGCCGCGGTCGGCCTCCGGGATCTCGACGACGTTGCCCATGCCGCCCACGTACTGCAGGTCGCCGGTGCCCTCCAGCCCGCTGCAGCCGGCGAGCAGCAGCGAGGACGCGGCGACGGTGGCGACCAGGGCGGCGCGCCGGTGGGACCGGGGGCTACGGCAGGCGCGGCTCATCGTCGGCCCTCGCCCGGGGCCTGCTCGGTGCCGCCGGAGGAGAAGGCGTGGCCGCGCTCGGCGGCGGGGATCAGGTCGGCGGCCGGCTCGGAGTAGGTCAGCGTGACCAGCCGCTCGTCGTCGAAGTGCAACGAGGTGACCGAGCACAGCGTGCAGCGACGGTGCTGGGGCAGGTGCAGGAACGAGCGGCCCTCGACGTGGAGCCGGGTCGTCCAGATCGGCAGCTGGTGGGAGACCACGACCGCCTCGTGGCCGTGCGCCTCTCGACGGGCGTCGTGGACCGCGGCCATCATCCGGCCGACGATGTCGCGGTAGGGCTCGCCCCACGACGGGCGCCAGGGGTTGTAGAGGTGGCGCCAGGTGCGGGGGTCCCGGAGTGCGTGGTGGCCGGGGCCGAAGCGCTCGCCCTCGAAGACGTTGCCGGACTCGATGACCCGCTCGTCGGTGCGCACCGGCAGACCACGGGCCGCGGCCAGGGGCGCGATGGTCTCCTGGACCCGCTCCAGCGGGGAGGCGCGCAGGTGGGTGATGTCGCGGTGGGCGAGGGCGTCGGCGACCTTGTCGGCCATCTGTTGCCCGCGGGCCGACAGGTGGAAGCCGTCGCGGCGGCCGTAGAGGACCCCGCGCGGGTTGTGGACCTCGCCGTGGCGAAGCAGGTGCACCACGGTCCGGGTCGTGCCCGGTGCCGGGGCGCTCACACCCCGCTCCCGTGCTGCTCGGCGCCCTGCACGGCCGCGGCCGCGCGGGCCGCGTCGGGCAGCGCGTCGAGGACGGTCTGGATCGCCCGGTCGTCGTGAGCGGCGGAGAGGAACCACGACTCGTACGCCGACGGCGGGAGGTAGACGCCGCGGTCGAGCATGGCGTGGAAGAACGCGCCGTACGCCGTGGTGTCGGTGCGCGAGGCGTCGGCGAAGTCGCGCACCGGGCCCTCGGTGAGGAAGACCGAGAACATCGTGCCGGCGGACTGCACCGCGTGGGCCACGCCGGCGGCGTCGAGGGCCTCGGTCACCCCGGCCTTGACGATCGCGCCGGCGTTCGTCAGGTGGTCGTAGACCTCGTCGGTGGCCAGGCGCAGCGTGGTCAGGCCGGCCGTGGTCGCGACGGGGTTCCCCGAGAGCGTTCCGGCCTGGTAGACCGGCCCCTCCGGCGCCAGGCGGGACATCACGTCGGCGCGGCCGCCGAAGGCTGCGGCGGGGAAGCCGCCGCCCATCACCTTGCCCATCACCACCAGGTCGGGGGTCCAGCCCTCGAGGGCGCCGTCGAGGCCCCAGTAGCCCCGGCGGCTGGCCCGGAAGCCGGTCATCACCTCGTCGGAGACGAAGAGCGCCCCGTGCTCGGCGCAGGTCGCGCTCAGGAACTCGTTGAAGCCGGGCTCCGGCGGGACGACGCCCATGTTGCCGGGCGAGGCCTCGGTGACCAGGCAGGCGATCCGGTCGCCGTGCTCGGCGAAGGCCGCGGTGACGGCGGCCCGGTCGTTGTAGGGCAGGACGAGGGTGAGCTCGGTGGCCGAGGCCGGGACGCCGGGGGTGCCGGGCACCGCGAAGGCGGTCCCTGAGGAACGAGCGGAGGGAGCGTCTCGAAGGGTGGCCAGCCCGGAGCCGGCCGAGGCCAGCAGCGCGTCGACGTGGCCGTGGTAGCAGCCGGCGAACTTGACCACGACGTCACGGCCGGTGAAGCCGCGCGCCAGGCGGATGGCCGACATCGACGCCTCCGTGCCCGAGGAGGTGAAGCGGACCTTCTCCACGGGGGCGCGGGCCACGATCTCCTCGGCCAGCTCGACCTCGGGGACGGTCGGGGCGCCGTACGAGGTGCCCCGCGCGACCGCGGCCTGCACCGCGGCCTGGACCTCGGGGTGGGCGTGGCCCAGCAGCATCGGGCCCCACGAGCAGATCAGGTCGACCAGCTCGTTGCCGTCGGCGTCGGTGAGCCAGGCGCCGCTCGCGGAGGTGATGAAGCGTGGGCTTCCGCCGACCGCGGCGAAGGCCCGCACCGGGGAGTTGACGCCCCCGGGGGTGACCGCACGGGCCCGCGCGAACAAGGCCTGAGAGGCGGGCGCAGGTGAGGGCGTGCGGGGCGGGGTGGCGGAGGGCACGCCCCCATCCTCCCGCGCGACACAACGCCACCCAAACCGGGCGGGCGTGGCGTGGAGCACGCCGGGCGAGTCGCGGCCCGGTGATCTCGCGCGATGGTGACCGAAGGGGCCCCGCTCCGGGCTACTGACGCGTAACCTGCGTGCGACACGTGCGTTGAGTCACTCGTGACCTCGGGGAAGGTCCGCACCGATCGAGGAGCCCGCATGACCGACACCCGCCGCCGCCTGCAGCACGCCACGGCCATCCTGCCGCTGGCGCTGCTGTCCGCAGCCGTGACCGCGAGCCTGGCCGCGCCGCAGGACACCCTCACCACGGTGGAGCAGCGGGAGGCGCTGCCCGAGCCCGGCACGCTGCCCGACGGCTCGACGCTGCCGGAGCAGGCCATCGAGGCCCCGGCCAGCCTGTCCACCCCCGGTCGCGCCGGGGCCCTGGGAGTCGGCGGCCGGGACGCGGCGGTCGCGAACGCCTCCACCAACGACATTCCCTCGGCCGCCCTCGCGGCGTACCAGCGGGCCGCGACGGTGGTCAACGCCGCCGACGAGTCGTGCTCGATCCCGTGGGAGCTCATCGCGGCGGTCGGGCGCGTCGAGTCCGACCACGGCCGCTACGGCGGCAACGTGCTCGACGACGACGGCCTGGCCACCCCGGGCATCTACGGCATCCCGCTGACCGGCAGCGACGGCACGGCGCGGATCAACGACACCGACGCCGGACAGATCGACGGCGACAAGCAGTTCGACCGGGCGGTCGGGCCGATGCAGTTCATCCCCTCGACGTGGGCCGTGGTCGGGGTCGACGCCGACGGCGACGGTGAGCGGAACCCGCAGGACATCGACGACGCCGCCCTGGCCACCGGGGTCTACCTGTGCTCGGGCCCCGACGACCTCTCGGAGCGCCCGGGCCAGCGGGCCGCGGTGTTCCGCTACAACAACAGCAACTCCTACGTCGACCTCGTGATCTCGGTGATGGAGGCCTACCTCGGCGGCGACTTCACCAGCGTCCCGACCGGCACGACGGCCGCCGAGCCGATCGCGCCGGCCCCGGCACCCCCGGTCGCGCCCACCGAGCCCCGGTTCGAGCCCGTGGCTCCGCCCGCCCCGGTCGCGCCGAGCGGTTCGACCGGCGGCTCGACGGGCGGCTCGCCCGGAGGCGGTTCCGGCACGGACACCGGGACCGACGGTGGCAGCGACGAGGGGGCGCCCCCGGTCGCTCCCCCCGCCCCGAGCGACGGCGGTGACGGCGGTGACCTCGGTGGTGTGGGCGAGGGCGTCGACGACACCCTCGGCGCCGGCGGCAGCGGCGGCACGGGCGGCACTGGCGGTGGTGGTGGCGGCGGTGGCGCCGGCCCCGTCGAGGGGTCGCTGTCCAAGTCCGAGGCGACCGCGCAGTGCCTGGCGCAGGCACCGCCCCCGACCGGGGCGGCACTGGACGCCTGTGTCGCCGACCTGATGGCCCCCTGACGCACCCGTCCCAGGACGACAGTGCGCGGGGTGGCCGGAACGGCGCAATTGTCGGGTTCCGGCAGGAATCCGGCGAGAAGTCAGCAGCAACTCCACCATTGCGCGGATGCGACCACATCGGCGGCGCCCGCGGCCGGTCCGGGCATGGAAAGAACCCGCCTCAGCGAGCCCCCCGGCTCGCTCAAACGGGTTCTGACCTGATCGCGATGCGCTTCCACCCCCCGGCGGAGGCATCGTCCTCGGTGTACGTGGAATCCCCCCGGATTCCGATCGCCGATCAGGGCCCCCCGGCCCTTCTCGACGGGCTAAGACTAGATCCGTCCGGCCCGGGCCCACACCCCTGGCCGAGCCACGCCTGATCAACAAATGAGTAACAAAATGACCAAGGTCGGTGGCTCCCGGTGCCGTTCAGCGACGGGCGAGCAGCCCGGCGGCCTCGGCGGCCCAGTAGGTGAGGACCACGTCGGCCCCGGCCCGCCGGATCGAGGTCAGGGTCTCCATGATGGCGGCCTCGCGGTCGATCCAGCCCCGCGCGGCGGCGGCCTCGACCATCGCGTACTCACCGGAGACGTTGTAGGCGGCGACCGGCACCTCGACGACGTCGCGCACGCGACGCAGCACGTCGAGGTAGGCCAGGGCCGGCTTCACCATCACCAGGTCGGCGCCCTCTGCGACGTCGAGGCGGGCCTCGCGCACGCCCTCGACGGCGTTGCCGCCGTCCTGCTGGTAGGTCCGGCGGTCGCCCTGCAGGGAGGAGCCGACTGCCTCGCGGAACGGCCCGAAGAACGCGGAGGCGTACTTCGCGGAGTAGGCCAGCACGGAGACGTCGGTGTGCCCTGCGCCGTCGAGGGCGGCGCGCACCACCGCGACCTGGCCGTCCATCATGCCGCTGGGTCCGACCATGTCGACCCCGGCGGCGGCCTGGGCGCGGGCCATCTCGGCGTACCGCACGCGCGTCGCGTCGTTGTCGACGCGCCCGTCGGGCGTCAGCACCCCGCAGTGGCCGTGGTCGGTGAACTCGTCGAGGCACAGGTCGCTCATCACCGTCAGCGCTTCGCCCACCTCGCCGACCACGTCGGTGATGGCGCGGTTCAGCACGCCGTCGGGGTCGGTCGCCCCGGAGCCGGTGGCGTCCTTGTGCTCGGGGACGCCGAAGAGCATCAGCCCGCCCAGCCCCAGCCCGGCGGCCTCGGCGGCGGCGCGGCGCAGCGAGTCACGGGTGTGCTGCACGACGCCGGGCATCGAGCCGATCGGCACGGGCTCGACGGCCCCCTCGCGGACGAAGACGGGCAGCACCAGCTGCCGCGCCTCCAGCGACGTCTCGGCCACCATCCGGCGCAGCGACGGGGTCCTGCGGAGCCGGCGCGGGCGCACCACCGGCACGCCCGCCCCGTCCGGCAGGGCGCCGGGCGCGACGCCCGTCACCGCGACGAGGTCGCCTTGCGCCGGGCCGCGGGCTTGCGCTCCGACGGCCGGGTGACGGCCACGCCCTCCTCGACCATCGCCGTACGGCGGGCCGCACCGAAGTCGGCGAGCGTGTCGGCCAGCACCCCCACGTCGGGCACGGGCGACATCACGTCGACCCGCAGCCCGTGCTCCTCGGCGGTCTTCGCCGTCGCGGGGCCGATCACCGCGATCACCGTGGACGGGTGCGGCTTGCCCGCGATGCCGACCAGGTTGCGCACGGTCGAGGAGGAGGTGAAGACCACCGCGTCGAACTTGCCCGTCTTGATCGCGTCGCGGGTCGGGGCCGGCGGCGGCGCGGCGCGCACGGTGCGGTAGGCCGTCACGTCGTCGCACTCCCAGCCGAGGTCGACCAGGCCGGCCACGAGGTTCTCGGTGGCGATGTCGGCGCGGGGCAGGAAGACCCGGTTGATCGGGTCGAGCGTCTCATCGTACTCGGGCCAGTCCTCGAGCAGCCCGGCGGCCGACTGCTCGCCGGCGGGCACCAGGTCGGCGCGCAGGCCCCAGGTCGCCACGGAGGCGGCGGTCTTCTCACCGACGCAGGCG
>JBKJPE010000176.1:0-13964 GCA_046595185.1 Nocardioides sp.
CGCGGGCGGCGGCCTGCACGACCTCGGAGCCACCGATCGTCAGCGAGATCCGGTCGGACACGTCGAGGCCGGCGTCGCGACGAGCCTGCTGGATCGCGCGCACCAGGTCGCGGGCGAGGCCCTCGGCCGCCAGCTCGGGGGTGACCGCGGTGTCGAGCACCACGAAGCCGCCACCGGGCAGCACGCCGGTGGCGGTGTCGGCGTCAGCGGACCCGGCCACCGTGTCGAGGGTGTACTCGCCCTCGGCCAGCGCCAGCCCGCCCGACGTGACGGTGCCGTCGTCGGCCACCGACCAGTCCCCCGACTTGGAGCCCTTGATCGCGAGCTGGACGTCCTTGCCGAGGCGCGGACCGGCGGCACGGGCGTTGACGGTGAGCCGACGCTCGACGCCGTACGACGCCGCCTCGGCCGAGTCGGCCGCGAGCAGCCGCACCTGCTTGACGTTGACCTCGTCGGCGACGATGCCCTCGAAACCGGCCAGCGCGGCCGGGTCGTCGACGACCACGGTCAGCGTCGCCAGCGGCAGCCGGTTGCGCAGGCTGCCGGCCTTGCGCAGCGCCGACGTGGCCGAGCACACCTCGCGGACCTGGTCCATCGCGGCGACGAGCGCGTCGTCCGCGGGGAGCTCGGAGGCGTCGGGCCAGTCGGCGAGGTGCACCGAGCGCTCGCCGGTGAGCCCGCGCCAGACCTCCTCGGCCGTCAGCGGCAGCAGCGGCGCGGTGACCCGGCAGACGACCTCGAGCACGGTGTAGAGCGTGTCCAAGGCATCGGTGCTGTCGCCCCAGAAGCGGTCGCGCGAGCGTCGGATGTACCAGTTGGTGAGCACGTCGAGGAACGTCCGCGTCGAGTCGCACGCGTCGGCGACGGCGTAGGCGTCCATCTGCTGCGTCATGGTCTCGACGTACTGCCGGCACTTGGCCAGCAGGTAGCGGTCGAGCGGGTCCATGGACGCCGTCGACCACTGCGCGTCGTGGCCTTGGCCGCCGCCTGCGGCGTTGGCGTACATCTGGAAGAAGTACCAGCTGTTCCAGAGCGGGATCATCACCTGGCGCACCGAGTCGCGGATGCCCTGCTCGGTGACGACCAGGTTGCCGCCGCGCAGGATCGGGCTCGACATCAGGAACCAGCGCATCGCGTCGGCACCGTCGCGGTCGAAGACCTCGCGCACGTCGGGGTAGTTGCGCAGCGACTTGCTCATCTTCTGCCCGTCGGACCCCAGCACGATGCCGTGGCTGACGCAGGCCGCGAAGGCCGGCCGGACGAAGAGCGCGGTCGCGAGCACGTGCAGCGTGTAGAACCAGCCGCGGGTCTGACCGATGTACTCGGTGATGAAGTCACCCGGGAAGTGGCCCTGCATGGTGTCCGTGCCGTCGAACCAGTCCGCGTTCTCGAACGGGTAGTGCACCTGCGCGAAGCTCATCGAGCCCGAGTCGAACCACACGTCGAGCACGTCGGCGACGCGCCGCATGCTGCTGCCGCCCTCCTCGGGCGTGCGCGGGTCGTCGGGGTTGGGCCGGACCAGCTCGTCGACGAACGGGCGGTGCAGGTCGGGGTTGCCGTCCCGGTCCCGCGGGAGGCGCCCGAAGTCCCGCTCGATCTCCGCGAAGGAGCCGTAGACGTCCAGGCGGGGGTACGCCGGGTCGTCGCTCTTCCACACCGGCACCGGGCTGCCCCAGAAGCGGTTGCGGGTGATGGACCAGTCACGGGCGTTCTCCAGCCACTTGCCGAACTGGCCGTCGCGGATGTGCTCGGGCACCCACCGCACCTGCTCGTTGAGCTCGCCCATCCGGTCCTTGAAGGCGGTGACCTGGACGAACCAGGACGAGACGCCCTTGTAGATCAGCGGCTCGCGACAGCGCCAGCAGTGCGGGTAGGAGTGGTCGTAGGTCTCGCGGCGCAGCAGCACCGTGCCGTCGCTGACCGATCCGTGGTCGGCCTCGCCGCGGGTGGCGGCCTTCAGGTCGTCGATCACGTGGGGGTTGGCGTCGAAGACGTTCATCCCGGCGTAGTCGTCGACCGGGGCGGTGAAGCGGCCGTCCTTGCCGACCGGCATCACGGCCTCGATGCCCTCGCGGTCGGTCACGACCTTGTCGTCCTCGCCGAAGGCCCCGGCGGTGTGGACCATCCCGGTGCCGTCGGTGGTGGTGACGAACTCGGCGGCGACCACGCGGAAGGCGCGCTCGTGACCGAGGTAGTAGGAGAACGGCGGGGTGTAGCCCCGCCCGACGAGGTCGGCCCCGGTGAGCCGCTCGACGACCACGGGGTCACCGCCGTCGGGTCCGGCCAGGTCCGGGGCGTACGAGGCCAGCCGCGCCTCGGCCAGGACGTAGCGCTCGGTGCGCCCCGGGGCTCCCGGCACGCCCGCCTCGACCACGACGTACTCGATGTCCTCGCCGACCATGACCGCGAGGTTCGACGGCAGGGTCCACGGCGTGGTGGTCCACACCAGCGCCAGCTCGCCGGTCTCCAGGCGCACACCGACCGTGACCGCGGGGTCCTGGCGGTTGCGGTACGTCTCCTCGTCCATCCGCAGCTCGTGCGCGGACAGCGGGGTCTCGTCGTTCCAGCAGTACGGCAGGACGCGGAAACCCTCGTAGACCAGACCCTGGTCGTGCAGCCGCTTGAACGCCCACATCACCGACTCCATGTAGTCGGGGTTCATCGTGCGGTAGTCGTGGTCGAAGTCGACCCAGCGGGCCTGGCGGGTCACGTAGTCGCGCCACTCGCCGGTGTACTTCATGACCGAGGCCCGGCAGGCGTCGTTGAACTTCTCGACGCCGAGGTCGAGGATCTCCTCGGTGGTCTTGATGCCGTTGGGCCGCATCGCCTCGAGCTCGGCCGGCAGGCCGTGGGTGTCCCAGCCGAAGCGGCGCTCGACGCGCTTGCCGCGCATCGTCTGGTAGCGCGGCACGACGTCCTTGACGTAACCGGTCAGCAGGTGGCCGTAGTGGGGCAGGCCGTTGGCGAAGGGCGGGCCGTCGTAGAAGACGAACTCTCCCGAGCCGTCGGGGCCGGCGTCGCGCGCCTCGACGCTGGCCTGGAAGGTGCCGTCGGCGGCCCAGTAGGCGAGCACCCGCTCCTCGATCGCGGGGAAGCGCGGGCTCGACGGCACCCCGGGCGGACCGGAGGGGTCGGGACCGGTGGGGTCGTGCGAGACGAGGGGGTAGGTCATGGTGTTCCTCGCTGGTTGAGGAGGGCCGTCAGGCCCGTCTCGAAACC
Organism: Nocardioides sp.; assembly: GCA_046595185.1. Lineage (GTDB taxonomy): Bacteria > Actinomycetota > Actinomycetes > Propionibacteriales > Nocardioidaceae > Nocardioides. Next base: position 3,220 of record JBKJPE010000176.1, read on the forward strand.
GCGAGGACGACCGCCCGGGACCCGGGTTGCCGCGGTACCACCTCGCTTGCCCCTCCCCCGGGTGCCCGGGGACGGGGCCGCTCATGCGGCTGTGACGGGCCTACCCGTCCGGCTCTACTGAGCAGGTCCCGGGACGGTCGCTGCGCGACCACGCCGATCACCGTGCCGTTCTTCCGGAGGCTCGCCGCTGATGACGGCTCGAGCGCCTGTGAGCCCAGCGTACGGCGCGGCGCGGTGCTCCCGCCAGCCGGAGGGTCAGGGGTGCCCCAGCCAGGTCAGCACCTGCTCCGCCACCTGCTCCGCGGTGAGGTCGGTGTTGTCGAGGCGCAGGTGGGCGCCCCCGGCGGCACCGGTGACCTCGGCGATGGCCGCGTCGGCCACCGACGGGCGGTCGGGGTCGGTGCCCATCCGCCACCGTCCGTCGATCTCGCGCACGTGGGCGTCGGACCAGGCCAGGTCGGCCTTGGAGGGCTTGGTCGCGATCCGGTCGGCGCCGGCGTTGCGGACCAGCCGGGTGCCCAGGTCGGCCTGCAGCTCGAGGACCGAGACCGGCAGCCCCGCGTCGAGGTAGGGCCGGGCCAGGGCGCGGACGGCTGCGGCGTCCTCGTCGAGGTCGACGGCCCAGACGAAGGTGAAGACCAGGCGGGTGCCCGCCCGCGCCGCCTCCTCGACCACGCGGCGGCGGAACTCCTCGTTGAGGACGTCGAAGGCGGGCGTGCCGTGCCCGAAGACCTCGATCAGCGGCTCGATCGTGTGGTGGTTGTGGAAGAGCCGGAAGTCGCTGCGCGCGCCGATCGCCCGCCCGACGGTCATCTTGCCGACCGCGGGCGGGCCGATCACCAGCAGCAGCTCTCCCCGTGCGTCCGACATGCGCGCGAGGCTAGCCCGGCGGGGTCGCGTGCAGGAACTGCGTTGCGCGGGCCGGCCGCGGGGGCCACGGTGGACCGGTGAGCGACATGTGGACGACCGACGGGCCCGACCCACGCGAGGCGACCGGACCGACCCGGGGGGAGAAGGCGTGCGTGGTCGACTACCTGCGCGCCTACCGGCTGACCCTGCAGATGAAGTGTGAGGGGCTCGACGCCGAGCAGCTGGCCCGGCGGTCGGTGCCGCCGTCGTCGCTGTCGCTGCTCGGGCTCGTGCGGCACCTCGCGCAGGTCGAGCACACCTGGGCACGGCAGTGCCTGGAGGGCCAGGACCTGCCCCGCCTCTACTCCACCGCCGACGAGCCGGACGCGGACTTCGACGGGGCGCTCGCCGACGGCGCGGTGGTGGCCGAGGCGTGGGAGGCGTGGCGGCGGGAGGTGGCGCACGCCGAGCAGGTGGTGGACGGGCTCGAGGACCTCGGCGCCCAGGTGTCCTGGCACGGCTCCGACCTCGAGGTGCGCGACGTGCTGGTGCACCTCGTGGAGGAGTACGCCCGCCACGTCGGGCACGCCGACCTCCTGCGGGAGTGCGTCGACGGCCGAACGGGCCAGTAGCGGGGTCGGCGGGCAGGGGCGGGCCGGTGGGCAGGGTCCCGGTCGCGGTGCAGGGCTGGGACAGCGTGACCGAGGTCGTCGACGAGCAGTGGGTGGAGCGCTCGCCGCGACGACCGGAGGTGCGGGAGGCGCTCCTGCGCGAGACCCGGCTGATGCCGCGCCTGGCGCCGCTGCTGCCGGTGAGCGTCCCGGTCCCGGTCGTCCTGCCGGACCCGTGGCGGGTCCGGCACCGCCTGGTGCCCGGGGAGCCGGGCGACCCGGCCACCCTGACGGGTCGCGACGGGCAGCGCGTCGGCGACCTCCTGCGGGCCCTGCACGACACCGGCTTCGCGACGTACGCCCCCGCGGGCGTCGTGCCGGCGTCCGACCCGGTGGCCGCGGGGGACCGGCTGGCCGCCGTGGTCCTCCCCCTGCTCCCGCCAGAGCTGGTGGCACGCGCCGAGGCGCTGCTGGTCCGGGCGGTCGCGCCGGTCGTCCCGGTGCTGGTGCACGGCGACCTGGGCCCGGCGCACCTCCTGCGCACCGGGTGCTGCGTGACCGGGGTCATCGACTGGACCGACGCCCGGCTCGACGACCCCGCGGTCGACCTGGCCTGGGTGGTGCACGGCACGCCGGCCGGCTTCTCCGCGGCGGTGCGGGAGGCCTACGGGCCGACGGAGGCCGAGGTGGCCCGCTCGCGCGACCACCACGCCCTGGGCCCGTGGCACGAGGTCGCCCACGGTGCGGCCACGGGCCGCGCGGACCTGGTCCGCTCCGGGACGCAGGGCGTGGTCGCCCGGCTGCGCTGGCTAGGCTGACGCACCGTGACCGACGCTTCGATGATGCCGCCGACCGAGGACGACCCGGACGGGTCCGGCGCCGACGCCGGCAGCCCCGACCCCGACCCCGACCCGGCCGCCGTCCGCCCGGTCGCCGCACGGGGGCGTGGCCTGGCCACGATCGCGGCCGACGGCGACGTGCTGGACGTGTGGTTCCCGGCGCCGGCGCTGGGTGGAGCCCCGGCGGACGGGGGCGACCTGCACCTGGACGTGCTGGCCGGGGCCGACGCGGCCCGCGGCGTGCGGCGCGAGGTGGTCGAGGTCGAGATCGCCGACCTGGCCGCGGCGCCGACCAGCACCGAGGACGTGTGGCTGCGCCTGCACCTGCTCTCCCACCGCCTGGTCCGGCCGCACGGGATGTCGGTGGAGGGTGTCTTCGGGCTGCTCACCAACGTGGTCTGGACCTCCGCCGGACCGTGCCCGGTGGAGGGCTTCGAGCTGACCCGGGCGCGTCTCCGGGCGGGTGGTCAGCACGTCACGGTGCACGGGGTCGACAAGTTCCCCCGCATGGTCGACTACGTGCTGCCCGGTGGCGTACGCATCGCCGACGCCGACCGCGTCCGGCTCGGCGCCCACCTCGCCCCGGGCACCACCGTGATGCACGAGGGGTTCGTGAACTTCAACGCCGGGACCCTGGGCGCCTCGATGGTCGAGGGCCGCATCTCGGCGGGGGTCGTCGTGGGGGACGGCTCCGACATCGGCGGCGGCGCCTCGATCATGGGCACCCTCTCCGGGGGCGGCACCGAGGTGGTCTCGGTGGGCGAGCGCTGCCTGCTCGGCGCCAACGCGGGCATCGGGATCTCCCTGGGCGACGACTGCGTGGTGGAGGCCGGGTGCTACGTCACCGCCGGCACCAAGGTGACCGTCGTCGGGGGCGACGAGCCGCGGGTGGTCAAGGCCGTGGAGCTCTCCGGGGTGGACCACCTGCTGTTCCGTCGCAACTCGGTCTCGGGCGCGGTCGAGGTCGTGGCGCGCGAGGGCGGCGCCCCGGCGCTGAACGCCGCGCTGCACGCGAACTGACCCGCACCGCTTGGCCGCGTCCCGGAGGATGGAGGCATGACCACCAGGAGCGCCGCAGCGGCCCGCCGGCGCGGCGTCGTGGCCGGCGTCCTCGGTCTGGCCGTGCTCGGGACGGCCACCGTCGTCGGGTGGGAGGCGTTGCGCGGCAGCTCGGTGCTGACCGGGGCGGCGCGGTGCACCGCGGTGGTCGAGGGTCACGAGGTGGGCCTCGACGCCGAGCAGGCCGAGAACGCCGCCCTGATCACCGCGATCTCCGTCCGCCGCGGGATGCCGGCGCGAGCGGCCTCGATCGCGCTGGCCACGGCGTACCAGGAGTCTGACCTCTACAACGTCGAGTTCGGGGACCGCGACTCCCTGGGGTTGTTCCAGCAGCGACCCTCGCAGGGCTGGGGCACCGAGGAGCAGGTGCTGGACCCCGTGTACAGCACGAACGCGTTCTACGACGCCCTGAGCGAGGTGGACGGTTACGAGGGCCTCGAGATCACCGTGGCCGCCCAGGAGGTGCAGCGCTCCGGCTTCCCCGAGGCCTACGCCGACCACGAGCTGGACGCCCGCGCGCTCGCCTCCGCCCTCACCGGCAACTCCCGCGGCTCCTTCACCTGCGACATCGACGACGACGCCGAACCGGCCGGCTCGGAGCTGACCGGGGTCGGGCTCACGCCCCGCGCCGACCTCGTGCGCCAGGAGCTGCTGGCCGTCTTCGGTGACGACCTGCCCCTGGGCGGGTACGCCCCCGAGGGCGTCTCGACCGGCCACATGGAGGGCTCGGCGCACTACGACGGGCGGGCCGTCGACGCCTTCGTGCGGCCGGTCACCGAGGACAACCGGACCCGCGGCTGGGCGATCGCGCACTACCTGGTGGCCCAGGCCGACCGGTTGGACGTGGACACGGTCATCTTCGACGCGCAGATCTGGACGACCCGCCGCTCCGGGGAGGGCTGGCGCGACTACGACGTCGACGTCTCCGACGTCGACCCGGCCACCGCGGCCATCCTCGAGCACCGCGACCACGTGCACGTCGACGTGGCGGAATAGGCCCGGCGCGCGCCGCCGTCAGGCCAGGCGCCGCACCGCGGCCCCGACACGTTCGTCGGTGGCCGTGAACGCGACCCGGACGTGCTCGGACCCGGTGGGACCGTAGAACACCCCGGGCGCGACCAGGACCCCCCGCGCGGCCAGGTCGGCGACCGTGGCCCAGCAGTCCTCGCCCCGGGTCGCCCACAGGTAGAGCGAGGCCTCGGAGTGGTCGATCCGGAAGCCGGCACCCTCCAGCGCGTCCCGCAGCCGGACCCGACGCGCGGCGTAGCGCGCGTGCTGCGCGCGGGCGTGGTCGGTGTCGGCGAGCGCGACCGCCATCGCGCGCTGCTGCGGGCCGGGCATCATCAGGCCGAGGTTCTTGCGCACGGCCAGCAGCTCGGCCACGAGCGCGCGGTCTCCCACCACGAAGGCGCAGCGGTAGCCGGCGAGGTTGGAGCGCTTCGAGAGCGAGTGGACCGCCAGGATGCCCTCGGTGGAGCCGCCGTTGACGTCCGGGTGCAGCACGGAGACGGGCTCGGCGTCCCAGGCGCACTCCAGGTAGCACTCGTCGGAGACGAGGATCGTGCCCCGCTCGCGGCACCAGTCGACGACCTTGCGCAGGTGCTCGACCGGCAGCACCCGTCCGGTCGGGTTGGCGGGCGAGTTCAGCCAGAGCAGCGCCGGCACCTCCGGGCCGAAGGAGGTCAACGAGTCGGCCGCGGCCGGCCTCGCCCCGGCCAGGACCGCCCCGACCTCGTAGGTCGGGTAGGCCAGCTCCGGGAACGCCACCACGTCACCGGGCCCGATCCCCAGCTGCCCCGGGAGGTGGGCCACCAGCTCCTTGGACCCGGCCACCGGCAGCACCTGGTCGAGGCCCAGCCCGCTGACGCCGTGGTCGCGGGCAAGCCAGTCCAGCACGGCCCGCCGGGTGACCTCGAGGCCCACCGTCGTCGGGTAGCCCGGCGAGTCCGCCGCGTCGCGCAGCGCCTGCTGGACGACCTCGGGGGTGGGGTCGACCGGGGTGCCCACCGACAGGTCGACGATCCCGTCGGGGTGGCTGCGCGCCGTCGCGGCGTAGGACGTGAGCCGGTCCCAGGGGAAGTCCGGCAGTCGCGAGGAGACCGAGGGACGCGAGGGACGCCTCAGCGTCAGCCTTCCTGGTTCTGCGGGGGCAGCGCAGCGATCATCGGGTGGTCCTTGTCGATCTCGCCCATCTTCGCGGCGCCGCCCGGGGAGCCCAGGTCGTCGAAGAAGTCGACGTTGGCCGCGTAGTAGTCCTTCCACTCCTCCGGGGTGTCGTCCTCGTAGAAGATGGCCTCGACCGGGCAGACCGGTTCGCAGGCACCGCAGTCGACGCACTCGTCGGGCTGGATGTAGAGCATCCGCTTGCCCTCGTAGATGCAGTCGACGGGGCACTCGTCGACGCAGGCGCGGTCCTTGAGGTCGACGCACGGCTGGGCGATGACGTAGGTCATCTGGTCCTCCAATGACGAGCAGGTGCAGGGGATGTCGCGAGCATCGCTCAGCCTAGTATCCCCGCGTGCCACCCTCTCCCCCCGCCCGTGGACTGGGCCCGCACGTCGTGGGCCGGCGCGTGGTCGTACGCCGCCTCGTGCCGGGCGAGACCGGCCCGAGCGGCGGCCCCGCGATGACCGACCTGCTGGGGGTCTGCACCTCGTGGGGCGAGCAGGAGTGCGTGGTGCAGCCGGAGTCCGGTCCCCCGGTCACCATCGCCCTCGCCGACGTCGTGTCGGGCAAGCCCGTGCCGCCGCGCCCGTCCGTGCGCCAGCGGGTCTCCGCCCGCGAGGCGGAGGGCCACGCGCTGGTGATGTGGCCGAGCGTGGCGACCGAGGAGGTCGGCGACTGGGTGCTGCGCACCGAGACCGAGCCGCGCGGCCGGCTGCTGAAGCGGGCCAACTCCGCCCTGGCGATCGGCGACCCCGGCCTTCCGCTCGACGGTGCGTTCCAGCAGGTCCTGGACTTCTACCGGTCCCGCGACCGCGAGCCGTTGCTGCAGGTCGAGGCCGGCTCCCCCGTCCACGACCGGGCCTCGGGGGCCGGGTGGACCGAGGTCGGGGGCGGGGCGTCGACCTTCCTGCTGGGCTCGGTGGCCCGGGCCCTGCGGGCCTGCGGGCCGCCGGGACCGGGACCGTCGCCGGTGCTCGCCGAGGACGGCCCTCGGGCCCACGTCGCGCTCGGGGTGACCGGCAGGGTGGTCGCGGAGGTGCGCGCGGCGTACGACGGCGACTGGCTCGGGGTGCACGGCCTGCACGTCGGGGCCGACCAGCGCCGACGGGGCCTGGCCACGACGCTCATGCGCGAGGTCCTCGACTGGGGCGCCTCGCGGGGGGCCACGACCGTGTGGCTGCACGTGGAGGTCGACAACGACCCCGCCCTGGCGCTCTACCAGCGGCTGGGGCTCCTGCGCCACCACGACCTGCGCTACCTCAGCCCGTCCGGGTAGACCGCGGCGTCAGCGCATCGCGCCGAACCGTCGCTCCACGAAGCCCGACAGCCGACCCCACCAGATGCGCTGGAAGGTCAGGAACAGCGTGGCGGCCACGAAGAGCCCGAGCAGGTTCAACCCCAGCTGGGTCAGGGACCCGAGGATCTCGCCGCTCTCCCACATCGCCAGGCCCAGGGCGAGGTTGCCGGCGGCCGGCACGGTGGTGACCGAGATGAAGACGCCCACCATGGCCGACGTCTTGCCCAGCGACAGCGCGAGCGCGCCGACCACGCCCGCAGTCAGGGCGACCAGGAACGACCAGATGTCGGGCTGCCAGATGAAGTCGGTCTGCGGCCGGGGAGCCGTGATGTCGGCGACCTCGAGCAGGCCCGCCAGCCGCAGTCCCAGGGCCAGCACGGTGACCACCGTGACGGCCAGGGTGAAGGACCCCAGCAGCAGCCCGACGGCCTTGCGCACCAGGCCCCACCGCCCGAAGACGACGCCGACGCAGGCGGCCGCGACGGAGGCGAACTCCGGGCCGACGACCATCGCACCGACCACGAGCACCGCCGAGTCGGTGACCACGGCGATCGCGGCCAGGATGACCGCGCAGGTCAGGAACACCTGGAAGTGCAGCGTCGGTACGCTGCCGTCCTCGGCATCCTCGAGCACCGAGTCCCAGATCACCGCGTCCTCGGGGTCGCCCGGCGCCGCCTCCTCGAGCTCCTTGGCGGCCGCGAACGGGGTGCTGTCCGGCGTGCTCACCACGATGCCGCCCTGCTCGCCGACCCCGATCCCGTCGAGCTGCCCGAGCAGCTCGTTGACCGACTCCCGGGCGACGTCGCACTCGAGCAGGTCGCCCTCCGGCTCGAGCGAGGCCCCCGCGTGCAGCACCACGTTGGTCCCGCAGCCGTCGTCGAGCAGGAGCCGACGTACCTCGGAGGTCAGGGAGGAGGGCACCGTCAGGCGCAGGTGGACCAGCACCGGCCGATCGTAGGGCCCGACGGCCCGCGGCGCGCGGGGTCGGCGTGGCGCGTCCCGTCCGGAGGACCGTCAGTCCGCCTGCGGGCTCCCCGGCGGCACGCACTCCACACCGTCGGAGGGTGTGTAGACCGTGGTGAACTGCTCGGTCCGCACGACCTCGTCGCTGCCGGGCTCGGAGAAGTCGCGGTAGACGTCGACGGTGAAGCCCTCCGAGCCGGTGTAGGCGTAGCAGTCGGGCGTGTCGAGCACCCGCGTGGTGGGTGAGGTGTAGGCGTACAGCGCGGAGGTGCGGCTCCTGACGTCCCAGGTCTTGGTGGAGTACATCGTCACGTTGACCTCGCCCTGGGTGGCCCCGCTGCTGGGTGTCACCGCGGCCTTGATCAGCACCCCGTGGTCGGTGTCGTTGCGGAAGCGCAGGTCCAGCACGCCCCACGCGACCGTGGCCTCCCGGCCGACCGGGTAGCGGTCGATGTAGAACGAGTGCGGCTTGTGCTCGACGTCCTCGAGCCCTGCGAAGAACATCGCGTTGAACAGGGTGGTCGCCATCTGCGACACGCCGCCGCCGAGGTCCTCGACCAGGATGCCGTCGCTGATGACGTAGCCCTCGGTGAACCCGTTCGCGATCGTCCGCTCTCCGACGGTGCCGTTGAGGGAGAAGGTCTCGCCCGGCTCGAGCAGGGTGCCGTCGATCAGCTCGGCGGCCCGGCCGAGGTTGACGTTGCGGTAGTCGGCGTCCGGGTAGTAGGTGGAGAAGTCCGAGACGACCTCCTCCACCCCGAGGCTGCCGGCCTCCTGGGTGGTCAGGTCGGGCTGGTCCACGCTCGCGGGCACGTCGGCGGTGCGCCGGTCCTGCGGGCGCACCAGCACGTCGAGCACCGCGGCGGCCACGTCGGCGGGCTGGTAGGCGACCCCGGGCCGGGCCGGCACCACGCGCGGCTCGCCGCCGACGACCTCGAAGGAGGCGTCGACCGGATCCCCGCCCTCGGCGGCGACCCGCGCGTCGACGAGGCCGCCCAGCACGTCGGCGTCGGCGGTCGGGACCAGCTCGCCGTCCTCGGCCTCCAGCGCCAGCGCGGGCGCGAGCTCGGCCGGGGTGAGGCGCACCGGGCTGCCGTCGAAGCGCAGCGTGACCGGGGCGGAGAAGGCCGGGTCGGCGAAGTCCTCGAGCGCGGCCCGGACGTCGTCGCGGTCGATGTCGGGCACGACCGTCGCCAGGTCGACCTCGGCGGTGGGCTCGGGGTCGAGGAAGGCCGTCAGCACCGCCTCACGCGCCGGGCCCGGCTCGAGCGTGGTCCCGTTGACCGGCTGGGTCACCTCGGGCCCCGACGGGGTCAGCGCGACCGCGCCGTCCTCGGCCGCCCGTCCCACCTGGTCGTCCGCGGCGGCCAGGGCGGCGTCGAGGGCGTCCCGGTCGACGTCGACCACGGCCTCCACGTCGTCGCCGCCGGTGTAGTAGTCCCACAGGCGTCGGGGGTCCCAGCTCCGTCCGCCGCCGACGGCGCCGACGGAGGCCTCGTGGTCCACCGTCAGCCCGGCCTCGACCGGGTCGACCTCCACCTCACGGTCACCGACCTGGAGGACCACCGGCGCCGTCTCCTGCGCGGACAGGTCCTGCTCGAGGTCCCGCACGGCGTCCTCGGGGCTGCGCCCCCCGATCGCGACGCCCTCGACGCTGGCCCCCCGGGGCACGTTGTCGGCGGCCGCGTAGTAGGCCGCCACCCAGCCGGCACCGACCAGCAGCACCAGCCCGAGGACGACGAGGCCGGCGACGAGACCTCCTGCGCGCTCCCGCCCGGACCCCCCGTCGGAGGGGTCCGGAGCAGGGTCACCCGGGCCCGCGCCGTCGGCGTTGGTCTCGGTGTCCCAGAAGCTCATGGTCCCATCCTAGGAAGACGGGGGCGCGGACGCCGACTCGGCGACCGCCCCCCGGTGCCGCAGCGGCACCGTGACGAGCGCCGTGACCGCCAGCACCAGGCCGAGCGCCAGCAGGGCGTACCCCCCGATGTCGCTGCCGACCACGTAGTCGCCCTCCGGTCGGCGCAGCGACAGGCGCAGGACGGCGGCGATCCAGCCGACGGCCAGCGGGACCCGCGCCCCCCAGCCCGGTCGTGCGGCCGCGACCAGCGCCAGCGTGACCACGGCCCCCAGGGCCAGGCCCCACCACAGCGAGGAGAGCAGGGCCGCGCAGGAGCCGACGACCGCGCCGAGCGCGAGCCAGCCCACCGCGAGGACGAGCCGCACCGGAGCAGGCACCGCTCAGGCGACGACGCCGGCGAAGAGGTCCGTCTCGAGGCCGTCCTCCCCCACCTCGCCGACCCTGCCCTTGGCCAGTCGGAAGAACTCGACGCCCCACGCGGTGTCGCCGAGGTTGTTGGAGAGGGCGAAGAACGGGCCGTCGACCGTGATCTGCGTGGCGTGCGCGCGCATCGCGGCCATCTTGCGGGCGACCACGGCGGTGCCGTCGACGCCGGCGGCGAGGTCCTCGTCGGCGGTCACGAAGTGCGGGAGGGGGCCGTCGGGGTCCATGCCCTCGAAGGTCGTGGTGTCCCCGGCGTCGCGCAGGGCACGCAGACCGGCCCGCATCCGGGTCTCCGACATGGCCCCCCAGTAGACCTTCGTGACCTCCCAGGCCCCGCCGAGGTCGCGGCGGTAGGACGGCACGGCCGCCAACGACACGGCGTAGGTGGCGACCCGGTGGGCCTGGATGTGGTCCGGGTGCCCGTAGCCGCCGAACTGGTCGTAGGTGACGACGACCTGCGGCCGCACCTCGCGCAGGACCGTGACGAGTTCGGTGGCCGCCTCGGTGAGGTCGGCGCGCCAGAAGCAGTCGGCGCGTTCGTTCGGCGGGGTGCCGATCATGCCGGAGTCGCGGTAACGGCCGAAGCCACCGAGGTAGCGGTGGTCGGTGACGCCGAGCGCACGCATCGCGTCGGCGAGCTCGATGCGGCGCTGGGGCGCGAGCGCGTCGTCGTGCTCGGC